>QKPP01000180.1 GCA_006508105.1 Myxococcales bacterium FL481 | reverse complement strand
GGGCGCCGGCTCGAGCAGTGCGGGGCGCCGGCTCGAGCAGTGCGGGGCGCCGGCTTGGGACCGCGGGTGCGGTCGCCTGCTTCGTTGGAGGCCCCGCGCCGCACGTCGAACCCGTGCGGGTTTCGGAACCGCGACTAGCCTGGAGGCTTGACGAACTTGAGCGTCATTCGGTCACTTTCGCCGATTGCCGTGTACTTGGCTTTGTCTTTGTCCTTCAGCGCGAGCGAAGGCGGCAATGTCCATACGCCCTCCGGGTGATCTTTGGTGTCCTTGGGATTGGCGTTGACGTCCGACTTGGCCTCGAGTTTAAACCCGGCCGCCTCGACCTGCTTGATCAACCAGGCCTCGGGGAGTCGCCCCTTGTCGGCCGCGGCCTTGGGATCGTCGCCTTCCTTGGCGCGGTGTTGCACCACGCCGAAAACGCCGCCTGGCTTGAGCGCGGCGAAAACGGCCGCGACGTTCTTCGCAAGCGCTCCGTCCTCATGCCACCCGTGCATTTCGCGAGTTGCGAGGACGAGGTCGACCGTTCCGGCGGCGCCGAGCTCGGGTGGGGCATCGCCTTTTCTGATCCGCGTTTCAACTTTGCCGTACAGTTCGGGCGACTTGGACAAGAACAGCTGCGAGCGCTTGGCGTAGACCGTCGACCCGTCCTCGAGTGGTCCGTTGGGATCGCCGCTGGTTACCGCTAGCTTGCCCGACTTGGCGAGCACCGGTGCGAGGATCTCGGTGTACCAACCGGCGCCGCCGAACTCCACAACCGAGGCGTCGGGCTTGAGCCCGAAAAACGCCAGCGTCTCTGCGGGGTGGCGGTACTGGTCGCGGTCACTGTTGCCGGGCTTGCGGTGCTTGCCGGCCATCGCCGCCGTGATCGCCGAACCAAGGTCTTTGTGCTTGGCTTCGAGGAGATTTTTGATCTCGGCCTTGAGAGTATCGTCGAAACGCTTGGCTTCTTCCGCGGCAGCTGTCTCGAACTTTGCCAGTCGCTCCTTGTTCTTGGCGAGCCGCTCGGCTTTTTCTTGCTCAGGCGTCTTAGCCTTGGCGTCGGCTTTTTTTTCGGCCTTGTCGTCGGCCTTCTTGTCCGTTTTCTTGTCGGCCTTCTTGTCCGTTTTCTTGTCGGCCTTCTTGTCGGCTTTGGCGACTTTTTTGTCGCCGGATTTCTCCGGTGGGCCGCCACAAGCGGTCGTGAACAGCCCGGCGGCCAGCAGGGATGCAAGTGGTGTGGTGATCCTCATGCGCCGACTGTACACGACCGGCGCGATGTCGTGGCCTCCGGCCCGGGCCAGCCGGGGGTTGCTGCGCAGAAAAACCGATCGCTCGCGTCGGCTCCACTTCGGTGCGCAACTGATATGCGTGAGCAAGTCAGCGCGAGAAGGGGTGGAACCCAGCCGCGGGGCGATGGGCGAGGCGGAGTCTCGCTGCGACCGAGTCGGTTCGCGGTTGTACGGAGTCTGGCGCAATGCGTGGTCGCCACGCAATTGTGCGCCGGCGCAGCGCCCACGCGGGGTGGTCACGTCGCTCGGGTCAGCGACCCGCCGCGACCTCACGGAGGGACTCGAGGAGGGTGTCAATGTCGTCGCAGGTCGTATGCGGGTTGACGAATGTGCAACGCAGATAGAGCCGTCCGCGAAGTGCCGTTTGCACCAAGAAGAACCGGCCGGATGCCACCAGCCGGGCACGCAGATCGGCTTGGTGGCGATCGAGGGACTCATTGTCGAGCCCGGGATGTCGATGGCGAAAGCAGACAATGTTGGCGAAGGGCGGGGTCGCCAGCTCAAAGTCTTCGGCCTCTTCCACGCGCCGGGCAAGGTGGCGGGCCAGGGTCAGTCCATGTTCAAGATGGTCGACGATGGTGTCGACGCCGAGGGTGCTCAAGGTGACATAGGCCGTCACACCCATCGCCCGCTTGGTGCATTCGACGGTCCGTTGACCGAGGTCGAACCCGCGTTCGTCGTCATCGGACACGAAAAGGTAGCTCGCGTCTTGCTGAAACGCGGCGGCGAGGTCTTCGGCGCGGCGGAACAAGACGCCGGTGATCAGCGCGGGCATCAGCATCATCTTGTGGGCGTCCCACACGATCGAGTCGGCCCGCTCAATGCCCCGCAGGTGGTCGCGGGCGGTGGGCGATACGCAGTAGGAGGCCCCGTGCGCGCCGTCGACGTGGAGCCACAATTCGTGCGCTTCGCAGCAGTCTGCGAGTTCATCGATGGGGTCGAAGGTGCCGGTTGCGGTGGTACACGCATTGGCCACGAGCGCCATCGGGCGCAGGCCTCGGGCACGGGTGGCGGCCACCGATCGCTCGACCGCGGCGCTCCGCAACTGGAACCGATCGTCCGATGTGACGGCGATCACCGCGTCGGGCTCGAAGCCGAGGAGGCGGCCGGCGCGGCTGAGGCAGTAGTGAGCTTGATCGGAGACGAGGATCGCCAAACGCTCGCCGGTTCCCGTCCCGGCTTGAGCCCGAGTGCGGGCGGCGGCCAGGGCCGTCAAGTTCCCCAACGAGCCGCCCGACGTCAACATGCCGCTGGCCTCGGCGCCCAGGCCAAGCGCGCTGGTCATCCACTCGACGACCCGCAGTTCCATGGCGGTCTGGAGCTGTCCCATCTCGTACACGGCCATGCCGTTGTTGAGCACGGCGTTGAGCATCTCCGTGAGGGCGGTCAGGGGGGCGGTCGTCGCGACCTGATGGCCGACGTAGCGAGGATGGTGCACGTGCGTCGATGCATCCATCACTTTCTGCGCGATTTCGAGTGCCTGCTGCGTCGGCTCTCGTGTGATCCGGGGCAGATCGTCAAGGAGGCGGCGCGGGGGCTGCTGATCGAGGACGGGCAACGCGGGGTCGGTTTGCGCTCGTTGCAGATAGTCGCAAACCTGATCCACCCACGCATGGGCGAGAGGGCGGAACGCGGTGATATCGAAGGCATCGTGCAGGCGGCGAGACATGGCGGGCTGTCGACGTAGCACGATTGCCTCGCGATAGAACCTGGTTATCCGCGTAAGCGTCAGTCGACGGCCACTCGGCGCCAAGCATCACCGAACGAGAGAAGCGCGTTCCGTCATCCGGGCGGCGTGGGCCGGTTCGCGCAATCGCGACAACTGCGTCACCGGCCGAGCATCGCGGCACGCAGCCGTGGCGCCGCGCGCCGCCAGTGAGATTCTCAGCCACGACGCGGTCCACCTGGGTCTTCGCTTGCCGAACCGCGGTGGTTTCGAGCAACCGTCGCTTGACGGCCCTCGTCCCGCTTAGGTAGTTCGATAGACAGCGAGGCGAGTGATGGTGAAGATCGAGATCCAATACAGCGGTGGACTGCGATGCCAGGCGGAGCACACTCCATCAGGCCAGCAGCTGACGACAGATGCACCGACGGACAACCGCGGGCGTGGCGAGTCGTTTTCGCCCACCGACCTCGTGGCCACGGCGCTCGGCACCTGTGCCGTCACCGTGATGGGGATTGCAGCGCAACAGCACGGCTGGAACATCGATGGAGTCCAGGCGACGGTCGACAAGCATATGGTGGCTGCACCGGCCCGCCGAGTGGGTCGCCTCGACCTCGAGATCCGTTTTCCGCAGCGGCTCGAAGAGTCCGCCCGTACCGTGTTGGAAGAGGCTGGCCGTCAGTGTCCGGTCGCGATCACCCTAGGCGATCGCGTCGAGCTGCATTTCAAGTTCGTGTGGCCAGATTGACCGAGCCGGGTCGTAGGCGACGCGAGCCTACGCTCATCGGAGCTAGCTATCGCGCGTAGACGTTGGCTCGGCGCAAGAGCACGTCGATGAGGACCTTGTCGTCATCGGTGAGCTCGTAGCGCTCGCGGTCTTCAGTCAAGGTGAAAGCGATCGGGTAACGAACCCGATAGGTGCCGCTGTCGAGTTTCCCGGCTGGAATCTCAAGGGACCACATCGCGTTCGACAAGCACTCGAGAAACCGAGTATCGGCGCCATTGAGACCCTGCGAGTCGAGGGACGCCCACATCACTTCGCCTTTGCCCAACTCGAACTCGAACTGCGCTCGGCCCGAGACGTCTTTGATGCGCGACAGGGCTTGGTTGTAGCAAACGCGTGCTCGCGGCCGAACCCGGGTTCTCAAGTAGCGCTGAATCAGCGTTTGATCGAGCCGACCGCGGGCTTCAAAGCCACCGCGTCCCGACTGCGCGACCGCGGCCAGAGCTTCGCTGCGATCGGCAGGGTGGTAATCCGTGGGCAGGACGAAGCCACCATCGAGATCGGTGGACCGACCGGTCGCCACGCCAAGGGCCGCCGGCAGTTGGTCGCGGCCGCGCACGCGCAGGCGCCCCACGACCCGCTTGTCCCCGGCGCGGCCGCGCACGGTGATCGTGCGGGGGGCCTTGCCCGTGTAGGTCCCCTCGAGCCGGACGATGCCGCCGGCGACCAAGCCGGCGGGGACTTCCCCGTGGAGTTGCGCCCGTGGACCCACCGCGAAGGACAGATCGCCCATGACCCGCGGCGCGCCGAGCAGGACGTCCCCGGCGTCGGGACGCATCCCCTCGAGGGAGGTCACGCTCACGCGGGCGCCCAGTTGGCCCGCGGCGTCGATGATCGGATGCGTGGGTTCAATGCCGAACCGCGCCAAGATGGCATCGTCGACCAAAAACAAGGTGTCCGCGCGCTGTTTCGCCAAGCGCTGGCGCCAGCCGTCGAGCGAGGCCGCTCGGGGTACCAGTCCGTCGGTGACCACGACGATCAGCGGGCGTCGGGCTCGGGTTGTCGCCAGGTGGGCTTCGGCGTGGGCCAAAGCGGCGACCAGCGAAGTTCCTTGGGCTCGGTCATCGGCTTGCAGCGCCGTCTTCAGCTGCGCACGAGTGCCCGGCGCGGCGAGAGGCAGCGGTTGATCAAATAGTGGGGCGACATCGCGGGCGAACGTGGCCGCCCAGACGGTGCCTTGGTCACCGAGTTTGCGGGCCAGCGCGTCGAGCACTCCGGGCACGCGAGAACCGAGCTGAGGCGACGTGCTGCGTGAACGATCGATCAGCAAGACGACGTGATCGGGTTTGCTCGGCTTGGAGGAACCCAATCGCAGATAAACGTGCAGCTTGCCGCCGTCGTCGTTCGAGTACGCCACCGCGTCCGCGTGACCATCGAGCAACTTGCCGCGACGCGTCGGGGCTGGCCAGGCGACGGTGACGGAGTCCTCCGCGCGCGTGGACATGAACGGCGAGCCGAGGTTGGGGCCGTCGTCGATGTAAAATGACTCGCCGTTGTTCAGTCCCCGGACGATGACGCGGCGTTCTCGGACCATGTTCGGCGAGCGGATCTCCCGACGCGGCAAGTCGAGCTTCCACCGGTCACCGTGCATCACCGGGAACGCTCGATAGAGCAACTCGACTTGCACGGTGGTGCCCGCCTCCAGTCCGAACCCGACGATTTCCGCTGCGCGCGGTCCCGTCTTCGCCGCGGGCACGGTGCGCGCGAGCACGACCCCGCTGGGGCGTGTAGCGGCTTTCCCGGCGTCGTCGACGATGTCTCCGGCGTGCCACCGTCCGTCGCGGTTGACCGCCATCCCTCGCAGCTCGCACGCGCGCGGGGTGACCAGGGTCAGCACAAAATCTTGGCGTTGCTGGCCGGCGTTGTGAATTGCCACGCGCTGGCGCACGGTCGCGTCATGCCCGTCGTTGCGATCGACGATGATCTCGTACGACAGTTCTTCGATCGGCATGTAGTTGGTGCCATCCGCCGCTCGCGTCGTCCACAACGTGTCGGCGCGAGCTTGTGGCGTCGATGCGCCAACGGTGACCCCGAGCGAGATGACCGGGAGCATCACGGTGCGCAACAAGGATCGCCATCGCATCCGTCCATGCTAGCGCGAAACGAAGAGCCGAGCGGGCCGGGCCGTCGATCGGGCGGTCGAGCTTCGGCGCTTGTCGGTCTGCGGGCGTCGCCCCGTCGTCTGCCTACTGCCCGGCTTCCGGTCGCCGCCGGCCACGATGCGTGGGCGCTCGTCCGTCTTCCGGTGTACGGCGGCGGCGACGCGATCGCTTGCGCCGAGATCTGGACTCCGAGGGCTCGACCGGGCCCTCGCGAGACATCTCGGCGAGGGCTTGCCATTGCCGCAGCTCGCTGCCATCACCGCCGCGGGCTTCCACTGAGATGCCGAGGAAGATCAACGCATCGTGAAAGTACTGCCGCTGGACCAGTGAGCTGCGACGCCGACCTCCGCGCGATGGCAGGGCCATGCGGCGGTGGGCCATGATGATCTGACGCGCGAGCTCCCGGTCACGGCGGGCGACGCCGAGGTAGACGCTCGGCTTCGCCATGAGGTCGTCGACTTGGCGGTCGAGTTCTTGGCGCGCGCCTTGGAGCTCTTCGTCGGCCAGAAACGGCGCGAACAACACGGCCGCCAGCACCCCGTTGCCGATGTCTTGGCGCGTTTCGAGGACGTAGTCGTCGAGCGCCTCGAGATGACGCAACAGTCGCATGGCCGGGTGGTGCGGCGGTGCATCGCCGAGGCGCGAGGGCGCAGGCGTCGGATCGTCGAGCAGCTCGACGAAGGGCGGCCAGATATGCGCGAGCAGCCCGGACACGTGCAGCAATTCGAAGCTGCGCCGCGACGCGCCGCCGCGCATCAGTTTGTAGAGCTCTTCGAGCACTCGTGCGCGGCTGCATTTGCTGATGTCGCCGGCGCAGTTCAGTAGCGCCGCCCAACACTCGGGCTCGATCTGAAAGTCGAGTCGAGCCGCGAATTTGATGGCCCGGATCATCCGGACCGGGTCCTCGCGAAACCTCGTCTCCGCATCGCCGATGGTGCGGATCACGCCCGCGTCGAGGTCGTGCAAGCCGTCGACGAAGTCGACGATGCGCCCGGTCTCGATGTCGTAGAAGAGGCCGTTGACCGTGAAGTCGCGCCGGCGAGCGTCGTCTTCGACGCTGCCCCATTCGTTGTCGTGGCGGATCAGCAGGTCGTCGTCGTCGCTGCGAGGCGCACTACGAAACGTGCTCGTCTCGATCACCTTGGGCCCGAAGTACACGTGGACGAGTCGAAAGCGCCGCCCGATCACCCGGCTGTTGCGAAACAACCGCCGAATCTGTTCTGGCGTCGCACTGGTCGCGACGTCGAAGTCCTTTGGCTTGCGGCGCAGGTACAAATCGCGGACGCAGCCGCCCACCAAGTACGCCTCGTGGTCGGCCGCGAGAAGCTTGCGCACGACCTTCACGCTGTCCGGGTCGATGTCGCGCGTGCGCACGAGACCCCGCGTCTCTTGCTTCGTATCCGCCACCTGCTCGTTTGGCGCTGCTCTAACACAGGTTGCCACGGGTTTTGAGATTTCCACGGGCGAGCTCCCTGGCGCGTATCACGACCGGCGCTCCCGCACCGGGTTCGTTCCGACGGCCGCGGCCAGAGCTCACGTAACGCCGATTGCGTCCGCGCGCAGCCCCGGACGATCCGCGATTTTTGCGCGGTGATCCGTCGACGGGTGTGCTATGCCTAACTCGGAGACTGCTCATGTGTTCAGCAATTCGCATCACTGCGATCCACTCCAGCTGCCGCGGGCCGCACGCGCGCCTGCGCGTGGACGCGAGTTCCGAGATTGGCGCTGGTGGCGTGGAGCTCGCGGTCGCGGGCCTGTTCGCGGAGTCCGAGCTGGGGCGCGCCCCGGTGGTAGGTGCGACGGTCGACGTCGGACTAGGGGCCGATCACGACGCGGCCTCCGTCGTGGCCTGGCTCGCCAGGCACGGGCGTCAGGTGTTCGTTCGCAGTCCGCGGCCGCTCGCACGAGGCCTGGTCGACGCGCTGGTGGAGGCCGGTGGAGGCGTCGTCCTGCCGCTCGGGCATGTGTGTCCGGCGATCCACCGGGCGCTGGTGGGGCAGGCCGAGGACCCCAAGTCGCTGTTGCTTGGCGCCCAGCATCTGCGCGCGCGGGGGGTGTTGACCGTCGCGGAAATCGGGCCCGTCTTTCCCGGTGTGCACGACCGGGTGGGGGGCATCGACGCCTTGGGTCGGTTCCTCCGCTCGGGGGCCGTCGAACGCGCTCGACTCCGCTTCGCGGACCTGCGGCCACAACAGTTGGCCGCATTGCGTGAGGTCCACGATGCGGGTGGCGTGATGGATCTCTGTCGCGCGTTCGGCGTACCCGCCCGAGCGTTGTTTGACGAGGCTCGGCAACCGAATGCTCTGCGTTGGCAGCTCGGGCCACGCACGGTCGTCGCCCTCCGTTCGGCCTGCTCGCGCGTGTTGGCGGCCCACGGCGTGGAGGTATCGCCGTGTGGATGCCCAGGATGGTGCGCGTGGGTGACTCGGCGCTCTCATCCCGTTGCGGTGACGTCCGCCGATTTGTTTGCCTCGGCGGGGCCCGGGTCGCCTCAGCCCGCGGCGTCACGCGTGCGCTGTTGACTCGGACGGCGCGCATCGTGGCCCTGGGCTCGATTACACTTCTCGGATGAGCGACTTTCCTCTGACCACGGCGCTTTGGCCCACCTTCGAAAAGCAGCTCAATCGGCTTGGCCGATGGTACTCCCGACGTTTGTCTCAGCTCGGCGTGCCGAAGATGATCGGGTTCATGGAGGGCCGCTTGCTGACGTTTCAACGCCAGCGGAGCCGGGCCCGTCGGGCCGGGCATCTTGCTCAGGTCGAGTGGCTGAACTCGCGGATCAAGCGCTGGGAGGCTGGAATCCGCTGGATGGCGCGCAACAGCGACCGGCTGGGGCAGCACGTGATGGACCAGTTGCACGCGCGTGCAGAGGCGGAAAAGCACAAATGGGAATCCCGTACGGAGGACTTCGAGCGCTGGCGAACGCATCGAGCGGCTCGGAAAGCCCGGTCGAGCTAGCTCGCGCTCGACTTGAACCCAGCCAAGGCGCCTCGCGTTCACGCGGCGGGCCGTGGATCGCACCGCCAGCCGCGGTGGAGCTCCATCAGGTCCGCCCGACCGCGATCCACGCACGGCCACCGACCCGGCGTCCGCTGGACTGGCGCGCCGCTGGCTGCTTGTTGTTTGTGGTTGTGCGCTACCTGTTCACGGCGCAGTCGCGGCGCTTGGCCGCCAGTTTGCTGCAGCGGGTGTAGTGCATCCCGTAAGTTGCCGCGGCGACGACGAGGCCCACGAGACCGATCGCCGCACTGGTCCCCGCCACCGTGTTCGCCGCTTGCCCGCGACGGCTGTAGTCGTCGAGTTCGTCTCGGGTGATCCCCTCGCTGTACCCGTCTTGGACGTCGCGGGTGTATTTGAAGCCGACCGACGCGGCGACGACGGCACCGACGATGCCGGCCCCGGCCGCGATGGCGCCGCCCCAGTACCAGGCGGGCGACGGCAGTCCGTCGTGGTCGTTTGACGGTTCCGTGACGGGGGCCGCGTCGCCCAGGAGCGCCCGCAGCTGGGTGGGCGAAAGGCTTTGGGCGAGCGCCACGGCCGGGGCGCCGCCGGGTTGGGGCGAGGCCCCGACTGCGTCTCGGACGTTCTCCACGGCTCGATCGACGCCGAGACGACCGGATGGCGTCGCGACCGGAGCTGGGCGCCCGGGCGCCGGATCCCGATCGGTGGTGTCCGCCCGCACGCGCGGCGCCTGGTCGATCGCCACCGACCCGGGCAGGGAACTGGTGGGCCCGGCACACGCCAACGGGGCCAGTAGCGCGAGTCCGATGATGTGCGTTGCGCGGCGGCTCATCGTGTCACCTCCTCGCGGGTTGGGGCCGATCGAGTCGTTCTGTTGCGAGGGACTCGTGGTCCTTGGGGGTCCGCGCCCGAGGGCAGCGCGAGGCAAAAGCCCTGGTGGCAGATCTCCTCCGCCGTGCAGCTGGTCGCGGTGCAGGGCTCGGCGCAAACCCCTTCCGCGTTGAACATCCCGAGGGCGGCTGCCGACAGTTCGTCGAGCGCCAGGCAGCTCTGTGACCCGGGGCAGTGCTCCTCGCGAGGGGTGCAGGCGCTCGCGCACAGGCCGTTGACGCAGGATGACGAGCCGAAGCTCCCGTTCGGGCACACTTCAGTCGCGGTCGCGGTGGTGCAGGCGATTTGGCACAAACCGCTGAGGCAAGACTCGCTGTCGTCACAGTCGCTCGCGTCGCCGCAAGAATACCGGAACGTCGCCGAGGGCGTGGCCTCGATGAAGCACGACGAGGCCGCGAGGCTGCCCACGAGTGCAGCGGAGACAGCCAAACGAAGGGGGAGCAAAGAGAGGGAGGTCACGGGTGGGGGAGCGACGAGGATACCGCGGTGAACGCAAGACCGGGGGCGGCCGCATGAGATGCGGTGCTCGCGAGCGCGGTCGTCGTCGTTGGGCCAATGGACCCGAGCAGCGCCGTCCTAGTTTCGCCGTACTTGTCTCGCCAAGAGGTGGGGGACTCGAAGGTCACAACGAGGGAGGCCTGGGGCATGGCCACGAATGTGACATCGGCGGTGCAGGGTCGACCGGCGCGGCGGTAGGTGAAGCGTCGGCTGGACCGGCCCCGCACGTCGCGGTGCTCCGTCACGTTGGCGATCTCACCGGAGTCTGCGAGGGCGCCGAGATGCTCGCGCACGTACCACCGTGCCGGATCGGCTCGGCCTCGGGAGGGAATCTGGCGTACGGAGGCCGACACGAGGTCGGTCGCGCCTGAGAAGCGAATGTCACCGAACGGGCCGAATTCAGCGGTCCATCCGCCCGGTGCCTCCAGCACCGCCACATTCTCGTAGCGGTAGCGGGTGGGACCGGCGCCGCGGCGGGCGATGGCTGGCGCCGCGAGCAGGACGCAACCCAGAACGGCCATTGTCGGCGTCAGCACGCGCCAGGCTGCTCGCGGGTCGTCGGGCACAACCGTTCGGGGGCGGGGGCGGGGGCGGGTCCACGGGCCAAAGGCGCAGCCGGCGGCGAGTCCCCCGTAGTGGCTTGCGTGGTCAATCTGGGCACTGCCGTGGCCGATGAGTAGCAGTAGCGACACAAACGGGACCACGGGCCAACCGAAGTGCGAGCGCAGGCTTGGTGGCAGGCTCGCACCGTGGCGAAAGCCCACCGCAACCGCCGCTCCGAGGACTGCGAACACCACGCCGGACAACCCGGCCGAGACCTCCGGCGTCCAAAGTACGCTGGAGAGTCCCGACACCACGCCGCCGACGGCGAGCAACGCCACAAAATCGTGGCGTCGCAGCCCGGTCTCGAGCGCGCCCGCCACGGGCAGGAAGAACGCGAGGTTGAACACCAAGTGGAGCCAGCCGGTATGGACGAGGTGAGTGGTCAGCAGACGCCAACTTTCGCGGGCGTCGCTGATCAGCGCCGTGTTTTTGGCCCCGAAGGCAACGAGTGTCAGCTGCAGGTCGGACGCCTGGCTCGGTGCGGGCGGTTCGCCGGCGAGTTGCATCAGGTGGAGCGCCACGCAGCCGGCGGCCACGGCCGCGGTCCAACCGGGGATCGTCGTTGGCGTGCGTCGCCGGAGCGGACGTCGTTCGGCCTGCGGTCGTCGCGGCTCGGTCTGCACGCCGATCTCTTACGTCCGCGCCACACACGCGCGCCGGTCGCCATCGCGCGGAGAGGGGTCAGAAAAGCGAACCGGTGTGAGCAAGGCGGGGACGATGACTTCGCGCGGGCGTCCGGCCGGTCGAGGACCACCCACTCGTCGTCACGCGGTTCCGCCGTACGCTGGGTCGACCTTTACGGGTGCGCGGACGCGTGGTACCTACCGCGCGCCTTGAAACCACACATGCCCTTGGAGGGTGACCGCGGCGTCGTCGGCACGGCCGACGTGCGGGCCCAGCGAAGGGGGCAGAAGTCAAAACGCCAGGAGCGACTCAAAACATGTCCGAAACGATGACCGCCGACGATTCGTCGGCTCTGCGCGAATCACAAGAGATCATTACCATCCGCCAATTGCTCGAGTGCGGGGTGCACTTCGGCCACCGGACCGAGCGTTGGAACCCCAAGATGAAGCCGTACATCTTCGGTGCGCGCAACGGCATTCATATTCTCGACTTGCAGCAAACCGCGGTGTTGGTCCGTCACGCCTACGAGTTCATTCGTCGCACGGCCGCCGAGGGCAAGCCGATTTTGTTCGTCGGCACCAAGAAGCAGGCCCAGGACGTGCTCGTCACCGAAGCCCAGCGTTGCGGCCAGTACTATGTGTGTAGCCGTTGGCTCGGTGGCACCTTGACCAACTGGGCAACCATCCGCCAGTCGATCGACAAGCTGCGCGGCATCGAGAAGATGTCCGAGGACGGCACGTACGAGAAGCTGACGAAAAAGGAAGTGTTGCGGCTCGAACGGGCCCGCGCCAAGCTCGAGCGCAACCTCGGAGGGATCAAGGATATGCCGCAGCTGCCCGGCGCGGTGTTTATCGTCGATCCGGCCAAGGAGTACATCACGGTCACCGAGGCTCGCCGACTGGGGGTTCCCGTCGTGGCGATCGCCGACACCAACGCGGACCCCGAAAAACTCGACTACGTCATCCCGGGCAACGACGACGCGATCCGTTCGATCAAGCTGCTCACCGCCACGATGGCTGACGCGGCCGCGGAGGGCACACGGGTCGGCAAAGCCCGCGCCGTGGCTGAGGCCGAGCGAGCCGAAGGTGCGCCGGAGACGATCCGGGTGAGCACCGGGGGCGATGGTCCCAAAGTCGAGGTCGTTTCGCGCCGCACGCAGCTTCCCGAGCCCGAGGCGGTCGCAAGTCCTGAAGAAGAGGCCGCGGCATTGGCGGCCGCCGCCGAAGCCAACGCGACGGCCACCACCACCCCGGCCGAGTAACGTCGATCCCCCACGTCTAGCGCGAGGTCCATCATGAGCCAGATCACCACTGCACTAATCAAAGAGCTGCGCGATCGCACCCAGGCGGGCATGCTCGATTGCAAGAAAGCACTCAAAGAGTGCGACGCCGACATCGACAAAGCCATCGAGTACCTGCGCAAGAAGGGTCTCTCGGCGGCCGCCAAGAAGGCCGGTCGCGCTGCGACCGAGGGCGCGGTGGTCAGCTACATCCACCCCAACTTTCGCGTGGGGGTGCTGCTCGAGGTCAACTGCGAGACCGACTTCGTGGCGGGGACCGAGGACTTCAAGGCGTTTTGTGGCGACGTCGCCATGCAGATCGCCGCGATGAGTCCCCAAGGCGTGCGACGCGAAGACATCGACCAAGCGGCCGTGGAGGCGGAGCGCGCGATCTTGCGGGAAAAGGCGCTCAACGACGGCAAGCCGGAGAAGATCGTCGACAAGATCGTGGACGGTCAGATCAACAAGTACTACTCCGAGCATGTGCTCATGGAGCAAAAGTTTGTCAAAGAGGACAAGCTGACGATCGAGGACCTGCAAAAGCAGCTCATCGCCAAAATCGGTGAGAACGTACAGATCCGACGGTTCGTGCGCTATGAGCTCGGCGACGGCCTGGAAAAGAAAGCGGACGATTTCGCGGCAGAAGTCGCGGCGCAGGTCCAAGGAAGCAGCAACTAGGACCCAAAAGGGCGGCCCAGGCCGCCCTTTTCGCTTAACCCGTTCGATTTTCTGACGAAGGCCTCCCGTGTCCGTGCCCAGCTACAAGCGTGTCCTCATCAAGCTGTCTGGAGAAGCCCTGCAGGGCCGACAAGGGTTTGGCATCGACCCTGAGGTGCTCAAATCGCTCGCCGATGAGCTCAAGCAGACGGTCGAGCTGGGAATCGAGACGGCCGTGGTCATCGGAGGTGGGAACATCTTTCGGGGCTTGTCGGCGTCGAAGACCGGCATGGATCGCGCGACCGCCGACTACATGGGCATGCTGGCGACGGTGATGAACTCCATCGCGCTGCAAGACGCGCTAGAGCAGCTGGGGGTGTTCACTCGCGTGTTGTCCGCGATCGATATGAAGGAGGTCGCGGAGCCGTACATCCGTCGCCGCGCGCGGCGACATCTCGAGAAGGGTCGGGTGGTCATTTTCGGCGCCGGCACAGGCAACCCGTTTTTCACGACCGACACGGCCGCTTCGCTGCGCGCCGCCGAGATCGGGGCCGATGTATTGCTCAAGGCGACGAAGGTTGACGGCATCTACGACAAAGACCCCGTGCGGCACGCCGACGCCGTGCGGTACGACCGGTTGACCTACCACGAGGTGCTGACCCGTGATCTCGCGGTGATGGACGCCACGGCGATCTCGCTTTGCCGCGAAAACGATCTGCCGATCATCGTGTTTGATATGCTCAAGCAGGGAAACATCAAGCGCGTGCTGTGCGGGGAGCCGTTGGGCACCATCGTCACCAACGCCGACGTTTCCGGAGATCCGACGCCTCGCGTCGGCGGTACCACGAGGGACGCAACATGATCGACGACGCACTCGAACTGGCACAAGACGCGATGAAAGGGGCGCAGGAGCGCCTGGCGAAAGAGCTTTCGCGGATCCGCACGGGTCGTGCGAACCCGGCTTTGCTCGATGATATTCGCGTGGACAGCTATGGCAGCAAAGTGCCGCTGAATCAGGTCAGCACGGTCACGGTAGGCGACGCCCGGTTGCTGGTGATCAAACCGTGGGATCGCAATCTTGTCAGTGAGGTCGAGCGGGCCATCAACAATGCCTCACTGGGACTCAACTCGAGCAGTGATGGCGTGATCGTTCGCGTGCCCATTCCTCCGCTGACCGAAGAACGTCGCAAGCAACTGGTCAAGCAGGCCAAAGAGGCAGGGGAAGACGCTCGCATCGCCATTCGTCAGGCACGGCGTGACGCCAACGACGTGCTCAAGTCGGCGCAAAAGGACTCCGATCTCTCGGAAGACGAACTCAAAGACGGCCTCGCGCGGGTCCAGAGCGTGACCGACGACCACATCAAGCAAGTCGACGAGACGATCAAGAAGAAAGAAGTCGAGATCCTCGGCGACTAGCTTCGGGTCTCACCGGTTGCGACGATGAGCCGTACCAACCAGACCACTCGTCGACAGCTACGCACGTACCCCGGTCTGGCCCGCGGCGATTTCATGCATCCGTGGGACGTCAAGGCCAGCGACGCTTTGCGCAAGGTGCCAGGTCTCGACACGTTGGTGGCGAAGATCCTCGAGTTCGGCTTCGAGAAGATGGCTTATCTCCAAAACGTGGCCGACAATGTGCGGGTCACGGAGAAGATGTTTCCGAGCCTGCATCGGTACCTACAGTGGGGATGCAAAATCTTGGGTGTGGCCGAGCCCGAACTGTATGTATCGTTTGCGCCCGAGGCCAACGCCTACACGTACGGCCACACGAGGCCGTTTATTGTGGTGAGCTCGGAGCTGCTCGAGATCCTCGATGAGCAGGAGCGGTTCTTCGTGATCGCGCACGAGCTCGGCCACATCAAGTGCGATCACGTGCTCTACACAATCGTCGCCGAGAACATCAAAGAGATCCTCGAAGTGGTCGGGCGGGCCACACTAGGCATCGGGTCCCTTCTTGGTGGCGGCCTGGCGTTGCCGCTTTATGATTGGTACCGCAAGGCGGAGCTGTCGGCGGATCGCGCCGCCTTGTTGTGCGTCCAAGACTACGACGTCGCCGTACGGACGTTCATGAAACTCGCCGGCGGGTCCTCGAGCTTGATCGGCGAGATGGATCAAGACGAGTTTTTGCGCCAGATCCGTGCCTACGAAGAAGCGGATGAGTCCAGTCTCAATCGCGCGTACAAGTTCCTCATTACTGCGTTTCGCACCCATCCGTTTCCGATTCTGCGAGCGAAGCATCTGGATACGTGGGTACGAGACGGCGGCTTCGCAGCGGTGGGGACCGCGAGTTCCGGCGGGTGATCGGAGCGATGCCGCGCGGTATCCAGAGGCGCAGACGCTGGCTCGCCGGCGGTATCTGGCTACGAGCCGACGGCCTGGGTTGCGCCCGACGGGCGAGCGCTGGTGCCGCGAGTGTCTCGGCACGCGGATTTGACCCGGCTTGACCCGCTTGCGGTCACGTTCACAGCGATCGCGACGCAGAGACGGTACACCTCAGGCGCCGTGTCTGCTCGTCTGCTCATGATCGTCGGTTGGGGTGTACTTGTGTTCGCGTGCAGTCGCGAGCCCGCCGCGGTGCGGCCGGCGACGTCTCCCACGTCGCCGGCACCGTCGGGCGGCGAGACCCCGACCGCGCCACAAGGGGGCCACGCTTCAGCCGCGCCTCCTCCCTCCCGCGCGGCAGATCCGGGGCCCGCACCCGTGGGTGCCCATGTTGATGTTGCTCCCGGCGTGGCGCCGGTCACCGGCGCCGGTGTTCAGCCCGCAGTCGAAGGCGGTGCGCGACCCGCTGCGCCAGGGGAGGCTGGCGCAGAGAAGCCCCGCGACCCGCGGCTGGACGATCCCGAACTTCGAGCCAGGGTGCGCGAGCAGTTCGGGCGTCGTTGTCGACCCGAGCGGATCTGTCGGCACATGCTAGGGGTCGATTGCCAAGCGGCGGTCGACGGGCCCTACCACTACGTCGAACTCGCAAGTTTCAAGCGGCTGGCAAAATGCGGGGGCGCGTGCATGATGGGCAGCTGTCCGAACTGCCCGCCAGCCGGTTGGGACTGTCCGGTGTTTTGACGCAGGCGTTCGCCTCGTCTCGCATGCTGTCGGCACGCGCCGTGGGTCGAGTGAGCGGCGGCTGGGAGTCAGCCGTGAGCTCAACTCGGCCACGAATTGGGTCCTCGTCGGCTCGAGTTCGATTGCATCGCCGGGAGAATCGGCTGCGGCGGGCTAGTCGGCGGTTGCTTCGCGGTCCAACATGATGGTGTCGACCCGCTCGTGCAAGATATCGCTGGCGAGCTCGTACCACGAGTCGGCGTCGTCGAGTCTGTCGAGGTCGATCCGGCCCGGGTACTTCTCCACCGCTTTGTCGGCCTGTTCTCGAAGCTCCGCCTCGGTGGCGCCGTACCGGGCGTAGACCTCGATCGACTGCGCTGACGCGGGGACTTCGGCTGCGATGCGCCAGTACGCATGACGGCTGAGACGGCGGGCCATCGTGCGTCGCCCGAGCTCGCGTTGCTGATGGATATGCGTCAGCTCGTGCCACGCCATACGAGCACGGGTCTCGTCAGAGAGGTTGTCCCAGTGGACGGGAAGCCACACGATCTGCGGCCCGCGAGAGTCGACGGCGGCGGCCTTCTCGCTGTTCTGCGGCTGGTTCCGGCCGCCCGGCGTTTTGACTTGCGGCGTCCACTCCAGGTCGTCGTAGTGCTCAAACGCCTCACCCCAGCTTTGCCGCGGATCTCCGGGAAGCTCGTCACCGCGGATGATGTGGGCGTCGCTTTGGGCGAACGCCACCGCCTCGTCTTCGTTTGAGCAAGCGCAGGCAAATGCAGCCACAACGAGCAGGGTCTTGCGCATCGCCGATCGACATCGCGCCTCGGCGGGGTCGCTTTGAGGTTCGCGTTGGGCCCGTTGTCGTCGCAGCCGCGAACTGGGTGCGTGGGACGGCCCATCCCCGGTCGACCAGCTGCTATCGTGGGCGGGCTACTTCACGATGCCTACCGACACCGACACCGACACCGGCTTCGACGTCGCGTTTGCTCGCCGATGCTTTCCTGCGCTCTCGCCGGAGTGGGCGTTGTTTGACAACGCGGGGGGCAGCGTCACGGCCCAGCCAGTGGTGGATCGTGTGACCGAGTACATGTCGACGCTGCAAGTGCAGTTGGGGGCTTCGTACGCGTTGTCCCAGCGAGCCTCCGCCCTGGTGGCCGACGGCCACGCCGCCGCGGCGACGTGGCTCGGTGCGGAGGTCGACGAGGTGGTGCTGGGCCCCTCCACCACGGTGAACCTGCGGCGGCTGGCTCGCGCGCTCGCGGCGAACTGGCGGCCCGGGGATGAGGTGGTGGTCACCGATCTCGACCACGAGGCCAACGTGGGCGCCTGGCTGGCGCTCGAGCGCCACGGGATCGCGGTCAAACGTTGGACGTTCGACCGCGCCACGGGTCGCCTCGACCCCGCTGCGCTGGCCCCGTTGCTCGGCCCGCGCACGCGACTCGTCGCCTTCACCCACTGTTCCAACGTGATCGGGGCGATCGAGGACGTCCCCGCGATCGTCGAGCTCGCGCACGCGGCGGGGGCCCTCGTGTGTGTCGATGGGGTGGCCTATGCCCCCCATCGCTTTGTCGACGTCAAACGCCTCGATGTCGATTTCTACGCCTATAGCACCTACAAGGTGTTCGGCCCGCATCTGGCCGCGCTGTACGGCAAACGAGAGCACCTGCAGGCGGCCGGTAACGAGAACCACTTCTTCGTCGGCGCCGAGGAAGTGCCGCGTAAGCTGGAACCGGGTGGGGTGAGCCACGAGTTGGCGGCGGCGCTGCCCGGCACCTGGGACTACATGGAGAAACTGGCCGATCATCACGGGCTCGGGCATCTCCCCTCGTCGCGCAGGCGCCTCGAGGCAGTCTTCGACCGGATCTGTCGCCATGAGGAGGACCTCGTCGGGCCCTTGCTCGAGTTCTTGCGCGGCCGGGAGGGGGTTCGAATCCTCGGCCCGGAACCCGCGGACGCGTCCGTTCGCGTGCCCATCGTCGGGTTCGTTGTCGACGGCCACCGGTCGTCGACGGTCACCCCGAAACTCGACGCTCATGGGGTTGCCGTGCGGTTTGGGGACTTCTACGCGCCTCGGGCCGTGGCGCGGCTTGGGTTGACCGCGAACGATGGCATTGTGCGGGTCAGCATGGCGCACTACAACTCGGCCGACGAGGTCGACCGGTTGATCGGCGCGCTCGATCAGACGATGCCATGACGCGCCGCACTCAGCTAGAGCTCGCCCGCGACCTCGACAAGGTCTTGTTCTCCGCCGAGCAGATCGCCGCGCGAGTTCGTGAGCTCGGGGAACAAGTCGCCCAAGACTACGCCGATCGGCCACCGCTGCTTGTGGGCATCCTTTGTGGTTGCTTTCCGTTTCTCGCCGACTTGGTGCGCAGCATCGACTTGCCCCTGCGAGTCGATTTCATGGGCTTGTCCTCGTATGGCGACGATACGGCGTCTTCCGGCGTCGTGCGGACCACCAAGGATCTCGAGCGCTCGATCGAAGGAGAGCACGTCCTTGTTGTGGAGGACATCGTCGACACCGGGTTGACGATGCGCTACCTGCTCGACAATCTTCGCACGCGGCGGCCGGCCTCGCTCGAGGTCTGCGCGTTGTTGCACAAGCCCGGGCCGCAGGCACTACCCGTGCGCTACGTCGGGTTCCCGTGTCCGGATGCGTTCGTTGTGGGGTACGGACTCGACTACGCCGGTCGGTATCGCAACTTGCCGATGATCGGCTCCTTGCGAAGCCACGCTCGCTAAGCCGGGCCGGGCGGAGCCCCGTCACGCCGTCGGGTGGGTCGGCGGGGGCGTGCTAGCGTTCGCGCGCCATGTCGGACGCCAGCTCGGAGCCGTCGAAGTCGACCCGCCGTCGGGCGAAAAGAAGACCACCGCCAAGAAGACCGCAAACAAGCGCAGCCCTCGTCGCAAGCCGGTGCAGCCGCGTTCACGCGGCCTCGACAAGCTCGATCGATTCCCAAGCGCTGCGATCGGTTCTTGTCGGCGCTGCTGCGAGGCGCGTTGGCGCGGCGTGAGGGGTGGGCGCAGCGATTGTTGGCGATCGATGACGGCGTCGCCAGTGCGGTCAAACAGCTCAAAGCGCGCGGATTCGAGAGCCCGTTTCTCAAAAACTTCGTCGTCGCCCGGGTCAACCGGTCCGGTTCACCAAGGGCCCCGCCGACATGGCCGCCACGCCGAGCAAAATGCAGAGCAAAATCGAGGCGTTTGATGCGGACGGGGTGAACGAGGAGCAGATCGTGACCACCGGCGGGGCGCCGCTTGGGGTGGAGCAACGTACCCGCGGGGGATCGCGGCCGGTGGGCGCGCTAACGACAGCGCTGTGGTAACTCAGGTCGCATGCCGTCGAAGCGTCGTGACTTCCTGATTCGCGTCTGTTCTCGCCTTGCACTCGTCGCGACGGTGCCCTGGGGCGGCTGTCAGCGCGGCGCGGCGGAGCGACCCACCACGCCACCGGGGGCCGGGATCTCCACGCCGTCGGCGACGACCACCGCAGCGACACCCGTCGTGGCGTCACCGGCCACGTTGGTCCTGCGCGGGGCCAAAGTCGCCACAGTCGATGACGCGTTCTCCATCGCCGAGTCGGTGGCGATTCGCGGCAATCGCATCGTCTATGTCGGCGACGATCGAGGGGTCGAGCCATGGGTTGGCGAGGGGACCCAGGTGCTCGCGGTGGACGGAAAGTTTGTGCTCCCCGGGTTGGTCGACGCCCACTGCCATCCCTACGCGTTGGGACGTGGGGACGAAAACAACGACTTTTTCGATGTGGGCGCCGCGAAAACGTTCGACGAGATGGTGACGATGCTCGGCGACAAAGCGAAGACCCTCGCGCCTGGCGAGTGGATCATCGGCGGTGGGTGGGATCAAAACCGGTGGCCGGGAAAGGCGTTGCCGGTGCATGATCGGGTCAGTGCCGTGACCCCGAACAACCCGGTATTTTTGTACCGAGACGGCGGCAACTCGGCGTTTGCCAACAAAAAAGCGCTTGATATCGCGGGGATCACCAAAGACACGCCAGACCCCTACGGGGGGCAGATCCATCGCAAGCCCGATGGCGAACCCACCGGCTTCGTCGTGAACATGGGGAACAACCTGATCAAAAAGCACTTCCCAGCCGAGAACCGGCCGGACGATTACTATCGAGAACGCTACAAACTGGCGGCTCGTCGCGCCAACGAGGTCGGCCTCACCGGGTGGCACGACGCCGGTACCGATCCCAAGCACATCGGCATCTACAAGCAGCTGGTCGACCGCGGCGAACTGACCATGCGAAGCAATGTCATGCTGCAAAACCCGCGACTGGAGTACGACGCGACGGTTGCGTACTTCAAGTCGCATCGCGTGCTCAACTACGGCGGCGAGCAGATGCTTCAAGTGCGGTCCGTCAAGATGTTCTTCGACGGCGCGTTGGGCTCTCGTGGGGCCCGGCTATTCGAACCGTACGATGACGACCCGCATAACACGGGGGTGTTCGAGGTGCCGCCCGAGCACGTGTACGAGGTGTCCAAGGCGGGGCTTGAGACCGGCATGCAGGTTTGCCCGCATTCGATCGGACCCAAGGCGAACTTTGAGTTTCTCAACGCCGTGGAGCGTGCCCTAGCGGAGCGGCCGGTGGCCGACCACCGGTTTCGCAGCGAGCACGCCGAGGTGGTTCGACCCACTGATATCCCGCGATTCGCGAAGCTCGGGGTGATCGCCTCCATCCAGCCGATTCACTGCACATCGGACATGGGGTTTATGCACGACCGTCTGGGGCCACAACGCTGTCATCGCAGTGCTAGCCCCTGGCGGAGTTTCCTCGACGCCGGAGTGCACATCGCGAGCGGGTCCGATTTCACAGTGGAGAGTCACCGACCGTTGTACGGCATCTACGCGGCCATCACCCGCCAGGATCACCAGGTTCAATCCGCCGGTGGATGGTACGGCGACCAGCGGATGACGCGTGAGGAGGCGATTCGTAGTTATACCAATGGCCCGGCCTACGCGGCGTTCCTCGAACACGAGCTGGGGTCGTTGGAAGTGGGGAAGCTCGCGGACATCGTGGTGCTCGATCAAGACCTGTTGACCGTGGAGCCGCACGTGATCTTGGAGACGCAGGTGTTGTTCACCATTGTGAACGGGAAGGTCGTGTACCAAAAGTGACGGGCCGCGTCAGGGACGGTTGACAACCGCGGCGGCTCGCTGCCGCCATCAGCGTCATTGCACCGCAAGATCGACCGAGCCGGGGATCCCCGTCGGCTCGCGGTGTCGACCCCCTACTCCGGCTCGACGGCCTCAGTCGGGGAGTTTGGGTCGTCCGCTGGATTCGGCGCGGGAGTTGTGGCGGGCGTTGGCGACTCGGGTCCCACGGGAGGCGCGGTGCCAACTGGTGGTTCGGGCGCGACGGGGCCCGGGGCGGTGACCGGAGGCTCAGGAGGGACCGGAGGGGGAGCTGGCATCGGAGGCCCCGGCGGGACCGTGGTCGTCTGCCCGCGAGTCGAGCCCCGGTGCGAGCGACGGTTCACTTGGCCGCGTCGAGGATGCAAGGGGAACCCGAACTTGATCGCGGTGACGATGGTCAAGCCTTCGTTGGAGAAGTCGGGGACGTGGGGCAACTTGCGACGGGCACTCCACAGTTGGCGGACCTCCGCCACGATGCCCACGTAGTTGGTAATGCGTGCGTCGATTCCCGCATGCAGTTCAAACCCGATGCGAGCACTGACGTCAGTCAGGTTGCTGCGTTCGTGGCGAGTATAGTCGACGCGTAGTATGTCAAAACCAGCGCCCGCTCCCAAAAACGGGCGAACGGGAAACCGGTCGAATAGATAGGCGTTACCACCGATGAATAGCGGGACGGTCAGGTATTCAAGACGTACGGGCTCGTCCGTGGCGAAGGGGGCGTCTTCGTCCTGCGGCAGGAAGTCGGCGCTGCCTTGGGTGATTCCCGTGCGAAAGTAGCCCTCTGCGCCCGGGTAGTCGGAGTGGCCTTTGGCCGAGAAGAACCACCAACGCAACTCGCCACCGCGAATAGCGCGTTGGAAGCGGGAGTCGCCGACGCCCGAGAACTGGTTGGAAGTGATTCGGTACGGGTTGAGCCGAATCTCACCTTCGGGGGCAAATGGCGTGAACACCGGGCCAACTGACAGCGCACCCCATGCCCGATCCCAGGACCAGTCGTCGTCGTCATCCTCGTCGAAATCGAAGTCCTCATCGATGCTCTCCAGCTCACGGGCCAGTTGCTCGTCCGTACAGTCGCAATCCTCGGAGTCGGGGAACTCGCCGGCCGGGGGCCCGCTGCTGTCGACGGGGGGCTGCCCATCGGCTCCACTGACGCGGGTGACTTCGACGAGTTCACCGTCGACCCGTTTCCACACGCGAACCTCCCAATCGGGCTCGCCGATGCCGAGGAGGTTTTGCTGCGCGGTGTAGCCGGCGTAGTAGCTGGGGCCGTACCCCACGCGAAACAAGCCGGCACGGAGCGAGTCGACGAGCGGTCCGCGAGACGCCCGTTGCGGGCTGGCAAAGGCGAGCTCTTGCACCACCACGGCACCAGTGTTGCCTTCGTCGATTTTGGCTTCCTTTCGCGTGGCCCGTCCGGCCGTCTGTCCTTGTCGCGTGATGAAGATGTCGCCGTCGGGCAGGCGGACGTAGGTCGGGTGTGCGTCACCTCGGCGCAGATCGGCAACGCGAACGCCTCGGTGGTCTTCGATCACGTAGTGGTTGACATCGCTACCCACAAACAAGGCCACACGCTCGTCGCCGATGTCGTCGTGGGAGATCAGCGCAGCGCGTTGATTGCCCGCGGGGGCTCGCACTACGACATCGAGGCGGCCGCGGGGGTCCGAGACCCCGCGATTCGCGGCCGACACGAACCCGCCGATTTCGGAGTATTCCACATTGCCGTCGCCGTTGAGATCGGCCGCACCGCGTAGACCGCTGACAAGCTGATGGGTGAAGATGCCACCGCGGTAGACCTCCCACTCGTGGGTCTTTTGGTCCGCCGAACTCGCCAGCACCACGCCAGTGTTGGGGTAGCTCGCGAGTTGATCGCGCTCGAGGAACTGACGCACGCCCAAGCTGAGGTCTTCGCTGCTGCGATCGGGACGCCAGTCCTTGCCGCGGGAGAGGACCAACGCTTCGCTGCGGCATGCGTCGATGAGCAGGTGATTGTGGTCGGCGGGCGATGGAGCCAACATGCCGCTGAAGAGGTCGTGCTTGGTCAGTCGACCACCATCGAGGGTGAGGAAGGCTCGACCATCCGGGCCGACGTCGCCGTGCCCCGAGTAGTAGATGGTCAGCTCCACCTGCCCCCGTGATTTGGCCTGGCGCATGCGCGAGAGCAACCGGCGGTACGCCGTCTTCACCGCGTCGGTCGTGGGCTGTTGGGCTTGATTGACGAGGCCGGAAAACAGCTGCTGACTGTCCCGATCGAAGGTCGTGAGCAACTCGACGTCAGTGCCCGCTTCGCGCAACACCTCGGCGATGCGGGCGGCATCGTCGTCGGCGAATCGCAGCGGGGCTTGTTGGGGGCTCGATGTGCTGTTGTTGCCGATGACGAGCGCGAAGCGTTCGACGTGAGGGGCTGGGGTCGCAGTTTGATCGCTTGCGGAGGCTTGGGTGGGCGCGACCAAGGCCAACAGCCCACCCACAACGCTGTGAACGTGCCCCCGCCACGAGTGGCCACGGGAACAAGAGGGGGTAGCTCGATGTGGTCGAGACGAAGAAGGGGAACACGTGGGCCGGGGGGCACTCATGGTGAAGCCTCGTTTTTCAACTGGATCGATAGTTCAACGCTTTGACAGGCATGCTCGCCGGGACATGTGGCCTGCATCGCCGTCGATGAGATGCGACGAAACCATGGCGTGTCGCCGGGGGTCGCGGGCGTGGCCGTAGCGAGCTCCGCGGCCCACTCATCGACTTGTTCGACGGTTGGCCGGACATGCGGGGGAGCGAGTAGCCCGTAGATCCGCAGTGCGCCCGGATCGTGATTGACGGCGAGCCGCACGGCGAACTGGGCGGGTTCCCAGGCGCCGTGTGATGCCAACAGGGGGGCATCGACTGGCGTGGGTGCGTAGTAGAGCGGGTCGCCGGCTTCGTCGACACCAAACAGCACGACGTGGCGCTGGGCGGCGAGGTCTGGGTCCACCCAGTACGCGAAGGTCAGGGTTTCATCCAGACGGCAGCCATCATCGGCCGTCCGCAGCGGTTCTCCGCACATGGCCTGCACGCCGAAGGCCGTGTCGTCGTCCCGGCCGCGCGCGACGAAGCTTCTGTCGTCGGCTGGGGGACGAAGCCACAACAGCAAAGCGGACGTGACGGCCGCCGCTGCACCCAGCGACCCCATCCAGCTGAGCCAGCGCCGCGCCGGCGCCGGTTCAGCGGGAGCGGGCCCGAGCAGCCGGGTCATGACCCGGTCAAGCTCGCCGGTCGTGTAGTCGGTTTGCCCCTCGAGCACCCGTAGCGCCTCCACCGAACGGTCGTAGTAAGCGCGGCACTCCTCACACGCGCGCAGATGTTCGAATAGCGCCGCGTGATGCCGCAAGGGCAGCTCGTCGACGAGATACCGGTCGACGAAACGCCGAAATCGACGATGACGGGTCATGACCAAGACCTCGCCAGGGTGGATGCCAACTCGGCGCCAAGCCAGACGGCGAGGGCCCCGGAGACCAGGCCCGATTCGCCGCGCTCGTGAAGGAACGCGAGCAGTTGTTTGCGAACTTTGAGCTCCCGTGTGCGGATGCGTTGGCGGCCGAGCCCGAGTTCGGCGGCCGCGTCGCGCTGCGAGAGCCCGCGCCGAAACCGAAGCTCGACGAGTCGGCGGTCGGTTTGGTCGAGGGTGTCGAGAAAGCGATCGACAAGGGAGCGAACCTGGTCTTCGTGGATTTGGCGTTCGGGAGAGGCCGTCAGTTCGTGGCTGACGACGACGGCGGGCTCGTCCTGAAGCTGGTCTTCACCAACGGCCGGGAACAACACTTCGCGGGCCCGAAAAGACCGCAACACGACATTGCGTGCGATGGTGGCGAGGTAGGGTCCGTAGGGGCGGATCCCGTCGTAGCCCAGACGGGCCCGCGGTTCGAAGGCGCGGCGAAAGGTCTCGTGCAGCGCGTCTTGAAACTCGAACGCCGACCGGTACCCCACGAAGCGCCGTTGCTGTCCCCGAGAGGAAAACGCGAACCCATGGCGCAGGACCTGGGCCACCAATGGCGCGTGGAGCTCGTACACCTTCGTCAGGGCCTCTCGATGCCCCGCCCGAAAGTCGACGAGCAGCGTCTGAGGCCACCCGTTCGGGGCCATCTGGGCGGCGGCTGCTGTCTCGGCGTCCACGTGGGGCCACTATGCCCCGGCCCCTGGCGTGGGTTGGAGCGAGCCGGAAAAACTTCCGACCGAGCGGGGGAGGCGCTGCATCGGCGGGAGCGGGACGCAGCTTCAGCGGGTGCGTCGTTCCACAGCCGCAGGAGAAACCGGAGCGGGTTCGCTCACGAACCCGTATGATGTCGGGCGAATGCTGCGTTCCTCGCGTGCCCTTGGTCTTCTTGCGTGCACCTGTGCCGCGTCGTCCGTCGCTTGCGGCGACACGGGACAAGCGCAGCTCCCCGACACGAGTTCAGTGGGTTCGGAACCGGACTCCACGAGCGCGGACTCAGACGAATCGGCCTCCAACGAGAGTGCGACCGGACAGGATTCCCATTCCTCAGACCCGCAGACCGGCGACCCGGAGACCGACGAGGACTCAGACCCCGACGAGGACTCAGATCCTGACGAGGATTCAGATCCCGATGAGGACTCGGACGCCGACGAGGACTCAGATCCTGATGAGGACGCGGATCCCGACGAGGACGCGGATCCCGACGAGGACGCGGATCCTGACGAGGACACAGATCCTGACGAGGACACGGATCCTGACGAGGACACGGACCCTGACGAAGAACCGTCCGAGACCTCCGACGACACGTCCGAGGCGGAGGAGGATTGCCCGAGTGAAGACCTCGATCGAGCGCCGGAGCCACCCAGCGTCGACGGATTCGATCCGGTGGTGGTCGACGTGCACTGGCTATCGGCCAAGGTGGCGTTCGACGTGGAGGCCAGAGAGGCCAGCGCGACCGCCACACTGGGCTTTCGCTTGGGGGAGGTCGGTGGGCAGCCATTGTTTGACCTGCGGCAAGACGTTCGCGAGGCGAGCTTGGACGGCGAACCCTTCGACGTCGATCGTATGCAGCACCACGATGTTGGCGGCGGTCAGGGGGCGCGTATGCGGATCTTGGATCGTGATCTCGAAGCGTGCAGCGAGCACGAGCTGGAGCTGACCTATCGCCTCGACACGCCCGATGCAGACGGCGCTTTCGTGATCGACTGGCAAGACGGCGGCGTTCTTTGGGACCTCGGGTTCTCCGACCTCATCCCGGGGCGCTTCCTCGAAGGTTGGTTCCCGGCGAACCTGACTCACGACGAGTTCGCATTCGACGTTGAAGTTGAACTCGAAAACGCAGATCGCGAGCACGTCGCGATTGTCAATGGCGAGGTCGAGGCGGGCTCGGACAACGAGTGGACAATTCGATACCCGGAGCACTACGCGTCTGTTTCGCCGATGCTCGTGGTCGTGCCCCTCGATCTGGTCGAACGAGCTGAGGCCACGGCGGACATCGACCGCAATCGCACGATCGACGTGACCGTGTATCGCCACAACGAAGCGCCCGGCACCGCGGCGGAACATGCGGAACACATCCGGCGCAGCTTGGAGCGGTTTGGGGAGCTCGGTCCGTACACGCACGGAGACGCCTTCGTCGCCTACATCTGGCACAAACACATGGGGCTTTCGGGGATGGAGTACGACGGCGGGACCACGAGTCTCGAACGAGCGCTGACCCATGAGGTCTATCACAGCTGGTTTGGGCGATCGGCCAAGCCCCAAGGCGAAAACGCCGGTTGGATCGACGAAGGATGGACCACCTTCTACGTCGACGGGGGTGGCAACGACCCCGAAGCCCTCGATCCCTTCGCCGGTCCGTGGACGCTCGATGTGGGGCATCCGTGGCGGCGAAGCACGCCGAGTGCTTCTTACGGAGAAGGAGCCGCCGTGTTCGCAGGGCTCGCGCACCTGTTCGGGACCTCCCAGATCGAGTTTCTCATGCACGAGTTTTTCGAGCAGACGCAGGCCGGGTTTATCACCAGCTACGATCTCGAGCGGTTCCTATACTGCGATTCGCTCGAGTTCGAAGTCCGCGAGATCTTTCACCGCTATGTGTACGGGCGCGAAGGCAGTGCGGACGACGAGCTCGACTGCGATTAGGTTGCGTTTCGGCCTGGGCCTGGCCGTTTGTGCGAAGTACGTCCGATGGTGGGGTGTCTGTCCGTCGCCGAACTGTGGGCTCGATTCTCACGGCCTGCGTGCAGGCCCTTCAGCGAAACATGGGAACGAGGCCAATGCTCGTCACGGCGTGCATGGCGCAACTGGCTCGTTCGCGTACGCTCTGCCGATTCGGTCGAAGCGGGCCTCGGCATCTTTTGCGGGCCTCACCGCGTCGAGACCGATCGGTGGGCTGCTCGCTTGGTGGTCAGACGGCGCGGCCGCGCCGGGCGTTGGTTCGGTGCAGGAAAGTCTGGCGCGGCTGCACGCGGTTCGACGTCCGACCGCGAGCACCGTGTACTGAGCCACCGCCGGAGTTGGCCCGCAACGGTTCGTCGTCAGGCCGCCGCTCAACTCGGATGGGCCGCATCCTAGCGGTCGGTAACAATCCGTCCGCTGAGTTCGAGATCGGTACGTGACCTGGGCAAGTCATCGCCCAACATTGGAAAACAGACACGTCGGCTCGTCGGTGCGGGTTCGACAGCGGCATATGGCCTCGGCAGGGCAGGGCCGGGCCGGCCCCGAACCGCTCACTCCGCGACGCCACGCGACCACGATTCGCTGACATGACTAACGCAGGCAATGGCAATGCTGGGGGCAACGGCGGCGGACTCGACCCGGAAATGGTGGCGATTGTCGAGGATTTCCTCGTCGAGTGTCGGGAGAACATCGCCGAAGTCGAGCCGCTGATCGTCGGGCTCGAGGCGGGGGGCGAGAGCAGTGAGCAGGAGGAGACGATCGCGGTCATCTTTCGGCTGTTTCACTCGACAAAGGGCTCGGCCGGGTTTATCGGTCTGGCCAACCTCGAACGAGTGACCCACGCGGCCGAGTCGATTCTCGACGTGCTTCGGGGTCGTCCGGCCCTCCTCAGCTCGCAGCACATCGATGCTTTGTGCGCAGCGTTGGACTTCACGACGCGGCTCGTCGACAAGGTCGAAGCGGAGCAGACCGACACCGCGCTCGAGCGCGAATCCGATGCGATGGTGGCCCACTTGCGCGCCTGTCTCGATGCGCTGCAAGTCGAGAAGGAAGAAGACGACAAGTACGCCACCTCCTCCGTGGAGATTACGGTCTCTCCGGAAACCGTCGAGAAGTTCGCGGCCGAGGCCAGCGATCAGTTGGATCTGCTCGAAACGCTGCTGCTTCGGTTCGAGACGGAGCCCGAGGACGATGAGCTGGTCGCGGAGGCGTTTCGCCAGATCCACAGCTTCAAAGGCAATAGCGGCTTTTTGGGCCTCGGCGAGCTGGAGGCTGTCTCTCACGCGATTGAGGATGTTCTCGGGCTACTCAAAACTGCCGATCGCAGCCTGTGTCGCCAAAGTGTTTCTGAACTACTCAAGTGCGTGGATGAGCTCCGGCGTACGGTCCGCTCGCTGAACGAGTCGAAGGGCAAGGTGGCCGATCGTCCCGCTTTGCTCCGAACGCTGCGAAACATCAGCCGTGAGCTGCGAAGCGAGGGCGAACTGCCGCCGCCCGAGCAGCTGGTGCATGTGGTCGCGTCGTTGCTTCGAAGCGGGCGACTCAGCCGCGAGGAGATTCCCAGCTTGATCGCGGCGGACCAAGGCGCGATGGAGTTCGCCGGTGTCGGCACCAGAACGCCGGATGAGCCAGCGCCGCCGGCCGAGTCGCCGAAGTCGGAGACGCCAGCCCCGCCGGAACCAGCGGCGCCTGTTGCGGCGCCGAAACGCGACGCCGCGGCTTCTCAGCCGGCACCATCGTCGGGTGATGGGACCAAAGAGCCCAGCGGAGTATCGAAGCCGGCGACGCAGTACATCCGCGTGGAGGTGGACAAGCTCGACATCTTGCTCAATCAAGTGGGCGAACTGATCAATGCGGCCGCGGGGATCACTCATCATCCCGGCGTGGCCGACCTCGGACTCGAGAGCTTTGACCAGGCGACGAACAACCTCAATCGCATTATCGGCGGACTGCACGACACGTCGATGGCGCTGCGGATGGTGCCGCTCAGCGCCATCTTCCGCAAAATGCTTCGGGTGGCGCGCGACGTCTCGCGCAAGCTCGGAAAACGCGTGGAGCTGGAGCTTCGCGGCGAACACACCGAGGTCGACAAGACGGTCATGGAATCGATTGCGGATCCGCTGATCCACATCATCCGAAACGCCGTGGATCACGGGGTGGAGACACCAGCCGAGCGCACGGGGGCGGGGAAGAACCCGATGGGTCGGGTCCGACTGGAAGCCAAGCACCAAGGCGGGGAAGTTTGGATCGTCGTCTCGGACGATGGCTCGGGTATCAACGCCTCGCGTTTGCTGGACAAGGCGCGATCGCGGGGAATCGTTGGACCACACCAAGAGCTCAGCGACCAGCAGATCTATCGGCTGATCTTCGAGCCCGGTTTCTCCACTGCGTCGGCGGTCACCGATATCTCCGGACGTGGCGTCGGTATGGATGTTGTGCGGCGCAACATCGAGGCACTGCGGGGGAGTGTGGATGTCACGAGCGCCATGGGGGCCGGGACCACGTTTACGATCCGCTTGCCGCTGACATTGGCGATCATCGATGCGATGGTGGTCCGCGTCGGGCCTTCGATCTGCGGGATTCCACTGACCTCGGTTCATGAGTCGTTTCGGCCGGATGCGAGTCAGTTTCTCGCCGGCCCGACCGGGAGCCAGATGGTGCGCATTCGCGAGCGACTGTATCCGGTGCTGAAGCTCGAATCGCTCTACGGTTCCCACTGGCGGGGGGCGTGCTCAGACGATACCGGCGTCTTGGTGTTGGTCGAGGACCAAGACGCGGTGTACTGCCTGCGGGCCGATGAGCTGCTCGGGCAGCGGCAGCTGGTCATCAAGCCCCTGGACGCCTATCTCAACATGGTGCGCGGGGTCTCGGGTTGTTCGTTTCTGGGCAGCGGCGAGATCTGTCTGATTCTCGACGTCGCGAATCTCGGTCGTGTGGCGAGTGTCCAGTCGCCAGCGATGACCTCTGAGACGCCGACCGAAGCGACTGCCGCGACTGCCGCGTAGCTGCCGTTCTCGAGCGTCCCGGCCGGCGCGAGGGGACGCGTAACACGGCGGCTGCGAGCGACGTACCTCCGTTTGTGGTCGTGACCGCGGTCGGTTCGTGTGCAGTGATTCTCGTGTTGACGATACTGGTGCTGTGCGTAGCGGCGCTGTATTTGTGGCCCGACGTTGTGCTCGCGGGGCTTCGAGCCCTGGCGGTCGCGTTCGATCGGCGGGCCGGCGGCTGATATCGTCGCGCCGGCTCGCGGTGACGCGGGTCTTCGGGGCTCGGGCGGATCCCGGTCAGTGGGGTTACGGCGTGCTCAGATGCACGAGGGCGAGGCTGAGCCAGACCGCCACGCTGAAGTAGCCGGTCAGCCAAGCGACCTCCGGTCGCCACGTTCGCCAATCACGGGTCGCGACGCGGCGAAACAGCGCGTCACGCAGCCCGTCGCGCAGCGTGAGGTACCGCCCCCCACGTTGACGGCTTTCACGCCAGCGTTGCAGGTACATCGGGACGTCGACGGTGACCATGAACGCGACGAACCCCGCTGCGAACACAGCGCCGGCGACGGCCACGGCGAACAGCGTCCCGTCGAGGTGCGAGCTGGCGGCGACGAGGCTCACCCCGACGACGGCCATGGTGGCGGTCCACAGCGATTCCTCGATCGCGTGGCCGAGGTGGTTGAGCGACAACACGCTGTACCAGCAGAACAGCTGCGCCAGCGCGAGCGGCGGGACCACCAGGTACGAGACCGTCACGATCCACTCGATGCCCGCCACGGTCCCCACGTGGTTCAAGAACAAGGCGATTTGGGCGGCAAAACACACCTCCGCGACCGTGGCGGCGGCGCGCCCCAAGAACATGCTCGACAGGGGGGAGTCGACCAAGCAGTAGCGTTCGAGGTCGATCCGGGGCAGCCAGGACCGAAACGCGCAAACCACGACGTAGATGCCGGAAAGCAGCACTTGCCACCCGAGCAGCGTGTCGCCGGTACCGAGCGGGAGACACGTCACGCTCCACAAGAGGATGTTGAGGACCGCGAGCGCGCGCAGCGTTGCGTGCCACGTGCCCACTTTTCGTACGTCGGTCATGAGAGCTCGCCTCGAGAAGTCGAACCCTCATTGTTGGCTGAATCACCGGTTTTGTCTCCCGAAAGATTCAGTTTTGACGCCCGAACGTCACATTGTCACATTCAAGCTGCCCGCATTCGGACGGTGTCCCGCTCGGAGCGCGCTTCGTCGGTGGCGCCGCCGGGCGCCCGCCGACGGTGTCGCGTGGTGCCGACTACTCGCGGTCGTCTTCCAGTTCGATGCTCAGCACGAAATTCCCGACGTCGTCGGGGAACGCCCCCTCGACGCCCACCACGAACTCTTCTCCGGCCTCGAGTTCGAGCGCGAGCGACGAGGGCCCGTTGCTGCCTGGGGCGTCATCGTTGCACGCACGCTCGGCGCCGAGACAGTCGTCCTCCAGCAGCCAAAGTACGGTGTCGAAGTCGGAGTCGAATGTGTGCAGCGTGTACCGACCGGTGGCCGGTACCCTCCAGCTGTACGTGATGTCCGGGATCCCGCCTTGGCCACTGCCACACGAGGCCTGCAGCGTGTCGGGGCGATTGATGGTGGTATCGGCATGCTCCCCGCGCATGTCGATCGCCGGGTCAAACCGGAAGCGGTCCACATCGATTACGAGGGGTTTCTCCGGGCACACAGCCTGTTCGATGTTGAGCGCGACCGCGCCTTGCCCCATCCGATCGGCGGCGTCTACGACCAACGTGATGGTTTGGTTGGCGTCCATCGGGAGGGTCAAGCGCGAGCGCTTGCTATCGGGAAAATCGTCATTGCAGGCGATTTCCTCACCGTTGCAGCTGCCGTCGAGTGCGTACAACACAGTATCCAGGAGCGAGTCCACGGTGTCGAACCGGAACACGCCTGCGTGCGGGGCAGTCCAGATGTAGCCCAGCTCGGCGCCAAGTCCGCTCACGGCCTTCGGGTCCTCGCCGGCCTTTTTGCGGCACTTCTCGGCGTCCCAAGTACCCGGCGTCGCTTCGAGCTCGCCGAGGCTGTGACTGGGCAGCCCGTCTTCAGCGTAGCTGCAACGCAAACTGGGTCCGATCACCAAGTCGTAGTCGGTGTCAGTCATGTCATGGGCTTCCACGGCCAGCGTGACCGTTTGGTTGCTGCTGGCTTGGAAGTCCACGGCGGACCGGCGTTTGTTGTTGGTGCCGTAGTCGTCGTTGCACGCGAGTTCCTCGCCGCCACATTCGTCGTCGAGCACGTACAGCACCGTATCGAGATCGGCACCGTCGATCCCTTGTACGACGGCGCGGTACCGGCCGGTCTTGCGGGCCGTCCATAACACCTTGCGCTCGGCCGCCGGTCGGTTGTCGCAGCTCGGTGCGAACTCGTCGGTCACGGGGGGATCCCGGTCGGCCTGTTCGACCGGGTAGACCGACTCGAGGTCGAGGTCGGGGCACGCGGACGGGCTGTCGTCGTCGTCGCCAGTGGCATCGTCGTCGTCGCCAGCGGCATCGTCGTCGTCGCCAGTGGCGTCGTCGTCGT
>QKPP01000071.1 GCA_006508105.1 Myxococcales bacterium FL481 | reverse complement strand
GGCGACGATGACGATGACGCTGACGCTGACGATGACGACGACGACGACGACGACGGTAGCGACGACGACAGTAGCGGAGACGATGACGACGACAGTAGCGGGGACGATGACGACGACAGTGGCGGAGACGATGATGACGGAAACGACGATGACGACGACGACGACGACGACGACGATCCGAAGACCTGGGCCGATGACACCTGCGACCGTCGGATGCGCTTGGCTTTCACCGCCGGCGATCACACGGGGTCTTTTACCGACTTTCCGGTTGCGGTCGTGTTGAACGAGTCCCGGGTGGACTACAGTCACTTTGCCGCCCAGGGGCAAAACCTGCGGTTCTACGACGACGACCAACTGACTCTGTTGCCGCACGAAGTCGCGTTTTGGAGTGTGTCCGAACCATCGACGCTCTGGGTGGGCGTGCCGGTTCTCGACCCGGCGGTCGACGAGGACGGGATCTGGATCTACTTCTCGTGCACCGATCCCGCGGAGGCAGATGCGGCCGGCGTGTGGGATCCGCACTACGACGGAGTTTGGCACCTCGATCGCGACTACCGCGACTCGACCTCCCACGCGGCCGACGGGGTCGAAACGGACGTCGACATTATGCAGGGCGTTCAGGGGTGGGCGGCCAACTTTGATCACGACGGAGCCTCGCTCGATCTCGGCGGTGACGCTCGATTGCGTGAGGCGGCCACGGTGTCGCTGTGGGGCAAGTACGACGCGCTCGGGGCCGGTACTGGCAACAACACATTCATCACCTGTGGCGGACCGAATGGATCCGAGCCAGACAATTTCCAGTACACGCTGTCCATCAGCGACGAACGCCGCCTCGTGTCGCATTGGGAGCCGGAGCCCAACGTTTGGATCGACGTCCAATCGGATGCCTCCGCGGGCTCGACGGTGGGGCGATGGCATCACTACGTGATGGTCCGGAGCTCGGAGACCGAGCGCGTGCGCTACCACTTTGACGGCGAGCCGCTGGGCGCCGAGCAGACGTACGCCGCACCCCCGTCTGGGGGTGGTTCGGGTCGGGTCTGGCTGGGGAACACGCCCATCGAAGCCAGCCCGTGGTGGCTGGACGGTTCGGTGGACGAAGTTCGGTTGACGCGCGAGCAATTGAGCGCTGCGTGGGTCCGCGTCGAGTTCCAGTCCGCGACGGATGCGTTGATCGACTACGGGGTCGTCGAGAGCCGCTAGCGAGGGCGGGCAGCGTCAAGCGGCGGCCCGCGATGTCACGTCGCCACCCGCGACGCTTCGGGGCCTGGTCATGGCCATGCGCGCAAACTGTGCGGGCGCGCGACGTGGTCAGACCCCTTTGCCGCGTCACCGTGGTACGCACACTTGTCGCACTCAAGGAAAACCATGAGCTGGCCAACCGTTGACAACACTGTGCTCGTCCCCTTCGATTTCTCCGACGCCTCGAAAAACGCGCTGCGCGTGGCGACGCGATTCGTGCACCGACCGGAACAGTTGCTCGTGGTGCACGCCATGGCGCCGTTGCCCGTAACCGCCCCCGGTGCGGTGTGGAGCACCTACGACGAAGCCGGGGCCGCCAAGCAGCTCGAGCAGACGCTCCGCGAAGCCGTCGACGCGCTCGAGCTTGGCGACGTGCGAACCAAAGTGGTCTTGGGCGAGGCCGCTGAAGGCGTCCTGGACGTGGCGGCCAACGAGGACTGCGGACTGATCGTGATTTCGACCCACGGCTACACCGGCTTCAAGCGGTTCCTGCTCGGGTCGGTCGCCTCGCGGGTTGTCCAGCACGCGAGTTGCGCGGTCCTCGTGTTGCGACCGCCCGCAGCGGACGATTCAGGCGACGCAAGCTAGAGCGCGTTCTCGTTCAGGTCGAACCGGCCTCGCCGGCGCGCGATGGGCCGCTTCGGCTTCATGCCGGCGTCTCGGGAGGTCGCGGTTCAAACCGCTCCCCCATCCAGCGATCGAGCACGACGGCCGCGGTGAGGTCACCGGTCACGTTCACCACGGTGCGGACCATGTCCAAAATCCGGTCGACGCCGAGGATGAGCGCGATGCCTGCCGCAGGAATGCCCACGCTGCTGAGCACCCCGGCGAGTACTGCGATCCCGACCCCGGGCGTCGCCGGGGCTCCGATTGAGGCCGCCACCGCGGTCACGACCACGAAGATGAGAGCACTGGGCGCCAGTTCCAAACCGAAGGCCTGCGCCAAAAACACGGTCGCTGCTCCCTGGTACAGGGCCGTACCGTCCATGTTCACGGTGGCGCCGAGGGGAATGACGAACCGAGCCGTGCTCCCGCGCACGCCGAGTTGCTGCTCGGCGGCTTTCATCGACATGGGCATCACAGCGGCGGAGCTAGAGGTGGAAAAGGCGAGCAGCTGGGCTTCTCGCGCGGCGCTGAGAAACCGGCGGGGCGACATGCGGGCCACGATGACGAGCACCACAAGATAGAAGACCGCGTGGGTCAGCAGTGCCGCGACGACCGTGACCACATACGCTCCCATCCCGATCATCGCGTCCACGCCCAGTTTGGACGCCACTCGTGCAATGAGTCCAAAGACCGCGAGCGGGGCGAGGCGCATCGCCCAGCGCACAATCGTCATGCACACGTCCTGGAGCGCGCCGAGCAGGTCGAACAGCGGTTTGGATCGCGCGACGGGCATGCTGACCAGAGCCACGCCGATGATGATGGCGAACACCACCACTTTGAGCATCTCGTCGTCGACCATGGCCGCCAGGGGATTGCGAGGGAGCAGTCCCACGATGACCTCGGTCATGCGCGGTGGGTCCTGACCGGCCTCGGCCGGCGTGGCCAGCAAGTCGGTCTCGTGCGTCACGGCCTCCAAGGAGAAGTGGCGGCCCGGCTTCGCCGTGAGGGTGAATCCCAGGCCGATGATGAGAGCGACGACAGTCGTGCCCACAAAATACGCCGCTGCGCGAAACCCCAGGGCCTGCAGTTGGGCCGTGCTGTCGCTGCCACCGAGGCCTCGGATAATCGACGCGAACACCAGCGGGACCACGAGCATCTGGATGATGGCGAGGAACAGCTGACCGGGCAGCGCCAGCCATTCGGTGACGCGGTCCGCCAGCACCGGGTCCACCCAGCCGACTTCGGGGCCCCCGAGCAAACCGACGGCGACGCCGGCGAGCAGCGAGGCCGTCACCTTCGCCCACAGGCGGGTCCGGAGCAGCTGCTGCAGCGGCTCGGTCAGTCGCAAGAGAGGCTCGAGCTTGAGGAACGCGAGCGACTCGCGGGACTCGTCCGCCGTCGACATGACGCCAACCTAGCGGATCGAGAGCCCGCTAGCACCGCTCGTCGGTTATTTGCGCCCGCGGCTCGCTCGCTTCGGTCCAGCGACCTCAAGCCCTTCGGCCCACGGGCCTCAAGCGAGCGGTGCGTCGCTGCGGCCGGTCCGGCCAGCTGACCCGGCGCGTCAGTCGTCCGCGTGGTCCACGGACGCGGGTGCTCTCGCGCAGGGTCTCACCCCCACCGAGAGTCGATACTCGTGGTGCCGCGACCGATTCACTCTGCGGCTTGCGAGAGTTCTGATGTCCCAGCTCATTCGTCGTTCCACGTTCCTTTGGCTCCTGTTTGCCGCCGTCTTGGCCTCGGGATGTGCCGGCCTCAACCAGTACGCGGAAGGTCCCGAGCCTGCCGGCCCGGGTGCCGGTCAAGCTCGCATCTATTTCGTCTTAGCCCAGGGATACCCTGGCGGGCGAGCGTTTATTGTCGAGGAGGACAAGCTCATCGGCTTTGTGAGCAATCGCCAGTATGTGGTGGCCGATGTGCCGGCCGGCGAGCATTTGTTCATGCTGATCTCGGAGCAGACCGAGGGGGTGACCGGCCAGTTCGAAGCGGGGAAGACCTACTACATGAAAATGTTCATTACGCCCGGATTCGGCTCAACCCGGGTGTACTGGACGCCGCTGACCGCCACCGGCGAGGACCAGCAGGCGCGAGAAAAGGGCCTGGCGGCGAGCCGGCGGGTGGAGCTCAACCAGGCCAAAGTGCCGGCTTGGGAGGCCAAGTACGCGGAAAAGAACCGACGACGAGCCGCGAACTTTCGCGCGGGGAAAGACGAGGCGAAAGCGATCGGCCCTGAACACGGGGCGTAGTCGTCGCGTCGCGCTTGAGCTCGCCGCTCGGCGGGAGCGACTGCGATCGGGGTCCGGGCCTCAGCCCGGTCGTTCGACACAGTGGCGCAACGCAGTTTCGAGGTGCGGGCGGGTGAACGAGTACCCGCTCGCGAGTGCGACGGTTGGCGCGACTCGTTGAGAGGTCAACACCGCATCCGAGAGTTCACCGAGGGCCATTCGCAGCGCCCAGCGGGGCGCTGCGAGCCACGCCGGCCGGGACAGCACGTGAGCGAGCGTGCGCGCGAAATCCCGGTTGGTCACGGGGTTCGGAGCGACCGCATTGACCGGGCCGGCGACGTCGTGTTCCGCGACGTGGAGCAGCAGCCCGATGAGGTCGTCGAGATCGATCCACGACATGTAGTGGCGACCGTCGCCCATCGGGCCGCCCAGACCTAGGCGAAATGGCGGTAGCATTCGTTCCAGCGCGCCGCCGCGCGGGCTCAGGACAATGCCGATCCGCATGCACACCACGCGAATGCCCGCCGTCGCGGCGCGCATAGCCTCGCGCTCCCACCCACGGCAGATGTCGGCGAGGAATCCGTCACCTGGCTCGCTTGACTCGTCCAGCGCCTCGTCGGCCCGGTCCCCGTAGATGCCGATGCCGGACGCCGACACCAAGGTCGCGGGGGGACGGTCTAGCGCGAGCATCGTTTCGACCAAGTGGCGGGTGCCTTCACACCGACTGGCGCGGATCCGCTGTTTTTGGGCCGGAGTCCAGCGTTTCGCGGCGATCGGTTCACCCGCGAGGTGGAACACGATGTCACGATCTTCGAACGCCTCCGTCGGCGCCGGTGAGTTGGTGTTCCAGGCGAACGCGCGGGTCTCGGTGCCGAGAGTGGACGCCGCCCGCTGCGGGTCGCGAGACAGCACATGAACGCCGGGCAGCCGTGGGACGAGCCCGCGACCGACCAGGCCCGTGGCGCCGGTGACGAGTGCTTTCACGATGACGACCGCGAATCCGAGGCGGTGTCGTCGTCATCTTGCGGGGGCTTGGGCATCGCGAACCAAAACACGGATCCGCCGGTGGGCGAAGGACGAAACCCAATTTGTCCGCCCATCGCGTCGACCAGGTGTTTGACGATGGATAGGCCCAGTCCCGTGCCGCCCATCTCTCGTGAGCGTCCCGGGTCGACGCGATAAAACCGCTCGAAAACGCGCTGGCGATGCTGTGGCGCCAGGCCGGGTCCGTCATCTTCGATCTCGACTCGAACATCGTCGTCGGCGTCGACGAGTCGAACCCACACGTGACCGTGCGCTGGCGTGTACTTGACCGCATTTTCGACCAGGTTGACGGCCACCTGCTCGCAAGCGGCGGAGTCTGACCGCGCCGCCGCTTCGATCTCACACGCGAAGGACAGGTCGATCTTCTTGACGGCGCTTTGTTCTCCCAAGGCCTCGACGGCGCGACGAACGGGATGCTCGAGCGAGATGGTGCGTAGCTCAAGCGGGTAGCGGCCCGCTTCGATGCGCGACAAGTCGAGCAGATCGCGGATGAGGGCGGCGAGTCGCGACGCGTTGCGCGAGATGGCGTCGACGAAGTTCTTCGCGGCGTCTTCGTCGCTGAGGGCCCCGGCGAGCAGGGTTTCGGCGTTGGCGGCGATGATGCTGACCGGCGTCCGCAACTCATGCGAGACGTTGGCCACGAAGTCGCGGCGAACCTGCTCGAGGCGTCGAGTCTCCGACACATCATGGAGTACGAGCACGCGCCCCGGTTGGGCCCGCAGGGGCGCCACGTGGGCCAAGACGCGGCGGATCGGCGGGCCGGGGAGGGTGAGTTCCCCGCTTTGCGGTTCGTCTCTGGTTCGCGCGACAAGGTCGACCAGGTCGGGCACTCGGACCACGTCGGTGAGCGCGTGCCCGGCGAGCTTGCTGGTGCGAGAGAACAGACGATGCGCGGCCGTGTTGGCCAACGAGATTCGGTTCTGGTCGTCCAACGCGAGTACGGCTTCTTGCATGCTTTGCAAAATGGTATCGAGTCGATCGCGTTCGGTGCCGACGCGTTCGACGGCTCGGTCGAGCTCGCGTGTGAGGCGACCGAAGGTCCCGATGGCGACACTGCCGGCATGTTCGAGGTCGGCATCCGTCGGTCCGTGCCCGTGACGAGCCCGAGTTTGTTCGACAAGCCGTTCGAGTCGCCGGGCCAGCAGTTGCGAGGCCAGCCCGCTGGAGGCCGCGGCGAGAATCAGCCCGAGCGCGCCCGCGATCGTCAGCAAGACGCGAAGCCTGGCGATCGCCGCTTCGACGTCAGATAGCGTCGCGGAGACGCGGATTGCTCCGCGCGGCGACGGTTCTCCAAACGCGACGGCAACGTGCAGCATCTCGGCCGAACTGGTCGTGCTCACCCGCCGCGCCCGCCCCACCGGCGATCGCAGAGCGTCGACAATCTCCGGCCGAGAACTGTAGTCCGGACGATTCGGCGTGCGGTCGCGGTTGAGCTGCGAGTCGCCGACAACTTGGCCCTGCGCGTCGACGATGGTCACCCTGGTGTCGGTATCCACGGCCAAGGTCTCGGCCAGCTCGTCGAGACGCGCTCGCTGCCCGGCGAGATCGCCCGCATCCGCGAGCGATTCTTCGAGCAGCTTGCCGCCGATTTTGGCGTGGTGCAAAAGCTCGTCATCGATGCGCTGCTCGAGCCACGTGCGCAGCTGCCTCTGCAGATACAAGCCGCTCGCCAGGACCACGCCGGAAATGAGAATCAGCGTGACGACAAAAATTTTACGGCGCAGTCCGAGTCGAAACACGCTATCGCCTCATACAAGATCCGGCGCGCGGGCCGTGGCTGGACCGAGGACTAGGCTTCGACCGTGCGGGGGGGTTCTGGCTCGGCCACGGGTTGTTCGTCGTCGGGCGAATCGCGCCAGCGGTACCCCACGCCACGCAGGGTTTCAATGTAGCTGCCGGCCTCACCGAGTTTTTGACGCAGGCGCTTGACGTGGGTGTCGACCGTGCGAGTGGTGACGTCTGCTACCATTCCCCACACGTCCTCCAACAACACGTCGCGGGTTTGGACTCGACCTCGCCGGTTGAGGAGCGTCAGCAACAATCGGAACTCGAGGGCCGTGAGCTGCGTCGGCTCACCGTCTACCCACACTCGGTGTCCGTCCGGATCGACGCGGAGTCGGCCGAAACGGAGAATGCCGGTGGGCTCGTTTTGCGGGGCCTGGCTCCGGCGCAAGATGGCCTGGATCCGCAAAATGAGCTCGCGCACGCTGAATGGCTTGACGACGTAGTCCTCCGCACCGAGTTCGAACCCGACGACGCGATCGACCTCGTCACCCTTGGCGGTCAGCATGACCACGGGGATGTGTCGGGTGGTCGCATCGCCGCGCAGCTCTCGGCACACGGTTGTGCCGGAGATGTCGGGGAGCATGAGATCGAGCAAGACCAGGTCGGGGAGGGGCTCGGCCCGGGCCTGCGTGAGGGCTTCTTGCCCGCTGGTCGCACTGCGAGTGACAAATCCCGCTTGGCGCAGATTGTACGTCAGGGTTGCCACCAGGTCGGGCTCATCTTCGACGATCAAAATCACCGGGGACATAAGATGAGTGTACGCTAAACCCAAGAAGTGACGTGCCCGTGACAGGGGATGGACACGAAACACGTCGTTATTCGGCTCCTAGCGGCGGTTCTCAGGAGGTTTTTGTGTGACTTGCTGGTCGCCGCTTTTGTATGCCCGGCGACGGTTTGTATCCGACATTGTGTCGCGGCGTGGTCGCCGGAGCCGCCGCTCTGGCTGTTCTGGGCAAACCATGCTCTCGTTCGGCAATGCCGCTTTTGGACGTGGCCGCGTTGGCGGTCGTGGCGATCGCTGGTGCGGCCATCTTCGGGGTGTTACGGGCGTCGTCTCGCCCGGATGGGGCACCGGTGAGTGCCTGGGTCGCCGTGGTGTGCATGGTGCTGGCCGTGGTGGTGGTCGGGGGTCAAGTGCGCTCGTTGTCACAGGAAGTCGGCGCGCTGGCTCGCGAGGTTCGCTCGCTTCGCAACGAGAGCGAGCGGAGGCTAGCGGGCGCCGCCGACCGCCGGGCGGCGGCAGACTCGACGGATCCGTCGACGCGCCGCCGGCGGCGCGATCGTGCTGCTTCGCTGCCACGCGGGGGCGGGGATGAGCGTGACGATGGAGTGACGACTGGCTCGACAGGGTCGTCACACGACGTCGCGTTCGAACCGGTGCTGGCCGACGCCCCCTCCGACGCCGTCGATGGGCAGGGTCAGCCCGCGCCGAGCATCTGGGCGCGGCTAGAGGATGCATTCCGAGGTCTCGACGGTCCCGGTCGGGCGGCTCGCCGCGGGTCGATCGAACTTGGGGGCAGTACCGGCGGCTCGCTTCCGGTGCGAGTGTTCGGTCAAGATCTGGTCGAGGTTCGCGTGTTCAACCATGCTGGTCATCCGGCCGCGACCCTCGATGGGCTCGCGCTGCGGGTCGGCTCGCGGCGAATCCCGCTGCTCGTCGAAGGTGGGCGGTACGGGGAGCAGCGCGTGCGGGTGCCGGGGTCGGTGGCGAAGGAAGTCAGTGCGGGGCTCGAGAACCCCGGCGAGCTCTCCGGGATCACCGTCCGGCTCCATGCTCGCTCCATCCAACCCGTGCGAGCGCGAAGGGCGTTTGAGAATCTGTTGGCCGACCCGGCCTACCGTCGCGCCGCCGACGAGCACTTTCGAGTGACGCGAACCGGGGATCTGCGCTTGCGCAGCGCGCCAAGCCTCGACGGGGAAATCGTGCGCAAGCTCGACAAGGGAGCGTATCTACTTGTTGTGCGCGACGTGGGCGATTGGTCCGAGGTCGCCACCCCCGAAGACGAGCGCGGCTTCGTGAAGACCGAATACCTTACTGGGCTCGGTGAGGACGCCAAGTGAGGGCCGCTCGTGGGCGACACGGGGGAGGGTCGTGCGCGGCTGCCGACGACGGCCGACGCGTCCGTGGACCAGGACCGACGCGTCCACGGACGAGAGCAGACGTGTCCGTGGACGACGGCTGACGCGTCAGTCGACGGCGGTCGACGCTTCCGTCGACGACGCTTCCCAGCCGCGGCGCCACTCCGCGCTGGAGGCGTGGTGCGCCCCCGACGGAGGGGACGGCGGCCGCGTCGACGGCCGAACCGGCCGGCGGTGAGGCGGTTGGTCGAGCCCGAGGTCCGCGCCGGATTCTCGTCGGGCCCGAGGATCGACCATGCGAGCGTGCAGGAGAGGGATCAGCACGCTGTCGAGCAACTCGCTGGGGGGGACGGCGCGAGCCAAGGCGGGCAGGGGGATCGCTCGTGCCAGTGTGTCGGCATCGACGGTCTGACCGCGCGTGCCTCGCTCTAGCGCGACCTCGATGAGCTTAGCCAGCAGCGCCGGCGGAAGCCACAACGCGAGCCGAGCGGGGCCGATGCGAGAGAAGGTGTCCGCGGGGGAGAGCAGGCCTTCCTGAACCGCGGCCCCGAGCATCGCGCTGACGGTGCGTCGCTTCGGTACGGTGTCGCGTGGCTGTCTTCGCCAGTCACGGTGTTCCACCACGAAGTGCCACAGCGCCGCTGGATCGAGATGACGTACCCAATCCGCGGGCGTGAGAAGCTGCAGCAACATCTCCGGGGTGGCGTCGCCTTCGGCGAAGGCCTCGTCCAAGATCGCGCCGGTTTGCTCCACGGTTTGCCGTTCGGCCTTCGCTTCGGTGTAGCCCGCGACAACACCAAGCACGACGCTGCGAAGTTTGGGCGAGGTGGCGAGTGCGCGTCCGATCTTGGCCGGTGAGAAGTGCCGCACGAAGTCATGTGGAGAGCGAAACCCCTCCGCCAAGACGCGATCGAGCGCCACTGCCAGGAACCGATCTTCGGCCGATTGCAGGCCGGTCACCGACACCGGCGCCACGCGCTGGTGTCGGCGCTTAGGTCGACGCGCCAACATGCGTCGAACAAGCTTCCAGTGCGAATGGCACGACGTCAAGTCGACAAGGACGATTCGCATGGGCTCTGTCGAGAGTTCGGGGCACGATCGCCCAGTGCCAACGCGGCGGGTCGTCATCAACGTTGCCCAACGTCACTGCGCGGCACACCGGCGAGCACCTCGTCGCAAAGCCCGGATCGACATGGCGGACCGGGTCGATGGTTCGCAAGACGACCGCCTGCGGCTCCCGAGCGTCGACCGGCCCGTGGGGGAGCCGGGTCGAGGGGCGGCCGAGGCAAGGCGGCGGCCGAGGCAAGGCGGCGGCCGAGGCCAGGCGGCGGCCGAGGCCAGGCGGCGGCCGAGGCAAGGCGGCGGCCGAGGCAAGGCGGCGGCCGAGGCAGGGCGGCGGCCGAGGGGAGCCG
>QKPP01000260.1 GCA_006508105.1 Myxococcales bacterium FL481 | reverse complement strand
ATGATGACGATGATGACGATGATGACGATGATGACGACGATGACGACGATGACGATCCCGCCGTCCCGCCGACAACGCTCGACGATCTCTGTGCGATTCTCGATGAGCGACGACTTCCAGATATCGACGGCACGGAAGCCGTAGACTGGTGGGAAAGCTTCGTCACAAAATACCCACGGCGGATGATGGGGTCCAACAACAACCCCGTCGCGGCCGAGTACCTACGCGGCGAGCTGGAGTCGTACGGCTACGAGACGACCGTCCACGAGCTCTCGATGAACGGAAACTTGGTTCGGGTCGTGGAGGGACTCTTCCCCGGACGCGTCGAACAAAACCGCTACACGGTGCTTGGCGCACACTACGATCACGTTCCCGCAACGGAATCGGGGGCGTACGATAATGCCACCGGCGTGGCCACGGTCGCGCTCGCCTGCCGCGAACTCGCGCTGTCCGAGCCAAGGCGCTCAGTCGCCTGCCTGTTCTTCGATGCAGAGGAGAACGGACTGTACGGCTCGCGTGCGTGGGTCCGGGAGTTCGCTGATCCCGGCACAGACGAGTTCCGAGTCGTGCACATGTTCGGCTACGACATGGCCGGCATTGCGTGGCCGGGTAAGGACTCATGGCCACTTTACGGCACTGTCGGTCTTCCAAATAGCCTCGATCACGTCCTCGAGCCGCACGCGGAGCTGATGGAGGCCGCGTTGCTCGACTGCGTGCCGGACAAGATTGGCCTCGAGCCCGAGGGGTTGGAGATCCTCCGCGTCTACGATCGAAACTCGGACGAGAAGAGCTTTATGAACGCCGGCATTCCGATCGTCCGATTCTACGGGGGACGCAATGCAAACGACTACCCCTACTACCACCGGGCCGGGGATACGATCGAGGGCGTCTACCAGGTGGTCGGCGGTCGCTTGGCGTTCGAGATGGGACTCGAACTCACAATCGAAGCCTCGTACTATTCCATGCTGGCGTTCGACCTATTCGACCCAGCGAGCGTCCCGTCGCTCAACTAGCACCCAACCGCCGCCGAACCGCGGGCCCCCCGCACGCCGGCCGAAGACGAACACGAAGCGGCGCCCCCGGCTCGCGCCACGGCCGAGCGCTACTGCGGCGGGGGGGGCGGCGGCGGCGGCGGCTCATCGTGGCACACGCTGATCTCCAAGATCATATACAAGAGCACCAACTCTTGGGGGTTGAGGCCGTCGTGCGCCTCACTCGAGTTCTCGAAGGTGCTGTACATCATCCGCCCGCAGCCGTACTGCCCGCTGACGGCCATCGGCCGAATGCTGTCCGACGGCGAACAGCTCGCGCAGGGGCCTTCCACCCATGTGTGGTGGCCGACGTTGACGGGCATACCCTCGTCGTCTTCGACCCAGATGTCGTGAATCTCGTCGATGCCTGAGTAGTTGAGCATCGTGTTGATCATCGGTAGGTCGAATAGAGTTGGGTTGCCCCCGCCGATGTCTTTGAGCTCGTTGGGCAAGGCCTCAAGCCAGCCGAGGAGGTGCTCGTCGATCACCTCGGCTTGAGAGTCAAACGGAGGCTGAAGATCGGGCATGCCCGGGTTGTGGAAGTCCTGGTATGCGGGAAAGGGCTCTTTGAGGTACTCGTTGGAGTGATCGGTAGCGTACCACTTGCCACCGGCCTCGACATAGGCACGAATATTGTCGGCTCTCGCCTCGGGCACCATGGGCGCGCCTGGCCATTGCTTCGTGGCGGCACAGGGCACGAACATGATGTGGTACTTGTTCATCTCGTCCAAGTCATCCATGCTCGCGCCCTGATCCGACTCGGCGTTGATCAACGCGAAGCGCTCGCTGCCAGGGACCAGCGATCCGCCGGCATCGACATCTCCGAGACCGAACTTCGCCAACACGTTGAACACCTCATCGGGGCTGGTCTCGTACACCGCGATTCGCGGGATCCATTGGCCTTCGTCGGGGTTCCACTCGCCGGGCAGGTTGCTGTCCTCGGGATCGATCACCTGGGACCCCGGCTCGATGTCGATATCCACGACATGCAAAAACTCGCCTTTTTGCACCACGAGCTGTTGGTTGTCGCCCGACCCCGCCGGCAGCTCGAAGGTTCCGTCATACTCGGTCAGTACGTGGTGCTTGCAGGTGACGTCCACACACTCTGCGCAGTACACCCCGTCCGGGATCGGTTCGACTGGCTCGTCCGTTACGTAGACCAGCGCGCCACTGATCGGGATCTCCATGTTCGGAGCAAACACCGTGCCGGTGAGCAAGGCATTGGGATCGGGCAACTCGCCCTCTTCGCAGTCGTCGTCCGCGTCGGGGTCGTCGGGCTGGGCCGAGCCGGTGTCGTCTTCGACGTCCCCTAGATCGAGGTACTCGCCCTCGTCACTCCCCTCATCGTCATCGTCATCGTCATCGTCGTCATCATCCACGGGCACGTCGCCGATGCCAGGCAGGTCGCCATCTGAGTCGCCGGGCCGCCGAGAGTCGCCGCACGTGGTGAGCAAAAGGGCCGCGGTCACTGACAAACTGAGAGTCTTCATGGGAGGAAGTCCTGGCGTGGGCCGCGAGACACCCGCGGCACGGCCGATCGATGCGCTGCGCGCCGCCATGGTCACAGTAGCAACGCCCCGCAGTTCGTCACCGCGACCGCGTGAAATTGCTGGACCTCGAGCTGTGCTTTCAGTAACCGGGCGTCCGTGAACTGCGCAGAACGTCCCTCGCTGTCCCAAACTGCGGGTGAGGTTGACCATACCGCGCTCCGGAAGGAGCGCGGTTGCGTCGGGCAGGCTCGGTTACTGGGCGTCGAGCTCGCGCAGTCGCTGCCGGGCATCGCCAGCGTGCACGCTGTCTTCATGTTCGTGGAGTAGACGTTCAAGCCAGCGGCGGGCCGCGTCGCGGTCGTTCGCCCCCTCGAAGCACTGGGCCGCGTTCCACATCAGCGTATCCGCGCGGTCGTTGTTGACCTGACGCTCGAGCATGGCTTCGAATGCCAACGCACAACCGCGATGATCACCGGCCCCGCGTTGAGCTTGGGCCGCCTTCCAATCGAGGCCGGCGAGAAGGCGGGGCGTGGCTTCACGGAGCTGGTTTGCCTTGTCGTGTTCAAACAATGGCTGCGACTGGATCGCTTCGGCGAACTGGCGGAGTTGCTCCGCGCCGTCGTCCGTCATGTGGGCCGGACTGACCCACCGGATTGTCAATAGGTCCATCAGCATTTCGCTCGCCCACACGGCAAGTTCGGTGCTTTGGTCGATGTCGAGCAACCTGCGCAGGTGTGGCTCAGCCTCGTCGAAACGGTTGTGCTCCATCGCGAGCTTGCCCCGCTGATACAGGGCCAGCACCGCTTGACTGTCGCGGCGCTCCGTTCGTTCAAGAAACAAATCGAGGGCGTCCGCGACCGACTGGGCTTTGGAATCGTATGCGCACGGAAGAAACCGCTGCTGCCCCGACTCATTCGTTGAGTCACAGCCGCTCGCAAGCTGGTTCGCGCCCTTCGGCGGGCTTGGGTCGTACTCCTGCGCGTTCTTCTCGGCTAGCATCTGAGCATGCAGCGAGTCCTCGCGGTACTCGCTGTCGGGGTAGCGATCAAGCAGTTCGAGGAACCGAGTGCGAGCGACCGCAAACGCCTGCGCGCCATCGGTGGTCTGGTCGGCGGCGTAGCGTTGAACCGCTCGAGCCCACGCTAGCTCGGCGCGGTGGTAGGCGGCTTGCGCTGCCTTTCTGTGATCAGGATTGGCCGCCAGGAACGCGGCGTAGGCTCGCTCCGCCGTTTCGGCCAGGGCCGGGTCTTGGCTGCGCGCGTACTGCTCATGCGCCTCCATAGCCGCGATCAAGTGCGTTGGCTCGGGTCGATCAGTCTCGCCAGCGCGTACCTCCACGTCCACGTCCACGTCTCGCGTCGCGTCGGCATGGGTACCCGACTCGTCCCCGGCCGAACCCGAGCACGTCACTGCACCCACGACGCCGGTACTGACAACGGTCACCTGCAACCATCGTGGCCACCGCGTCCGCTGGCGCAGCGACAAGATACGCGCTCGAAGGTGGGCGTAGCCACCCAGTGCAAGAGCGGGGGCAGCCGGTCGGGTCATCGCGCCGAGATCAACGATCTCGAGCAGCATTTTGGCGTAGCGTTCGCGTTGCGCCATCGTGGCGCCGTGCAAAGCACGTTCGTCGGCAGCTTGCTCGATGAGATCGCGGATCCGGGCACGGGCCCACCAAAGCGGAAGCACGGGCCACAAGGCGATCGTCACCACGTTGAGCCCGGCGACGAGCAGGGGATCGCGGCGCTGGTGATGTGCGACCTCGTGGCGCAGGACGTTGGCAATCGACTCCGGGGATAGATGTCGCGTCAGACGGCGCGGCACGATGATGATCGGCTCACGTATGCCCGCCGCCAGTGGGCCTTGGTGGGGGTGTTCGAGCACACGGCATTGCGGGGCTAGTGAAGCGATCCCGGGGCTGGCGGGCGAACAGGAACGTACGACGCGGCTGAGCTGACGGTAGCCAAACGACATGCGCAGGGCGAGCCAGGCCACACCAGCGGCATAGAGGGCGAAGAGCCAAGCGAGCACATTGGGGCCCGTCTCGGCGGCTGTGGTGGCGAAGGTCGCCGCGGCCGACGCTGACGATCCGATTAGCTCGGGCGTCGGGGCTGCGACCAATTCAAGTGCGCCGGCGTTGGCTGACACAGCCCATGCGTGCCCGGTGACTGGCAGCCACGCACTGACCCATGCGCTGGCTGACGACACGACCGGGCTGGCCCAGCCGGCGGGCAGCAGTAGTCGCGCGAACACGGCTCCGTACAACGCGAGGCGAACGGCCGGTCGCACCCGCTTGCGCAGCGCGTGCTCGAGGCCGCGGGCGGCCACCACGAGCGTCGCGGTCCACGCGAACATCTCGGCGAACCACGACACACTCGGACTGGCGAACAATGGCAACAAGCTAAGCATCATCATCACCTCCTTCCTCGAGCAGCCGCGCCAGCTGTCTGCGTTGTCGCTTGGTAAGCCGGGCATCTTCAGCCAAAAACTGCAGGGCGGGAGCCATGGCGCCGGAAAACGCAGTGTCGACGAAGCGGCGCCACGCACTGCGGGCCGCATCGGTGCGGTCGACCGCGGCCGAGTACTCGTACACATTGCCGACGCGGCGCGCGGCCACCAGCCCTTTTTGAACCATGCGGTCAAGCATGGTCTTGACGGTCGAGTAGGCCCAGCCCCGCGAGGATGCGAGCGTCTCGGCGACTTCTCGCGCTGTGGCGGTCTCGCGTTCCCACAGGGCCGTGAGCAGGTCCCACTCCGTCTCGTGCACAATCTTGGTATCCGATTCCATCACGAAGTCCTTTCGATGTCGGGAGAATAACCTCTACACTTGTAGAGATCCATCTATACCAGTAAATTTTTCTCGAAGAGTCGTCACGCGGCGGTGGCGCTGACCGTGGAGATGCGGACAGTGGTGGCCGGTCAGACCAGACGGATCCTCGCGAACGACGCCGGTGCGCCCGCTCGCCGTCGGCTGTCGTCCGCCCCGGACAGGCCGGCTTCTTCCGGCCCACTTCGCCAGTGCACGATCAGTGACGTGGCAAATCGTTCCTTGTGCATCGCGGCTCCATCGTCCCCGACACTCGGCGTTGCGCGTCCCCGTCCGAATCGCGTATCGGCTGGATGAAGCTCAGGAGCGCGACCGCCGAATTCTGTGGTGACGCTCGCCGGGCCGTCGGTCAGGGAATCGCCCCCACGCGAGCTCCCGTGCTATCGCCCGCGACGGCACCCATTGCCTCGTGAACATTCAGATAAAACCCGGACGCTCCGACCGCGGCGCTGAACCCCGAACGCTCGAACACGTCCCGGACCGGACCTTTGACGTTCGCGAACACCAGCGGCACGTCACGCGAGCGATATCCTTCCAGGACTTCCCGGAAGGCCGCCTCGCCGGAGGCGTCGATCTGATTCATCCCGCTCGCATCAAGCACGACTGCGCGCAGCGGGACCGCGAGCGTTCGTTCGAATCGGTCCAGGGTCTCTTTGAGAAAGTTGACGTTCCCAAAGTAGATCTGGGCGTCCAGGCGCAGTGCCAGGATCCCCGGCACCAGCTCCGCTTCAGGAAACCTGGTTACATTGCGGTAGTCCGTGCTACCGGGTAGGCGGCCGAGCACGGCGACATGCGGCCGCGTGGACTTGAATACGAGGAACAACAACGAAGCGCCGACGCCGACGCCGATGCCCTCCTCGATCCCCAATGTGAGCGTGGCGAAGAACGTCAGCGTCAACATGGCAAGGTCGGTCCTTTTGACCCTCCACAGGTGCCGCACCTCATCGAGATCGACGAGCCCTGCCACCGCCGTGACGATAATGGCAGCCAGCACCGCCATCGGGAGGTACTCGAACAGAGGGGTGAGAAACAACAACGTAAGCCCGATCACGACCGCGGTGAAGATGCCAGCCAACCCGGTCCGCGCACCGGTCTGGGCGTTCACTGCAGTTCGAGACAGGCCGCCCGTCACCGGATACGAGCCCGCGAATGAACCCGTCACGTTCGCAAGGCCCAAGGCTACGAGCTCGCGATTGGCGTCGACGTCGTAGTCGTGCTCGCGGGCGTAGCGTTTGGCCACGGCGATGGATTCCATGAAGCCCACCAATGCAATGGCGACGGCGAAGGACAACAGTTCTCGGGCTACCCCGATGCTCGGTACCGATACGGTCAGCGGCGGCAGACCGCTCGGAATCTCGCCTACGATCGCCAGGCCCCGGGTGTCCAGGCGCAGAATCCAGGCCGCGGTGGTGCTTGTCGCCACGACCGCCAGCGCGCCCGGGACCGCCGGCGCGTATCGTTTGAGCAAGACGAGTACCACGGCGGCGATCGCCCCGACGCTCAGCGTCAGTAGGTGCGTCTCATTGGCTCGGCTGAGGGCAGCATACGCGATCGCGTGCACGTGGTGTGAACGCGCGATCGAGAATCCCAACAAGTGCTTGAGCTGGCTAAACCCGATGATCAGCGCTGCAGCTGATGTGAAACCACTAATCACGGGGTGCGACAAGAAGTTGACGAGAAATCCGAGTCGGGCCAGGCCCATGGCGAGTTGCACCAGGCCCACCGTCAACGCGAGCAAGATGGCATACGCGGTGAAGTCGGCCGTGCCCGGGTCGGCAACAGTTTGTACCGCGGCGGCCACCAGCAGCGAGACCATCGCCACCGGACCCACCGCCAATTGGCGCGAGGTGCCAAGAAGCCCGTACACGAAAAGCGGCACGAGAGACGAGTACAGTCCGTAAATCGGCGGCAGGCCGGCGATCATGGCGTATCCCATGCCCTGTGGGATCAGCATCACGGCCGTTGTCACGCCGGCGACAACGTCGCCGCGCGCCGATTTGCGATCGTAGTCACGCAGTGATTCAAGTAGCGGTACAGCGCGTGCGAGGGCCTGGCGAACGGTCATCCGGTGCTCCGAGTCGTGGTGATGAAGGTCGGTGAGGACTTCGCGAAGCCGCAGCTTCGTGTTGCCCATGCCGACGGCATGCGTGCGCTATCGGCTGGACCGAGTCAGTGTGCCTCGGCGGCGGGCAGGCGGCCGGGTCTCGGGTCGGCGATGGCGTGTCGCCGCTCCCCTTCGTGTCGCGTGCTCGCGACATTGAGCGTCTGCGCGATGGACTCACGCACGCGGTGCAGTCGGCTCTTGACGGCCGCGATGGAGATGCCCACGACCGCGGCCACCTCGGTGGTACTGCGTCCATCGACGTCGCGCAAGATGAGCACTTCGCGATGATGCGGCTGGAGAGCTCGGATCGCGACCTCTAGCCGCGTCCTGAGCTCTCCCGCCAGCAGGGCATCGTCAGGGGACGCGCCAGGATGCTGCAAGTTGAGGATCTCCGCTGTGGCGTCTTGCTCGACCGACTGTTGGTAGCGCGGGGCGAACTTGCTCCGGCGCCGTTTCTTGACGCAGAAACTGCGCGCGATGGTGTAGAGCCACGTTGACAACGACGCATTCCCGCGAAAACCGCGAATCGTTCGTGCCATCGTGAGCAGAGTATCTTGCTGCACGTCCTCTGCGTCCTCGGGATGGCCGCAGATCTTGAGCCCGAAGCGGTACACGCGTTCGCGATTGCGCGCGAGTAGCCGTTCCAGTGCGTGGTGATCGCCGCTGCGCGCGGCCTCGAGAAGGTCGTTGTCGCCATTCGCCGCCACGTGGCGCAAAGTATCGTCACGATCACGCCGGCGAGCAAGTGACTGCGGTCGCGCCGTCCACGTCTCACCGTGGCGGCGTCCCGCGAATCCTTTCCGACACGGCTGGCTCTCACTAACCACGCAACCACACGGAGACGTCACATGATCTTCAGGCAGCTTTTTGAACGAGTGTCGAGCACGTACACGTATCTGCTCGCGGGAGAAACGAGCCGCGAAGCGTTGCTCATCGACCCGGTGAAAGAAGATGTGCCCCGGTACCTGCAGTTGCTCAAGGAGCTCGAACTGCGACTCGTCGTCGGTGTGGATACCCACGTCCACGCAGACCACGTCACGGGCCTCGGCGACCTACGCGACGAAACGCACTGCACCACGATCATGGGAGAGCAAAGCCGTGCCGAGTGTGTCACTCGCAAGGTCGCCGACGGCGAGCTGATCAAGGTGGCCGGTGTGGAGTTGAGAGCGCTGTACACCCCAGGGCACACCGATGATTCTTACAGTTTCGTCATGAGTGATCGGGTTTTCACCGGTGACACTCTGCTTATTCGCGGAACCGGGCGCACGGATTTCCAAAACGGCGACTCCCATGCTCAGTACGACAGCCTGTTCAACAAGCTCCTCAAGCTCCCGTCGGACACGCTGGTGTACCCGGCGCACGACTACAAGGGTTGGACGGTGAGCACGATCGGCGAGGAACTGGCCCACAACCCGCGCTTGCAGGTCGCATCGGAGCCGGAATACGTCGAGCTCATGAACAATCTGCGGCTCGCCGACCCGAAGCAGATGGACGTCGCCGTGCCGGCGAATCTGGCCTGCGGAACGCCAGCGAGGTAATGCAACGCGCCCCTCGTGCCCCCGGTAGTCGCCCGCGTGGATGTCGTGAACGCCGGCGACATGGCCGGGCTCGAGGAGCGAAATCGAGTTGGGGGAGGAGGTCTGGCAACCCGACGACCAGCTGGCGTTATCGAGGTGACCGTTTGCCCCGCCGGCGGGAAACGTGGGAAATCATACATGCGAGGGAATTGACAAGCTGACGACATCGCGATTGGGCGCCAGCGCGGCAGCCGACCGCGACCGGACCAGCACCGATGAGCGCATTGCGGCTTTCGAGACCAAGCTCACGAAACGGGATGCTGAGCTGGCGAGCACGATGAGCTGATCGCCAAGCCTTCAAGAGGAGGTCGGTCGGCTGGCCGACCCCCGCGCGGCCGCACACTCCCATGGCGAGTGGCCGGCTCGGACCCGGAACCATGGAACAAGGCGAGGTCGAGTAAGAGCGTCGACAAGCCGGCTCGCCGCGTTCGCAAGACGACCAGCTCACCACCGTGGGCGCTACATGCCGGCGGGCCCGCTCCCTCGCCCGGCGGTCGGAGCAATCGCACCACGAACGATGGCGTACGACCCTCCCGATGTACAGAATCGGGCAACAGTTTGACATTGGGCCGATACGAAATCGGGCAGGAGGTCGACGGAATCTGGTCCCCGGGCACGGGAACCGCCTGCGCTTGACATGCAGGCAATCTACGCTTGATTCCGATCTGGATCCAGCAGAGGGCCAGCTCGATGGCGATGACGGGACAGGACCAGCGTCAAGCTCGATCGTTTTGACCGGTCGACCGCGACGAGCTGCTGTTCGCACCTCGGTCAGGAATCGAGAGTGGCGATCAGCTGCTCGTGATGCTCTCGCCGTCGCGTCCCACCGCGTAGCCGCTCGGCATCGTGTCAGCAGGTCAGGCTATTCATCTTCTTCGTCTGTTTCGTCGTCGTCATCTTCCTCGTCTGTTTCATCATCCTCATCATCCTCATCATCCTCATCATCCTCATCATCCTCATCATCCTCGTCTTCCTCGTCTTCCGCGTCCTCCTGGTCTTCGTCTTCTTCGTCTTCTTCGTCTTCTTCGTCTTCTTCGTCTTCTTCGTCTTCGTCTTCGTCTTCCTCGTCTTCCTCGTCTTCCTCGTCTTCTTCGTCTTCTTCGTCTTCTTCGTCTTCGTCTTCGTCTTCTTCGTCTTCCTCGTCCTCCGCGTCATCCTCTTCTTCTACATCTTCTTCGTCGCTGTTCTCATCCTCATCATCGTCTTCCTCATCATCGTCGTCTTCCTCATCATCACCGTCTTCGTCGTCGTCTTCGTCATCGCTGTCGTCTTCCTCACCGTCGTCGTCTTCCTCGTCTTCGTCGTCCTCTTCTTCATCATCGTCTTCTTCATCGTCTTCTTCATCGCCGTCCTCCTCTTCATCGCCGTCTT
>QKPP01000042.1 GCA_006508105.1 Myxococcales bacterium FL481 | reverse complement strand
CCCACGCCATATCGGCGAGGCTGCCGTTGTCGTCGTCGTCATCATCATCGTCGTCGTCGTCGTCGTCGTCGTTCGACGAGCCATCGTCGTCGGACGAGTCGTCGCAGGACGTGATGCCGACAAGACCGAGCGGGAGCGCAAGTACCAGCGCTGCAACGCGCGGAAAGTAACCTGAAGACTGGATAAGCATGATGGTCGACCTCGAGAGTGGTCCAACGATGGCCGAGCGAGCGGGTTTCAGCCAGCGGTGACCACAGCCTTGCAGTAGCAAATCGAGCACGGACAGCCGGCGGCTATGCAAGCCACACCACCCGCCGATAGCGGGGCGCTGCCCGGCGCCAGCGGCCACGACAGCGACGTTGGAAGAGATGGCGCAATACCCGCGAGCTCGCTCGGCATGAATGGCAGGCGCGTGGCCGACGACACTCGGCCGAAGAAGGGTGCCGTGGACTGCATCCTCGGCGCTCGAGCCGGGTTCGGAACGCGGCCCGTGCCCGCGAATCGCGTCGCTTGCGTCCAGCTGACGCGCCCCAAGCTGTGCTTGTCGGAGATCGGATCGAGCGTGTGGTCGGCGGTCACCGGCACGACGGGCGCGGCGACGGATGTGGGTCCGGCGACTTGTTCCGCGAGCATCGCTCGGCCCGCGTTCATCCGACGGGCGTGTCGACGACTAGAACGTCATGCCGCTGCCGCCGGACGTGAGGGTCACGAACTCGCGGCCGAACGGCAGGTCATCGCGGGAGAACCGGTGACGTTCTGGGCGCCGGGATGCGAGCTCGAGCTGGTCGTTGTTTCGTGGCTTCCGCAGCTGGACGGGCGAGACGCCCAACTCGCTGCGGCTCGCTGCGGCTCGGGCGGCTCGGGCGGTGAGCCTCCGCCAACCGAGGAGTGACTCGACCGCGCGACGGGCACGGACCCGGCTTGCTCCGCACTCGACGCCACCGAAGCCTTGGCGCGGATTTGATCACCCAACGTTCGTCGTTTCTCCGTCCTGCGGTCACAGACCGCCGTCCACGCCGGCCTAGCATGCGAGGTCATGACGACCACGCGCCGCCGTTTTCTGCAGTACTCCTCTCTGACGACGACCTTGCCGTTGTTGCCCGGCGAGTGCAACGTCCCCGACGATCATCAAAGTCCGGATCCAGTATTCGTGCACGGGGTAGCGAGCGGAGATCCACTGTCGAACGCGGTGATCCTGTGGACCCGAGTCACGCCAGATCCCGAAGCACCGGCTTCCATCGCGGTCGAATGGGCGGTGTACAAGGACCCCGAGCTGACCCGACGTGTCGCCGACGGCGTGGCCTCCACCGACGCGGGCATCGACTACACCGTCAAAGTCGACGCCCAAGGGCTGCACGCGGGTCGCACCTACTACTACCAGTTTCGCGCACTCGGTCACGACTCGCCGATCGGCCGTACGCGGACGCTGCCCAAAAAGCACGTTCAGCACGTGCGCCTGGGCGTGTGTTCCTGCTCGAACTATCCCGCCGGGTACTTTCACGCATACCGGGCCTTGGCCCGTCGCACGGATCTCGACGCGGTGTTGCACCTCGGCGACTACATCTACGAATACGCCAATGGCACGTACGGCGATGGCATCGCGCTCGACCGGGTTCCCTCGCCCGATGCAGAGATCGTCAGCTTGCAGGACTATCGACAGCGTCACGCGCAATACAAGACGGACCCGGATCTCCAGGAGGTTCACCGCCAAAACCCCTTCATCACGGTGTGGGATGACCACGAGGTGACCAACGACGCGTTCAAGGATGGGGCCGAGAACCATCAATCGGATACCGAAGGGGATTGGGAAGCTCGCCGGGCTGTGGCCATCCAGGCCTACTACGAATGGATGCCCATCCGTGAACCCCGCTGGGACGACACCGGTCGGATCTACCGTAGTTTTGCGTTCGGTCGACTGCTCGATCTGATCATGCTCGACACCCGTCTTCGGGGTCGCGAGGCGCAAATCGCCGATCCGTGTAGCCCGGAAATCGCCGAGCCCGAGCGTCAGCTGCTCGGCAAGAAGCAAGAAGCCTGGTTCCTCGAGCAGCTCGCCTCATCGAAAGCGCAGTGGCGCGCGGTGGGTCAGCAGGTGATGTTCGGGCAGTTGCTCAACATTTTCGATCCGAACCAATGCATCTTCAACCCGGACCAGTGGGATGGCTACCAAGCCGCCCGCGCTCGGGTGTTGAAGACCATCGTCGACCATCAGATCGACAATGTTGCCATTCTTACTGGCGACATTCACAGCTCATGGGCGATGGATATTGCGGCTGGCAACCCGTTCGACGCCGAGCAGTACGATCCCGCGACCGGTGAAGGGAGCGTGGCGGTGGAGTTCGTTGGGACCTCGATTTCGTCGCCGGCCCTCGACGATCCTGGCGACCAGATCGCCGGCGCGCTCGTCGGCAGTCATCCGCACATCAAGGCGGTGGACTTGAACCGTCGCGGCTACCTGGTCATCGACGTCACGCCCGAACGCATGCAGGGTGACTGGTTCCACGTGGGCTCGGTTCTGGCCGCGGCGGTCACCGAGAGTTACGCGTGGGGATTCCACACCGCGGACAAACAAAACCGCCTGACGCCGGCGGCCGCCCCCGCGGCGGGCAAGGTGGACGCGCCGCCGCTCGCTCCGCAGGGGTAGCGGGCGTCGGCGTTCCCTTCGCGCCCCGCTCGGTTGGCGAGGCCATCCCAACGGGCCAGTCTTGCCGTCCACGGGACAGCGGTCAAGGCGCTGACGGTGACGGCGGCGCGAGCCGATGGTGTTGAACCGCCATGCGAACGCTCACTTTGACGATGGTGGGGTTGATTTCATCGACCTCGATCTGCGCGTGTGATCTGGATGAACTCGTGCCGTTTCCTGTCGAGCCGGTGGCGAGCGTGGAGGAGTTACCCGGGGTGTGGACGCAACGGGGCTACGCGCGTGTGCTCGAGATCGGCGACGCGAGGGTCACCGAGTACCACGTCACGGGTGTCAGCTGCGTGCAGACCGAGACTCGTTCGATCGCGGAGGTCGACGAGGCTCATGAGCGCATGGAGGGCAACGCCCATCGGTTCTCCTGGTACGAGCTGGGCCACTTCACGCGGGCCGACTTCGAGCGAGCGGGGGCATTGCCTTCCCACTGCCGCCCGGCTGGCGAAGTGCGAGATGCCCCCAGCAACTTCGCGTCATTGTGGCACTTGTTCGACGAAAACTACGCCTACTTCGACGAACGTGGCATCGACTGGCCCGCCGTGCGCGACGAGCAGGCGGGCCGATTGACGCCCGAGAGCTCCCCCGAGGAGCTGTTCGCCGTGGTCGAGGACACTTTGCTCCCGTTGGCCGACGGGCATGTTTGGGTGTGGGACGGCGGGAGCCTGGGGTTCCTCAGCGGTTCGATGGGCGAACTGTGGAACGAGTGGGCGGTGCAGTACCCGGGAGAGCCGGTCACCAATCCCATCGACCCGCGCCGCGACTTCATCGTCGACATGCGGCGCCATGTTGTGGACGAGGTGCTCGAGGGTGAGGGCCGCAGTGGGCTCTACGATACGCTGCACTGGGGATGGTTGGCTGACGGCGTGGGCTACCTCAACGTCCACGAGATGGGGGCTCCCGACGCCGGCGATCTGCCGATTCCGGAGATGCTGGTGGCGATTGATGAGGCGATGGCGTTGGTGATGGCCGATCTCGCGAGCGCCCGGAAGATCGTGGTCGACGTGCGATTCAATCAAGGCGGTCGCGACACCATGGGCTACGCGATCGCCGGCTGGTTCACCAGCGAGTCGGTTTTGGTGTCACGCAAGCGGGCCTACGACGACGGGCGGTGGACGCCGGATCAGGATGTCGTGGTGGAGCCCCGCGGCGATCGATCATTCGTCGGGCCGGTCGTGTTGCTCACCAGCCGCAACACCATCAGTGCCGCCGAGACGTTTACCCTCGCGATGCGCGCACTGCCGCAGGTGACCACGGTCGGTACGCGGACCTACGGCGCTTTTTCGGATGTGCTCGTGCGGACGCTGCCGAACGGGTGGCTCGTCGGCCTATCGAACGAGGTCTACGAGGACCCGGAAGGTGGCGTGTTCGAGGTGGTCGGCGTGCCTCCAGATGTCGCGGTCGAGCCCGTCGCGGGCGGTGATTTTGCGGCGTCGCTTCGCGCGACGTTGGACACGGCCGTGTCCTTGTAACCCGCAGCGGGGGCGGGGTTCGGGAGACCCGCTGCCGGCGCCGTCTCGGTCGCGCGGGCTCGTCGTCACCGTGACGACCCCGTACGGGGCAGCGCTGGCCGCTCGGGCGCTTCGCCGCGGTTGGGCGGCGCATGTCCGGTTCGGCCGATCGCCCTGTACACCGTCAGTCGAGAGGATCCCGGGCCCGCGCTGGGGCGCACCACGGTCGCCTCGCCGGCGAGTTACCGTGGCCGCATGCGATGGGCTTTTTTTCTGCACGCGACGGGGTTTTGCCTGCTTCTCGGTGGCTTGGGGGGCTGTGCTCGGCCGCAGCCGGCGGTCACGACATCGCCGCGCCCGTCGATGTCGGACTCACCGTCCTCGACCGCGTCCGTGCCCCGCGCCGGGTCCATCACCGGCGAGGTCGTGGAATATCAGGCCGGTGGCGCGACGCTTCGCGGGTACCTAGTACAAAACGAGTCGGTGTCCGGGCCCCGTCCTGGCGTCTTGGTGGTGCACGAGTGGTGGGGTCACAACGAGTACGCCCGACGCCGCGCCCGCATGCTCGCCGAGTTGGGCTACACGGCGCTGGCCGTGGACATGTACGGCGACGGCCAGCAAGCGGCTCACCCCGAGGATGCGATGCGCTTTGTGGCTGCCGTCGAGGAGAAAGCTGAGGTGGGCGAGGCTCGCTTCGACGCCGCAATGCAGCTGCTGCAGGCCCACCCGAACGTCGATGCCACAAGAATTGCGGCCATCGGATACTGCTTCGGGGGTGGCATCATCATGCACATGGCCCGTCGCGGGCGAAGCCTAGCCGGCGTCGCGGCCTTCCACGGCGGGATCGAAGCCGGCCGCGAGCCGCTTGTGCCCGGAGCGATCAAAGGCAAAGTGGCGATCTTCCACGGGGAAGCCGATCCGTTCGTGCCGGCGGAGGCCGTGCTTGCCTTTCGCAAGGAAATGGCGGACGCCGGGGTTGACCTGCGATTTTACAGCTACCCGGGCGTGAAACACAGCTTCACCAACCCAGAGGCGACGGCGCTGGGCGAGCGGTTCGGACTGCCGCTGGTCTACGATGCGGATGCGGATCAGCGCTCGTGGGAGGCGGCGGTGGCCTTCCTCGACGAGGTCCTCGGGTCGGCCGCCCGGAAGCCGGAGCAACCACGCTTGAACCCGTCGTCCGCGGCGATACCGAGCGAAGACCCTCGAGAACTGGCCAACGCCGTGATTGCGAGGCCAGCAAACCGGCGGGTTGAGGATCAGTCGGGGCAGCAGATCATTCTCAATAGTAACGGCATGTGATAGCGAAAGCCCCAGGTCTGGCCATTGTCGGTCGACGAAACTCGTTCGACATCCACCCCGCTCGCGGCTTCTGGCCAGGTTGTGTCTGCTGTATCGGTGCGCAGACCGAACCAGTACGCAACATCGAGCTCCACCGGTATCGACTCGTCGAGGGCGGCTCGAACCCAGCTGTGATCCGCCGTGAATGGAGTGGTGGCCTGCGCGAGGAGCAGGTCGGGCTCCGCGGTGCCCATCGCTTCGCTCCACCACGAAAGCTCGATGTTGCCATCCACATTGCCCGTGTAGATCTCCAGCGCACAGAGGTTGTACGCACCTGGCGACACCACTCGCCCGGCGTAGATCTGGTTGGTATTTGAAATGATGACTGACTTCGCTGGCGGCGAGTTCGGACCCCAGCAGATCCAAGGTTCGCTTCCTCCGCCTCCGGTATCCGCAGTCCCAGTCTCCTCATCGCCGGTGTCTTCCGTCCCCAGATCTGGGTTATCGCCGCTCGAGTCCCCGCTTCCGCCGTTGTCCGTGTCCTCGGTCTGGGTCTCGCCGGCTTCGCTGTCCGAGCCCGTGCTGTCCGTCCCCGTGGGCCAGGTCCCCGGATCCGTGTCGGTGGACGACTCGACCTCGCTGCTATCCTGCGCGGTGGCGTGTCCGGTGTCCGGCCCCGCCTCGGTCCCGCTGGGTTCGGAGGCCGTCGCGTCCGAACTCGTCGCGCTCGGCGAGTCACCCGTTGCTTTCGTGCTCCCGGATGCCGTGTCTTGATCGTGACTCGAGTCGCTGGTGCGATCGGTCCCGGTCACATCATCGGTGGGACCCGAAGTGTCACCCTCGCTATCTTGCCCGAGCTCCGAAGCCGTGGATTGCGATGCGCCCGTGATGAACGCGGGATCGATCTCGACACAGGACCCAGCGACGACGAGACAGCCGCCGGCGATCGACGACCACCAAAACTCGCACCGACGCGAAGCGGTAAGGCCAAGGCCGCCACCGCGGGCAGCTAGCGAGCCGGGCTGGGAATCGTCGTGCATTTCAATGCTACTCGAGCGTTCTCGATCGCCCGGACGCTGAGACCGTGGGCCAGTTCGCATGCGACCGGTTCACTCGGTCGGCCGAACCCCGATCGAGCTTGGCACCAGCCGAGTGCCGCGGCAACGAAGGAGCAAGGCGGACTAGTTGGGCTAGGTCCGGCGCGGCGGCGTTGCGGTCGAGTCGCCACCGTGCCCAGCGGAGACCAGATCAACCCCCCTTCACGCGGGAGTTGTCGAGATGGATTGCGGCAACCCGGTGGTCCCCGATTCCGGAGGCCGCGTTCCGCCAACGATCGACGCACGCGCTGCGAACGGCCTCTTGACGGCCGGTCTCGTCTGCGGTTCGCTCGCGGTGCACAGGAGCCCTATGCAATCTTTGATCGGTGATGCCCTCGAGGCGTACGTGCACGAGCAAACCAGCCCCGAGTCGACGCTCTTGGAGGAGCTGCGCCAAGAGACGCATGCCTCCTCGATCCCGGACCCGCAGATGCAGATCGGCCGCGTCGAAGGTCAGTTCCTGCGTATGATGTGTCAGCTGTCTCGCGCGGAGCGGGTGCTGGAAGTCGGGACGTTCACGGGGTACTCGGCCCTGGCACTCGCATCAGGCTTGCCGGCCGGTGGTCAGCTGATCACCTGCGACGTCGATCCGCGGGCGACCGAAATGGCCCAGCGCTACTTCGACCGCAGTCCGGACGGCGGCAAGATCAAGCTGCGGTTGGGCCCGGCCCTCGACACGCTGGCCGAACTGGCGGCGGAACGTGCGACTTTCGATCTCGCATTCATCGACGCTGACAAAGAGCAGTATGTGGCCTACTGGGACGCCATCGTGCCCATGATGACACCCGGTGGGGTGTTGCTCGCCGACAACGCGCTGTGGAGTGGCGCGGTGCTCGACCCTCGGGACGCCTCAGACCGCGGCGTCGTGGCGTTCAACGCCCACGTCGCCGCGGACCAGCGCGTGGAGCAGGTGCTACTGGCGGTGCGTGACGGCGTGATGATGGCGCGGAAGCGAGTGCTTTGATCCGGGTGGCGTGGCTTACGGCGAGGCGGTCCGCGGCGGCTGGGCCGTTAGCGGAAGCGATCGCAAGCGACGGAGCGGTCACCGAACGCGGGAATTGACCCCAATTGGAGTGTTCCAACGCCCTGCGAGTCGGTACGATGGCGAGATGGGGACACCACGTACGCGTCGGGCGTTTTGCGAGATGACGGCAACGGGCCTGGTGGGGGTGCTAGCCGGGGCTGCGTGCAACGGGTCCGAGGACGGCGACAGCTTCGAGGACGGCGAGAGCCTCGATGATGGCGGGGTGTCGACTGACGCGGCGCCCAACCCGACTGGCGGAGATCCCGACGCCGGCCACGGCGACACGTGTCAGCCCACGGTCGAGCAGACTCCCGGTCCGTATCCCCAAGCTGGGCTCGAGCGTGAAGATCTGGACCTCTACGGGCACGATGGCGTCGCGTTCGAGCTTCGAGGGCGGGTGCTCGACCCCGACTGTCAGCCCATCGCCGGTGCGACGGTGCTGTTGTGGCATGCCACGCCCTCGCCGCACGGGACCAAGCCGAGCTCGGTCGACCCGGATCCAGCTTACCAAGCGGCAGTGTACGACCACGAGAGCATGAGTGGCGCCACGACACCCGACGATCGACCCATCCCGACGGGGGAGCAGATGTACTACGGATGGGTGCGTACGGACGCGAACGGGCACTACCGTTTTCGAACGCTACGACCCGGCTGGTACCTCAACGGCGCGGCCTATCGAACATCTCATTTGCATGCACGAGTGTTCGTCGCCGGCGAGGTGCGGATCACCACGCAGCTGTACTTCGCCGACGACGACTTCAACGAGCACGATCTCATCTACGTGCAGTGCCTCGAGCAGGGCGACTGCATCATGCCCATCGATGCCGGCGGCAACGGATCGTTCGACTTCGTGGTGCCCGACGCCGACGAGTGAAGCGCGGCCACTACACACGTCGGCCTGGCCCTCGCCACGAAGCCAGCTTTCGACGCCAACCGACGGCGCCGGGTTAGCCGCCAGCGCTCGCCCGCCACATCCACAAGGCCGCGAGCGTCATTAGGCCGGTCTCGACCGCCACATACAGCCACTGGCGCGCGTCGATGCCTTCGACGATCAAGCCGAGGACCCGGGCGAGCAGGGCGCCCAGCATGAAGTAGAACAGCACCGACGCGACCGTGATGGACCACGGGCGCAACTCGGTGCGGGCGATGAGGGCCAGTCCGACCCCCAGCACCATGCCGCCACGGATCCGACGCTCGATGGCCTCGAACGTAGCCGCCGCCGGCTCCGACCCTCCTGTCAGCGGCCCGAACCACCCCGGAAATGCCGCCATCAAGGCCCCGAGCCCGGCCAAGATGATTCCGATGACGCGCAGTGTAGCCACGCTCGAAGATACCAGGTGGGTCCGGCGTTGGGGGTGGGGCGTTTGCCGTGGGCGCGGCGAGTCCGTCGCCCGACCGACCGCGGACTTCGCAACCGGACTACGAGGTCGGGCCCGGCCGCTCCATGCCCACGATTCCGTAGCTCAACGCGACCAGCTTCCTCGCCGTGTCCAGGTCGCGGGCATTGGGGTTGGGCGTCGTCATCGGCCACCCGCCGTCTTTGCACTCCGCATCCCGGTACAACACGCTGCTCTGACTGAAGTAGGCGCCACAGTGTTTGGGCGCGTCGTCGGAAAGCAGGACGTGCAGCGAAGTCTGGGCAGACTCCTCGTTGCTGTCCGTCATGCCGAACACGTTGACGAATGGCCAAAAAGAACGCCCAGCCGAACCGTGCCTACTCGAGGATGTGTCGCCTGCCGGCTTGTGCCCGGTACATCCCGAAGTGGTTGTGGGCGACGCCCGGGACCTGGGAAAGCTCATGAATCGCGTCGCCGACGGGAGGGAAAAATTCCATCGTGTGGGCGTAGGCGTTGATCGCCCGTTGTAGGCGAAACTCGCCTTGTAGTGTCGCGGCGCAGCCGGTATCTAGCCCATTTGCGTCGGAGTTGTCGTCTTCGCCGATGAAGTACACGACGTTCCGGGATACCCAGTGTTCCCGCACGAGCTCGGCCGTGACTCCATGCTCCTCGGCAAACGGGTTGTTCTCGACCCGACGCAGTCCGTACCCATACGAGTTGTACCAAGAGCAGTCGTCGATATCGCTGGTCCACTCACCGTCGACAAGTCGCTGGTCGTCCATGAAGATCCACGATGATGGGTTCGTTGGCACAAACTTGAACGTGAATCTCGCGTAGTCCTCGACAAGGGTTGTGAGACCAGCGTAGCGGGCAACGTGCTGGCCGCCGGCTGAGTGTCCGATCAGTACGATCTCCTTCAAGTTCGGAAATGTTTCGCATACGTGCAGCTTCTCGACGAGCCGTTCGGTGAACGTGAATGTGCTGATCTCCTCTCCTCCGTTTTCGCACTCACCGAGCCCTCCCATTTGATAGTTCCCTAGCGTCCACTCTCCGTCACGCGGCTCTTGTGTGAAAAGCGGAGAGATCAGCAGCACGTTCTCCTCTCGATCGGCGTCCGTAATCACGGGAAGCACTGCTCGAAAGTGGCCCCGGGAGTCGCGTTCGCTGCCATGGATCGCGATCACCGCTCGCTCGACTTTGGGGTTGTACGCGCCGAGATCGTAGCTTCGATAGTAGTACGCGTCGCACGAGCCGATCCGAATGGAGTCTTCACAGACTCCGGTCTCCGTGCTGAGGCAAAGCTCGGAGTTTTCGCCATCAGCGGGATCGCAATCGTCTTCATCGGTGCCATCGTCGTCGTCATTCTCGTCGCCGTCGTCGTCATCGTCGTCGTCATCGTCGTCGTCATCGTCGTCGTCATCGTCATTCTCGTCGTCGTCGTCGTCGTCGTCGTCACTCGCGTCGTCATTCTCCTCGTCGTCGTTCTCCTCGTCGTCATTCTCTTCGTCGCCATTCTCGTCGTCGTCATTCTCGTCGTCGTCATTCTCG
>QKPP01000141.1:29440-33737 GCA_006508105.1 Myxococcales bacterium FL481 | reverse complement strand
ACCACCTCGTCCGCACGCGGTCCCGCCCGCCACATGATCACGCCACCGTCAGAAAAGGCCGTGTTTTGATTGAACGTCGTGAGGACCCCCATCGGCTTGTACACGGCGGTGCAAGCGGCTCGATCGGCCCAAAAATACGCGCGCCAGGCCGTCCATCCCCAAGCCCACATCGTCTCGTCAGGACCGCTGCGAACGCGAATGTGCTCGCCAACCGCCTGCGCGGGCGTGCGACCATCCTCAAGACGTCTCGCCATCGCCTCGTACCGATGCCCGCCCGTCCGCAGGACTCGTCCAAGTTCAAGTCCGACGCCGACGACGACGAGCCCGGCGCCCACCAATCGCGCCACCCGCTGCGTCGACGCCCGGCGACCCGACCACGTGAGCCCGTCAATCCAAGCCGGATGCGCCGCGATCACGGCCAGCCCGGGCACGTATTGCACCAGGTAGTGCAAGTAGTACCGCTGCCCGCCGAGTCCCGCGGCCAAGACCGCGGCCAAGAGCAACACCGCCGCCGGAACCAGTGTGTCGACTCGCCGCGTCCTCCAAGCGCCGAAGGCCGCAACGGCGGCGAGCATCGACCCCAACGGGAACACGGTGATCAGTTGCCCCGGCACCCGCCAGGCCAAGTCGAGACCCACGCTAGCGCTCGACGTCGCATAATCCGACGCGACGGCCACCGGCACCACGCCGCGCCAGAGCGACTCGAGGGCCCCCGCCCACGCGTATCGCCCCACCAACGGAGCAAACGCCAACAAGCCGCCGAGGACCCAGCAAAGCGGCGCGAGAACGTTGGCCCCACCCCAGCCGCGTCGTCGCGCCCAGCTCCAGACCGCCACAAACACCACCGCCAGCACGCACGCCTGAGCCTTGAACAAGAAGGCGATTCCCGCCCACGCGCCGGCCAGCCCGTGCAGAAGCGGGCTGCCTCGGGCGGAAGCGACGACCACGGCGGCGAAAGCCCACGCGTATGCGGGCACCATCCACGCGGCGTAGTTCGGCGCAAATGATGCGGTGAGCCCGAGATACAGCCCCGCGGCCAGGCCACGTCCGCCGCCCGAATCGCGGTACAGGTGTCGACTCGCCAGCCACACTGCCACCGCACCGGAGGCCAGCCACCCTGCGTACGCGATCTGGATTGGCATGAGCGCGCGCCCGAAGGCGGCGAAACAAGCCGCGTACACAAAGAACGTGCCCGGCGACTTGAACTCCACGGTGTCGCGATACGGCAAGCCCCCACGCAGCAACACGTCGGCGTTGTAGGCCATCCCCGCCATGTCGGGGTTGGGGAAGTCGTCGTAGGCGAACTGAGCTCGTAGCCAGATGAACGCGACCGCGCCCGCGACCACCCCGGCCAACTCGAGCCGCCTCGCACCTCGGTCACTCGCGCCGGCCCGGCCTGGAACCGCCTCTTTTGGCACTAGACCGTTCTCATCGCAAGCGCAGCCGGTTTGAAAGCGCCAACCGTCGGTTCGCAACCGATGTCTGGATCCGCAACCCGCCAGCCGAGCAGCGCTCGGGACCTTCGACCCGAGTCAGGTCGCGACGATCTAACTCCAAATCCCGACCGGGCAAGACACTCCCGTCCCTCCCAAGCCGCAGTACCCCCCGGGGTTTTTCGCGAGGTACTGCTGATGGTCGTCTTCAGCGTAGTAGAATTCCGGTGCACGCAGGATCTCCGTGGTGATCTCGCCGTGTCCATGCTCGAGCAAGCGACGCGCAAAGGCATCTCGAGAGCGGCAGGCGGCTCCCTGCTGCTCGTCATCGTAGACGTAGATCCCGGAGCGATACTGCGTGCCGATGTCGTTGCCCTGCTGCATGCCTTGGGTCGGATCGTGGTTTTCCCAAAACACCTGCAGCAAGCGCTCGAATCCGATCTGCTCCGGCCAGAACACCACTCGCACGACCTCGTTGTGATTCGTGCGGCCGGTGCAGACCTCGCGGTAGGTCGGATTCGGTGTCACCCCCCCGGCGTAGCCGACGGCGGTCGTGTGCACCCCGGCAAGCTCCCAAAACTTTCGTTCTGCGCCCCAGAAACATCCCATACCAAACATGGCGAGGCGCGTCCCTTCCGGAAAAGGTGGCACTTGCGAGCGGCCCGACACGTAGTGGGTCTCGCACACCGGCATGGCCTCGGGACGTCCAGCAAGGGCCTTCGCGGGCGGAACGAACTGTCGTTTGGAATCGAGCATGGTGATGGCGTGGGCAGTGTACCGTGGTCGGCGCGCGGCGGCTCGTCGGTCGGATCGAACCTGCCGTCGTCGGGGCCTGCCACCACGGTTGGCCGACGCAGCGAGGCTGCCCTGCGCTTCGCCGAGCCCAACGCGAGGCCCGCTCCGGTTCGCCTCGCGCTCGGCGACGCGACACGGCGATCCCATCAGGTCGCCGCCGGCTTCACCGCGCCGCGTCGTTTCGAACCCCGCCCGGTCGATGCGCGCGTCAACCCGGTCCGCTTCAGGGTTTCCCCGGGTACGCGGTGGAGCCGTCCCCTGGTGGCGACGCGCTTGTGCCCGCCATGAAACGAGAGCGGCGCGAGAGCTAACACCTCGTCGAGGTTCAAGCCCGAGGTCGTCTCGTCCAACAAGCGGTCTCGCGCACCTGAGTCCGCTCGGCTGTCCGACGAGCGGGCACGCGGACCCTTGAAAGCTCACATTACCCCCTTCTCCACGACGGTTTCGCGCTTCGAGCCCGCCAACGCGCACCGCGGTGTCGACGGTGTCTGGCGCGAGACGAACGTCACCCTGCGCGGTGCTTTTGGTGTGTTGGCATTCGTCGAATTGAGCATTAAATGCCGGCCCGTTCGCCCGCGAGATTTGATGGTCAATCCGGTTGCGATCGGCTAGATCAAGCGCGACGCGAACGAGAGGAACTCGCGTGACCGCGGCACAACCCCAGTCGAGTGCCAACATCGTCAACCATCCGCTCTCGAGCCGGCCAGAACTCGTCCACGCACGGGTCTTGTTAGTCGAGGACGACCCGATGGTCGCCAAATCGTGGCTCGAGCTGCTCAGCCGGCTGCGATGCCGGGTGGTCCACGCCCGCCGTGCCGCGGAGGCCCGGATGGCCATCGCCGAAACCCGCCGAGGTTTCGACGCCGCGGTGATTGACCTGTCGTTGCCCGACGATACCGGCGCGTCGCTGGTGCCCATGCTGCACGGCAGTCCGCTGCCGTGTGCGACGCTGCTCGTCAGCGGCTTGCCTAGTGCAATTGCGGTCGGGGTTGCGCTGGCGGCCGAAGCCCACGAATTGGCGATCAAACCGGTCTCGACCTCCGACTTCACCCTCCGCCTGGCCAGCACCGTGCGCGCCACGCAGCAACTCCGCCGCGGTCAACCGGTCCGCGAGACCATGCTTGCCGCCCACACCGCTGGGCCCTCGCCCCGCACCTACGCGCCGAATGAGCCCGAATCCGAGGTCGAACAGACCCGCGCGTTCTATGCCGCGTGCCATCACCTCTCGAGCCGTCACCGGCTCACGCCGGCTCAGGTGCGCATCTTGCCGGGCCTCGTCGCCGGGTACGACGAGCCGGTCATCGCGCAATGGCTGCGCTGCCCCGTGTCAGATGTCCGGCTGCACGTACGAGATTTGAAGCGACGCTTGCACGTCCGCGAGCCCGACGAGCTCGCGCGACTGTTCGCGGCCAGCTACGACGGTACGGGGCCTTGGCCCACGCGCACCACGTCCATGTCGTCGTCCACGAATCGCAGCACCGTCGACGGCTCGGGCCACAGGTAGCCCGCGTCGAGGACGTGCGTCACGCTCGACCCCGATCGGCGAGCGATGTCGTCGGGTTCTTCCAGCTCGGGCTCGGCGTCCGACGAGGTCACCGAACCGATGAGCAGCGGGCCTTCGAGCAGCTCGACGAGCATCCGGCACACCGCGTGGTCGGGGATACGCAGTCCGAGCTCGTGGTCCCGATTGCGCACCGCCCGTGGCACGTCCGACGTCGCCTTGAGCACGATCGTGTACGGCCCCGGGAGGAGACGGCGGATCACTCGGAACGCCGCGTTGGACATCTGACCGTAGCGCCCAAAGTCGCCCAGGTCGCCCACGAGCATACTCAGCGGCTTTCGGTGGCGTTCGTCGATTCGCTTGAGCTTGCGCAGGGTCGCCACGCCCTTGCTACTTTGCGGCAAACAGCCGAATGCATACCCGGTGTCGCTCGGGTACACGATGACTTCGCCGCGCACGAGGGCCTGTACGGCCGCTTTGAGATGACGGGGGGCGGGTCGTTCGGGGTCGACGCGCGTGCGCATGCGCGGCGCAGGGTAGCGCCGCGCAACCGCCTCGCCCAGCGCGG
>QKPP01000141.1:28987-29430 GCA_006508105.1 Myxococcales bacterium FL481 | reverse complement strand
AGCATCGCCGGGATCTTCGTAGAGGAGCTGAGAAACCGCCTCGCCCAGCGCGGTCACCCGCCGCATGCTAGTTTGACCGCGCCTCTCGCGGCAAGATTGCATCCCATGGCCCGACCGCTCCCTGACCAGCCCGCAGCGACCTTCGTCACTCGCCGCCGCGCCTTGGCGGACGCGTTAGCCGATGTGCCGGCCGCCGTCTTCACCGGCGGACCGCGCCCTCGCAACTATCCTGGCAACGCCTATCCGTATCGCGCCGACAGCCACTTCCTGTATCTGACGGGAGCGTCGACGCCCGACGCAGTCCTCGTAGTCCACGGCGAGCGCAGCGAGTTGTTCGTCGACGCCCCGCCGCCCGGCGATGCGCTGTGGCATGGCGACCCGCCCGCGCCGGCGACGGTCCATCGCTCATCCACCAGGAGGGACTTGCTGCTCCCGTCCGCAGT
>QKPP01000141.1:0-28977 GCA_006508105.1 Myxococcales bacterium FL481 | reverse complement strand
GGTCCAAGCCGCGCTGGGCGTCGACGCGATTCGTCCCACGGCCGAGCTGCCCGACGCGTTGGCGCAGCTCGGCGGTGCGAGCCGGGTCGCCTCGCTGCCGAGCATCGATCCCGCCGTCCGCCAACGCCAAGCTCGCCTGCTCGACCGACCCTGGAGCGACGTCTCGTCACCGACGTCGCTATGGCCGCTCGATGAACGCCTCGCAGACGCGATGATCGGGCTGCGACTGATCCACGACGACGCCGGCGTCGCGATGCTGCGCCGGGCCGCCGAGGGAACCGCGGCCGCTCACCTGGCCGGCATGACCCTGACCCGTCCCGGCCTGCGAGAGCACGACATTCGAGCGGCGATGGAGGGTGAGATCCTGGCCCGCGGGATGCAGACCGCCTACGGAAGCATCATCACCGTACACGGAGAGATCTTGCATCACCCGTCGTACGACAACGTGCTTGAAAACGGCCACTTATTGCTCGCCGATGTTGGGGCCGAGTGTGGCGGTTGGGCCGGTGATGTCACCCGAACGTGGCCCGTGAGCGGCAGTTTTTCGGCCACTCAGCGCGACGTCTACCAAGTGGTCTACGAAGCCGAGGTGCTCGGCATCTCCATGGTCCGAGCCGGCACGCGCTACCGCGACATTCATCTCGCGGTCAGCCGACGACTCGCCCAGGGATTGGTCGACTTGGGCCTGCTGCGAGGCAACCCCGACAGTTTGGTCGAGCGGGGGGCCCACGCCCTGTTCTTCCCCCACGGAGTGGGTCACCTGCTCGGACTCGATGTTCACGACATGGAAGACCTCGGCGATCGGGCCGGCTACGCCCCCGGACGCACGCGCAGCCCGCAGTTCGGGTTGGGGTTTCTGCGGCTCGATCGAGATCTCGCGGCCGGTATGGCTGTCACGATCGAACCGGGTCTGTACTTCGTGCCGGCCATCCTGCGCGATCGTGAGCTATGCGAGCCCTTCGACGCCGATCAGACCCTCGTCCGCGACCGGATCGCGCAGTTCGCCGACGTTCGGGGGATCCGGATCGAGGACGACGTCTTGTGCACGACGGGCGAGCCCGAGGTCCTGTCCGCCGCGATACCCAAGTCGGTCACCGGCGTCGAAGCAGCCGTGACCGGGGACGAGGAATGACCCGACCGTTCGGTCCTCCTGCCCGGGACCGAGTTCGGAACGTCGCAGCCGCTTGGTGCGCTATTGAGGGCGTGTTACGGTGCCGTCTCCTCGGTTAGCCAAGCCCCGCCCGCCATGAAGCACGTGCTGTACCCGTTCTCGGCCCTCGTCGTTGGTGCCCTGTCCTCGCTGGTTTGCACCTCGGACCAACCCGCTCCCGACTGCTTTCGGCCCGACTGCATCAACCCCGCCCCAAACGAGGCCGACGACTCGTCGACCGGCAGCGACACCCTCGGAACGGGTGACACCGGCGTGGCCGCGGCTGAGGCTGAGGCGAGCCAAGAGTAGCCCGACGACTCGCGCACCGACCCGTTTGGCCCCGCGGTTGCCGGACCTCGGCGGAGACCTCGGTCTCGTCCTCCAAAGCGGGTGGAACCCGGGCTCGCGCCCGTGGCCTGCGCCCGTCTGCCCACACGACCACCGACGCGGACGTTGTCGCGACAGTGGCGCTCGCTGGCGTTCGTCGCCCCGCCGCGAGGTGCTACACTGCCGCACCGTGCCTGAGCAGGCGAGACCCGAGGTCCGCACCGAGCGACTCGCACGCGTGATCGACCGTGAAGTGGCGCCGATCTGGCACGATCGGTTCGCCAAGCTACTGCTGCGCCACGTCGAGCCACGCCCCGACACCGTCGCACTCGATGTGCATTGTGCCGCCGGGCGCACGACTTCGGAGCTGCTCCGGCGATTGCCGGACTCGTCGCGTGTACTGGCATTGGGTGACGAGCCCGCCGAGCTCACCTTGGCCCGCGCTCGCATCGCTCCGAAGTGGAACCGCCGCGTGTACTTCAAAGAGGGCAACTTCGACGACGTGCTCGAGATGCCCGACGACACGTACGATCTCGCGGTCGCCAATCTCGTGTTGACCGAGGAGGTGTTGGATTGGGAAGCGGGCCTCGCCGAGCTGGTGCGCGTCACGAAGCCCGGTGGCAAAGTGCTCGCGTCTGTACCGCTGGCCGGCACCTGGGCGGAAGCCGAGGACCTCCTCGACGAGACCCTTCGTGACCTCGACCAGCTCCAGCCCGCGCGCACGCTGGACCGGTTTCGCCGACGCCGTCCCCAACCCACTGAACTCGCGCAGGCCATCCGCGCCCTCGGCGTATCGACCCACGACTACCTCATCGAGCACGAGCGCTTCTCACTGCTCTTTCGCAGCGGCCGGGAGTTCTTGTTCTCGCCGGTGATCGAGCACGGTCCGTTGGGACTGTGGAAGGCCATTGTGGGTGACGCCGAACGGGCCAAGCGCACGTTTTGGCGGCTCAAAGAAGCCATCGACACCTACTACGAACGGCACGTCTTCTCGGTGTCGGTGGCGGCCGCGGCCATCGTGATTCACACGCGGCTCGAGACGGACCAACCCACCACGCTCGCGGCGACCTACTGGAGCCAGTATCCCTCCCTGCACCGACTGTGGACACACGGCCCCGAATCGGGGCCGGCCCCCGACCCGGCGGCGGTGGCCCAGGAACAAGAGGAGGACGAGGGCCTTGAGTTCGACATCTCGGTCGACGATGAGCCGGCCACGGAGGTCGCCGCGGACGGCTCATCGTCGACGCGAGCCCCAGCCAACGACGAATCCACGCCTCGATCCAACCCCTCCGCCGCATCGCTGTCTCCCTCGCCGCCGGCGAGCGACGCGGAACGCAACCTGCTCGCCGATGTCCTCGCCGAGTTCGAACCCCCCACCGTTGACGACGAAGATCTCGAAGAGGTGTTCGAAGGCGCGTTCGACTTGGGCACGCCGGCTCCCACCCGCGACGAACCCTCGGCGAAGCGACGCACGATCCCCCCGGCCCCGCCCCCCAAAGGCGGCACGCGAGCCAGTCGGTCCCCGGGGGAGTCCCCCCTCCCCCCTCGTCCGGCCAGCCTCAACCGACCGTTTCCCGTCCGTTCTCCTCCCGCCACGCAGTCCATGGGTTCCCCCGCAACCAATCGCATCGTTCCCCCCCCCGTCGCGCCCCCGAGCGATGACCGCAGCGACGGCCCGTCGGAAGCGGCACGACCTCCCGACGAGGCCGACGAAGGCACCGTCGACGCGACCGCTCGGCCCGCCAACGATGCCCCGATCGATCCCCCGCCGGAACCGGCGACGAAGGCGACGACCGACGAGGCGGCGGCCGACGACGCCCAGCGTCGCTACGGGTCGATCAAGGCCACGCAAATGCTCCAAGCCGTACCGACCACGCAGTCGACCCGGCGCGAGCGCCAGCACAAACGCGGTCGCTGGGGCCGTCAACGCGGCAAAGCGTGATGCCACCGGGGCAGCCGAGGGCCTCGGGAAGCGGTGGTGCAGGTGCACCACGGTCGTGGAGCTGAAGCAGTGAGGAGGCTCATGGGGCGCAGGTGCGGCGGCCTGGGGCTGATCGTCGGCCTTGCTGCTTGCCCGCGACCGACGACCGAGTCGCGCGAGCAGGTCCGCGCGACCACCCCCGTGATGCCACCGGCCCCGCGTGACGCTCCCGCGGCGCCGACCGGGCCGGCCTCCCCGGCGGTGGCCCAGCACGCCGACCGCGGCCAGGCGCCGCCGGTTCGGCGCGACGGCACGGTCTTCGCCGCGTCGCAGCTCATGGGCACGCGCTTTAGCATCAACGTGTGGCTCCACGATCCGGCCCAAGCGACATCAGCCGGTACGGCGATCCGTGACGCGTTCGCCGAGATGGCTCGTATCGAGTCCATCGCCAGTGAATGGCAGCCCCAAAGCGCCGTCTCGCTGGTCAATGCACGCGCGGGCGGTCCCCCGGTCGCGGTGCCGATCGAGTTGGTCGACATCCTCGAACGGGCGGCCCATGTCAGCCAACGCACCGACGGTCGCTTCGACATCACCTTCTACTCGGTCGGCTCGCTGTGGCGATTCGATGCCGGGGCTCGCCCCCCTGACGCCGCGGCCATTCAGGCGCGCTTGCCCCGAGTGGACTGGCGCACGGTCCACGTCGATCGCTCGCAGCACACCGTACGACTCGAACATGCCGACGCGATGATCGGTCTCGGCGCGATCGCCAAAGGCTACGCCGTGGATCAAGCCTCTCGCTTGCTGCGCGAGCGCGGGTTTGCCAACCACATCGTCGAAGGCGGCGGCGATACGTACGTGTCGGGCCGCAAGGGTACGGTCAGCTGGCAAGTCGGTATCAAAGAACCGGGAACGAACGACACGTTGGCTGCGCTGCCGGTACGCGACCAGGCGGTGGTGACCTCCGGAACCTACGAGCGCTACTTCGAACACGGCGGCACCACGTACACACATATTCTCGACCCAGCCACCGGATGGCCCATTCCGAAGGCGAACAGCCCCGTCAGCGTGACCTTGGTGGCCGATAATGCCACGGATGCCGACGCCTATGCGACGGCGGTCATGGTGATGGGCTCGGCGGCGGGTCTGCGATTCCTCGAGCAAAATCCGCGACTCGAAGGCGCCATCATCTCCGCGTCCGGCGAGCTATTGGTCTCGACCGGGCTGCGAGACGACTTGCGTCAGCGGGACAACCCCGCCGGCATCGCGGCGCCCTGACGAACCGATCCGGTTGGCCGCCGTCCCGCCCCCCCGGTGTCCCGGGCGCGACCGGTCAGCACCGATGTGGCGCCAGGCCTGGGCCCTGGCGCCGAGTTCCCATCGCCACCGGCCAGTTTTGGCGCGTCGCTGCTCGGCGATCGCCGCCACGGGGTGATTTTCCGCAGTGGCTTCGCATACTCCCAAGGTCGGCGCCTGACCCAGGCGACGGGACGTGCGATCCGATGTCGTCGTCGAATTCTCCTCAGCGCTCAACGGGGCGAGCGCCCACGCTCCCCCATCCCCGGGGCCTTGCCGCGGCGGACCTCGATGCGCCCGCCCCAGCGGTTCCACCGACCGGACCACCACCCCCTCCCGCCGCACCCGGCCCCGTCGCGATGCGAACGCTAGGGTTCGACGAGGCCCAAGCGCTCGGCGCCGGACCCCACGCCTCCAGCGCGAACGCGTCGGCGGACCTCGACTTGGAGGCGGCGGCCCTCAGCGCGGAGACGATCGAGGTCCCGGCCAACGATCGGCCCACCGACGATTTCCAGCAACATCGAGCCGAGCACGCGGGCACCCGAATGGCCGGCCTCGACGGACTCGCCGAACCAAGCGCCGAACAACCTCGGCTGCGGCTAACTGTCGGCCGCGTGATCCCGGGAACCCGCTACCGCATCATTCGCTGGCTCGGCGAAGGCGGAATGGGCGTGGTGTACGAGGCGGAGCACGTGGACATCGAGCGCCGCGTCGCACTCAAGATCCTGCGCTTCGATCTGAGCCAGGAAGAGCGCATGGCACAGGTGTTCCGCGATGAGGCCCGAGCCGCGAGCCGCGTCGGCTCGACAAACATCGTCGAGATCTACGATTTTGGCGAACTCGCCGATGGGCGACTGTTCTTTTGCATGGAACTGCTCGCGGGTGGCGATCTCATCCCCGCGAGCGAAGACGACTGGACGCCGATCGACCAGCTCATCCCCACGCTCCGGCAGATCTGCAAGGGCCTGCACGCGGCCCACCAAGCCGGCATCATCCACCGCGACATCAAGCCGGAAAACGTGATTGTCGTCGACCGCGACGGTCGCCGCGGTGCGGTGAAGATCGTCGACTTCGGGATCTCGGCCATGCTCGCGGCCGGCGGCCAAACCGAGGGATCGGTCGCCGGCACCCCGCACTACATGGCGCCCGAACAGATCACGGGCAAGCCGTTCGACGGGCGCCTCGATATCTACGCGCTGGGCTGTCTGGCGTACGAGCTGCTCGTCGGCTATCCGCCCTTTCTCTGCGACAACGTCGAGCAACTGTTGCGCTTGCAGCTGGCGGCCAAGCCGAAGCCGCCTCGCCGAGCTCGACCCGATCGCGAGATCCCCGAGGCGATCGAGGCGGTCGTGATGCGCTGTTTGGCCAAAGATCCCGCCCAGCGCTTTGCCGATATGGCAGACCTCGAGGCCGCATTGTGCGAGGCACAAATCGCCGCGGGGATCACCACGGCGTGGGACGACCTGGCGCTCCCACCCGTCGACGACGAACGTCGCGAACGGCTGCTGCGCGACATGCCCAGCCCGCACGTCGACCTCGCCCCGCGGCGCCGTCGTCTGTTGTGGCCAAGTGTGGCCGGCGCGGCGACACTCGCCGCCATCGGAGCGCTGTACACGGCGATGACGGCCAAGCCGGATCCGTTCGTGTTGAGCCGGGTGGAAGTCCTGACCACCGACGCCAACCGGGCTGCGGCACGAAACCACCACGTCTTCCCCCCGACCGACCATCCTGACACTCGTACCGCGTATCAAGCGGTGCTGGAGCTCGAAGACCTCGGCGACGAAGGCACCACGCGAGGTCACGAGTTGCGCGGCTCGTTCTCCACCGCGCTGCGAGAAGTCGGCGCCAAGTGGTGGGACGTGGGCACCCCAGAAACCCAAAAGTTTGCGCGCGAGTACTACTGGCAGTCGCTGCTGTTCGACCATGCCGACCCGGTCGCGCGCGACCGGGCCGGCTTCAGCCCGGGCCTGTTCGGGGCCTTTGCCGAGAGCGCCGAACGCGGAGAGTTCTCGGCCACGCAGCTCGCTTGGGGCGAAGTGCTCAACGCACTCGCCGAACAAGATGAGGCCAAGCGCGAGGAGAATGTCGCAGCCTTGAGCGCCGAGGTCATGCGTGAAGCCACGGTCGTAGGCTCCAATCCGCTGGTGGTTGCCCACAACGCGGGCCTGATTCGCCAAGCCCCCAGTTTCGTGGTCCCGGTGCCCCCACCGCCCGTGCCAGTGCCTGAAGGACTCGGGGGCGAGTTCGCCGGCGGCGACGCGGCGCCTCCCGATGACGACGACCGGGAGTTCGAAGAGATCATGGCCGCGGACTCGAGCGCCGCCGCTGCGCGCCCGGACGCTCGCAAGCGCAGGACCACCCGCGAACCGAGACTGACCAAACTCGCCAGCGCTCGACGAGACCCCGCGCAGGCCAAGACGCTAGCGTCACAGGGCCAGACCGCGCTGGCCCGGGGACAACGGCGCAAGGCGGAAGATCTGTTTCATCGTGCCGTCGGTTTCGACCGCCGCAACGCCGCGGCGCTGATGGGCCTCAGTGACGTGTACTTCGACACCGGGAGCAAGGGCAAAGCCGTCCAGTACGCCGAGCGAGCGGTAGCGGTGGCCGGCAAGAACAAGACCTACCGGCTCAAGCTGGGGGATGCCTACTTTCTGGTGTTGCGCTACCGCGACGCGCTGACGCAGTACGAGAAGGCTCACGAGATGGGGCTCGCTCGCGCCGCGGGGCGAATCAAGCGAGTCAAAGCCAAGATTGGCGAGTGAGCGCCCGTCCCAGGGTGCGAGGCGGATCGCCGCTCCGCATCCGCGGTTACTCGAGGGACGAACGGACTTGGCAACGGCCTTGTACACACCGGGCCGTAAAGCCAGCGCAAGGATCACGCACGCACGCGACGGGAGTTTTGCAGGTCGGCGCAGACGCTCCCGCCAACCGTCCCAGGCACTGGCACGAGCCGCAGTTGCTGGCGACGGGCCGACAGTCTGCGTGAGCCGAGCAAGTCGAAGCCGTCGCAGCCGCGGCGGGTGCTTGCGTCAGCGCGGCGGGGGGGCGCGACGGCTTGAGCGAGGGGTCGCCACTGTGGCTCGCCGACGTTGGGCTCGCGCCCACGGATGCCGGTGGCGTCGACGATGGCCAAGCCCCCGGCCCTGGGTCGGGACTCGAGCCCGCGCCGCCGGGCGTGGCCGCCGATCCGGGAGCCGGCGTGGCCGCCGAACCAGCCCTCGACGGGTTCACGGCTTGGCCGGTCGTGGGAGCGCGCGCCGAACCGGTGGTCGATTGGCCCGGCAAGCTCGCCGAGGAGGCCCCGGGTGCGGGGGTCCCCGGCCCGGTTCCGCCGCTCGGCGAGGCCGAACCGGCGGTGACCGGCGTCGAGGCGGCCGGCTCAGGCGTGGCCGCGGCCGGCGGCGATGCAGCCGGATTCCCCGCTTCCGCATCGCCCGTGCTCGCGCAGGCCAGGCCGGTGAGGGCACCGACCAACAGCCCGAGGTAACGCCATTGGCAAGCAGCCACCGCCCGCATCAGCATCAGTCGATCCTCGACCGCTGCCGTTGACGACGTCGACCCGCCGCGCCGAGGACCAGCACACCCAGCCACGCCGCCCAGCTCACCGGCGCCGCGGCTCCCGTGCTGGCGCAGCCGCACCCCTCGTCGTCACCGCCACTACCTGCAGGAGGATCGTCGTCGTCGTCGTCGTCGCCGGCCCCGGTGGCCGGCTCCATGCCGGTGTCGCCGGTCGCGGGTTCGGTGCCCGTGTTGCCGCCGGTGTCACCCGTCCCACTCCCGGTGTCGTCGTCGTCATCGTCATCGCAGTCCCCATCGTCGGGAACCACCGACGTGAACGGAGTGTTGGAGATACCGGTGACCTTGATGTCGTCGATGAGCCAACCGAGTGCCCCGACCGCCGCGTCGGTGCCGATGCGAAAGCGCAGGTGCACGGTCTTGTCCTCGAGTTCGGTGCCGAAGTCCAGCGTGAGCGGCTCGAGCGTCCACGTGGGCGCGCCAGCGCTGGCCCCGACGAAGCCTTCCCGGCCCGCGAGCGGGTTGGGCAGATTCGGGTACTCGCCGATGGTGCCCCCGTACCCCGGGTCAACGTAGGTGGACACGTCTTCCCAGGTCAAACCGCCGTTGGTGCTGATCTCCAGCACGGCACCGTCCCAGTGCACGTCGGGTCCTTCGGGCTCCGCCGGACCGGACTCGAACGAGTGCAGATGGGAAAACTCGAACACGAACGGCTCGGTGCCGGTCAACTCCAACGCGGGGGTGGTCAGCGTCGTGTCCGAGATCGTGGCGGCGTCTTGACCCCACCACATGTGTTGCGATTCGTCGTGCGGAGGGTGGTCCCCACCAAATCGCACTCGGCCCCACAACGGCGCGGGGTGGCCGTCGTTCTGCGCGACCGTCAACGCGCTGTTGTGGGCCTCCACGTCGTCGCTCGCACTCGACTGTTCCACCTCATCGACGTTGGCCCGGGCGATCAGCGTCGTCTTCAGTTCAGGGGTGCACGCGTCCGGATCGGCGAGCGTGATCTCGATGGGCAATAGCTCGACCTCAGTGGTATCGGGCGCGATCGTGGCCGGGACCGGCACGATCGTCTCGGTGTGTGGCGCGAGACTCGGAATCTCGATCGGCGTGGCCCCCAACACTAGCGCGTCGGAGGTGGACGTCACCGTGGCCGTCATTGCCTCCAGCGGCACCGCGCCGGTATTGGCGACCAGCATCAGGAGCAGGCCTTGTTCGTTGATGTCGAGTACGCCATCGTCGTCGCAAGACTCGACCGCATCCACCAAGCCCCAAGCCCGAAACTGCATGTTGCCCTTGAGGTCCATGGACTCCACCGCCTCCTCGTTGTCGAGCGAGGTCGGCGGAGGTGCCACGGCGCAGCTACCCAGGCCCCGTTTCGCGAAGCCCTCGGCGAGCGCGAGCATATCGTCGGGATTGATGGCGGCGGCCGCCGCCAAGATGGCATCGCGTTGCTCGACGAAGCTCGGTTCGACGGGCGTAAGCTTCATGCCCGCGACGAGGTAGTCCGCCATGCGCCGGTGAGCCTCCTCCCAGGTCATGCGAGCGTCGGGGCCCCGACTTGCCGCCAGCAAGTTCATGTGCCCCTCGTGAAGCATCGATGCCCACACTTCGCCCACGTTGTGGACCTGAGCATTGTCCGGAGCGGCCGGCTGCATGGCGATGTCCTCGGGCAACGATTCCGAGTTCTTGATGTGCTTAAACGTCAGCGGATTCTTCGACATATCCGTCGTGTAGGGATACCGACGGATGCCGAAGTAGTGGTTGTTCTCGCTGTAGCTGGCGGATGCGTAGCCCGCGATCGAGTAGAGGCCCTCGGCGTCGTCGTCCTCACGCGCGGTCATATGCAACGCCACGTAGTCGGCCCACCCCTCGCTCATCCCACCGCAGCTGTGGCCCCCGCACAACACTAGGCGGTGGTGCAGATAGTGCCCCCATTCGTGGGCTACGATCTGATTGTCGATGGTGCCGTCGAGATCCGGCCTCGACTCTCGCGTCATCGTGACAGAAGTGGTTTCGTCGTCGGCGATCTGAGCGATGAGAAGGTCGCCGTCTGGTTTCGACAAGGCAAGACCGGGAATGGTGATCGGGATATTGGGATCACTGCCGAGTGTCGGCACCGCCTCGCTGTCCCCCACGTAGATCAACCCGACCGCCCCCGCGGCCTCGGCGAGCGCCGCTCGGTCAACTGAACGACAAGCCGGCGGCATATCGTCGGTCCCGCCGGCTTCGACGACCAAGATCTTGCCAGCGATATCGTCTTCGGGCTCCTCGCAGCCGTCGGTCACCGGCTCGGTGCCGTCATTGGCCAAGATCGCCTCCGCGGTCAGATCGAACGTACTCGGGCCGAACAACGCGTACCCGGTGTCTCCCACGTAGCCGTCGGGCGATGGGTCCATCGTCAGCGAGCGCTCGACGTCGCGGTTGCTCCACAGGTACATCTGCATCCGCGGGGCCAGACCATCGGCCGGTGTGCTCATGTTGGCGTTGTTGCGAAACCCCGCGTCCGCTGAATCTTGCGCCTCGGCCCGCAGAGCATCGTTTTGTGCGCCGCCCCGGCCGTAGTTGAAGTACTGGGCGTTGCCGGAGACCTCGTCAAAGCCCGAATCGTACCAATAGTCGTGCAACCAGTTGTTGACGTAGAACAACTGAGTGACTGCAGCCATGATCTGCTCGTCGTCTTCGCCGGGATCCTTGGCGACATCGAACACGCGGTCGAAGGTCTTCGCCTCGGTGGCCGTGGCCCGCAGATCGCCGTTGTTGTAGCCATCGTTGATAAGTGCGCCGGTCTCGGGGTCCACCTGCTGATCACGATCGCTATACGCGTCGACGTTGTTGCCCCGAGTCTCGTTTGACGAGCCGTCGAGCCACGGGTCGGGCACGCCCGAGGTCATGGAGTTGTTGAAGCCGTCCATCTCAACCAGGATCGGCTCCACGTAGTCGGGTGCGGATCCGTCCGGCTCCCCCGTTGGATGCGGCGAGTGATCGGCTGTGGGCCCGTCGGTCGGGATACCTCCCTCCTCGGCCCACACGCGATACGTGTGCGCTTCTCGAGCCGTGAGACTATACTCGTGCAACGTCCGGCCATCGAGCGCCGACACAAGCGTTGCTACACCCTCGTTGGTCGTGCTCGGCCCCTGTTTGCCGATGAATTCGGTGTAGTACGCGGGAACGAGGAACTTCCCGTCGCGGTAGTAGACCGGCTTGGCGCGCGCGGGGCCGTCGAACGCCGCGAGGTCCGAGTCCACCGAAACGGAAAACGACTCGTACCCGCCGGCGGACCGACCCGCGCTGCGCAGTTGTAGCGTCCGGGCGCGACTGCCAAGATGCCCGCGGAGCACCCCTTCGATCGCTTGGCGTGCGGACAACTCGAACCGACCGGCCGGCGCTTTCCCGGCTTCGGGGAACAGCTCCCCGCTGATCGCGGTGAGGCTGCCAGAGGGATCCATTAACACACCAAGACGCGAACCGTAGACCTCGATGTCACCGATCCGCTGGCCAAACGTGACCAGTCCTGCACCCCCGCGGATCCGGTGATGCACGAGCGCCACCGCGTTGTTGAGGCCATCCGCGGCCAAGCCCAAGCGCGGAGCGTAGGCTTGTAGGTAGTTTCGCGCGGTGTCGACGGACACGCCGGCTCGCGTATCCACTTGCACGGCGGGGTCGGCCCACAACACGCGGGACCGCGCCCCTGTGGTGGCAGCCTTGGTCTGCATCGGCCCGATGGCCGGCGCGGGGCGAAGCGAAACGGACTCCGAAAGCACCGGAGTCTTCGCGCCAGCTGGAGCCGAACGAGGCTCCGGTTGTGAGGCGGACCGGGGGTCGGCACACCCCGCCGCCGTGATCATGACACCAAGAAGCTTCGAACGACCGGAGAGCGATAAACGGGCCATGCGACATCTTCACCTCGGCCGGGCCGTTTCGGCAAACACGGCCCCTCGGAGGCCCCTTGACGGCGCTGAGTGAGGTTTCTTGGTCTAGCGTAAGTCCCGCGGACTGTACTAGTGAGGAAACCCACGAGAGCGGTATCGCTCAATACGCCTCGCCGACCGATTCCCCAGCCCGTCCGTACCCGCGACGAACTCCGGTTAGAACCGGCCGCGCACCCCAATCGAGCCGGGCCCAACGATGACTTGCGCGGTGTCTCGCTCCGGTGGCTTCAGACTCGAGCGCGGACGATTGAGCAACACGGCGGTACCGAACGTGATCAACGCCGTACCGACCGCTGCGCTCGCCATGCCCCCCCATTTCGTGTTCCACAGAAATCGGCACTCCCCGGCGGCATCCTGGGTGCCATTCGCCGGGTCGCAGTCGGGCCGATACTGATCACTATGCATCGCAGTAAAGGTAACGCCGACCCCCAAGGCGGCAATCCCTGCCCCGAGGCTGACAAGTCCCCAGGTCCGCCCGGGCAGCCGACTCGGCTGCTCTTCGAGATCGAGATCAAGCGGTTCGATGACCCCTTCGACAAACGTCACCTGGCGCTCCACCGCGATGTAGCCTTCATGTTGCGCTCGCACGACGTGGTCTCCCGGCGCGACCGCGAGCTCGAGGGGACTCGTACCGACGATGCTGCCGTCGATGCTCACCACAGCGCCGGAAGGATCGCTGTTGAGAATCAGCGTCGCCGGTCCACTGGCCAAGGCCTCCAGCTTGCTGCGCAACGTGGCGGCCTGTGTGCCCAACAGGGTGCCGACGTCGGCAACGCCACAAATCTCACAGCCATCGACGGCCTTGGCCACGGTCTCGCCGGTGCGACCGTCGATAAGTTCAACCGTCACCGTGTAGTCGCGGTCACGGGCCACCACCACGGTCCGCACCACATGACTCGATCGCGTCGCCACGGCGACGTTGGTCAGGCACCTCGCCTGCGCACAGTCCTCGCCGACCGGAAGTGTCGACGCGACGGCGGAGGGCGGGATGACAGAGAAACGACCCCGCTCGAGGCCCTCGAGCAACCGCTTGGTCAACGTGGCGCGGTCACTTTCGGCGATCTCGCCGTCGACGGCAATCGGCAAGACAGCGGCAGCGGACGACGCTTGCGGGCTCGCGGCGGCCTCCGTCGGCGGACTCGAAGACTGCGCCACTGCAACCGGGCCTGCGGCCCAAAGCAGCGCCCCGGATGCGAGCACAGCGGTGAATCGACGGATCATTCCAACCCAAGGCTAGCACCACGCATGGCCTCGACCGCGGCTCGTAGCGGACCGAGCTGGCCGCCCACCGGCGTTGGATCGTCCCGAAACAGCGAGCCGTGTCCCGAAGCGATGGTCCGCGACACACCACCGACGATCCAAGTCAAACGACGTCCCAAGCTGAGCCGGCCCCGGGGTCGCGTTGGCTCGGTCCGGTCAAGACGACCCGCCAGCGAGCGACGCGAGAGGCAGGGCCGAGCGGTGCAGAGGATCCCCAGCCGCGATGCAGAGGAAGGCGAGAACTGGCGACGGACGGTGTCGACGGACAAGCCCGGCTACCCGCCGACTTTGCCCTGACGCTGGTACAGGTCCACCGCGGCCTCGTGCTCGGCCCGCGACCGCGAGAACTTGTGAGTGCCGTCATTGCGCGACACGAAATACAAAAAGCGAGAGTCCTTGGGCTCGAGCACCGCTTCGATCGCCGCTCGCCCCGGATTCGAGATGGGCCCCGGCGGGAGGCGTTCGTGGGTATAGGTATTGTACCGGTTGTCGGGATCCCGCAGATGAATCCGCCGGATCCGCCCCTCGAACTGCTCGCAGGCGGAAGACTTGTGCAGCGGCACGGTACATCCGTAGATAATCGTCGGATCCGTGGCGAGGTACTTTGGCCGGAAACTAGAAAAGCGCAGACGGTTGAGGAACACCCCCGCGATCAGAGGACGTTCGTGGGTGGCCGCAGTCTCCTTTTCGACGATCGAGGCCAAAATCACAATCTCGTGTGGCGACCAGCCGAGTCCCTTGTCCAAGCGCCGCTCCGCGGCGCGATGGCGACGGCTCAGATCGGCGTAGACCTGCCGATGGCGGCGTACCAAGCGGCGCAACACGTCGGCCGGGGCGGAGTCGCTGGCAATGCGGTAGGTGTCGGGGAACAAATAGCCCTCCACACTCTCGCCGGGAATCTCCAGCTCCTCAAGCAAGCTTGGGTCTCGCATAGCGGTGAGCCACGACGCCGCGTCGGCCAAACCAGCGCCCGCGAGGATCTCGGCCACCTGCACGATGTTGCGCCCCTCGGGGATGGTGATGCGCAGCTGCTTGGCCTCACGGCGGCGCATCAGTTCCTCGAGCCGCTCGTTTGGGGTCATCGCAGGAGACAGCACATGCTTCCCCGCAGTGATGCGGCTCGCGGCGCCCCGATGCAGCACGAACAGCTTGAACATCGTCTTGTCCTCCGCCGCGACCACCCCCGCGTCCACCAGCCGACCGAGCACGTCGTGAAAGCTCGCGCCTTTGGGTACTTCGACCTCGACGAGGGAGTCGTCACCGATGCCGGGTCGATCGGGATACGCCTCGAGATAGCGATAGATGCGAAGGAGGCCGATGCCGACCGCCAAGACACTGACCAAGACGATGGCCAACGCAACGTGTTGACCCCGACGTGACGGTCGAAACAGCCCCCGTCGGACCCTGCGACGCCTTTTGGACTTACTCATCCGCCGCCTCCGTGGCGGTGGCCTGGGCGTCTAGCCAACCTTGCAAGATGAATTGGGCCGCGAGCGCGTCGATCCGCTGCTTACGTTTTGCGCGCGAAACGTCGGCTTCCAGCAGGGTGCGTTCGGCCGCGGCGGTCGAGAAGCGCTCGTCCCACCACACCACCGGAACGTCGACAACCGTCACCAGCGCGTCGACGAAGCGCTCCACTCGACGCACCCGGTGACCGCGGCGTCCATCGAGTTCGAGGGGCAGCCCCACCACAATTCGATCGACGTCGTGACGTGCGACGAGGGCCGCGACGGCACGGGCGTCGGCCGCCTGCCCCTGGCGCGACAGGACCTCGAGCGCCGAGGCGAACCGGGACTCAGCATCGCTGAGAGCCAGGCCGATGGTCTTGCTGCCAACGTCGAGGGCGAGCGCACGCACGTACGAGAGGGTGTACCACGACCGCCCGTCGAGGCTCGCGCCATTCGCCTCCGCCTTGGACCGGGTGTCTCGACCCAGCGACTCGAACCAGGCACGGACCGCTCCGGCGACCCCACGCTTGGCGGCCCGCAGTTACCCAGACCCGCCGCCGCGGAGCCTCCGACCCGCTACGCCGTCTGCCGAGCGCCGCAGCATTTCTTGTAGCGCTTACCCGAGCCGCAAGGACACGGATCGTTGCGCCCGACTTTCGGGAAGCGTCGCGCAGGCGCGGGCCGTTCGGCAGCCGCGGCTTTGGGGGCGACCGTCGCTTCGGTGCTCGCGGCGAGTTGGGCGGCGGCATCGCGAGCCGCCCGTTGGAGCAACTCGGCGGTACTCGCCTGCTTCGCGGCCCGCTTGGCGGTTCCGCGCTCGCGGCGAACCGACGCCCGCGTGACCGTGGTCTCGTACTCGGCTCCCTCGTCGGCCTTGCGGCGCTCGTCCTCGGACAGTCGCATGCTCAGCACGCGCCCCAGCACCGTCTGCTCGATACCGTCCCACATGTCCTTGAACAGGTTGAAGCCGCGGATTTTGTATTCGTTTTTGGGGTTGCGCGTCGCGTACCCGACCAAGCCGATCCCGGTGCGCAGATGCTCGATATTCTTGAGGTGCGCGATCCATTGCTCGTCGATCTCGCGCAGATAAATCTGCCGCACGTAGAACAAAAACGTGTAGAGCCCGAATTCTTCTTCCTGACGCTTGAGCACGCCCTCGACGGTGTCGAAACAGCGTTCGACCAGCTTGTCGATATCGTCATCGACGGCACTCAAGTCGGCCTTGACCCCGAAGTTTTCGCTCAAAGCCGACTCGAGCCCGGGCAGGTCCCATTCGTCGGGGTGCACCTGCTCGGGGCACAACTCGACCACCAGTTGTTCGGTGAGCTTGAACGCGAGGTCGTGGACCCGCTCGCGCTGTTGAATCAGCGAGCTGGCGACCACCTCGAGGATCCGACGCAGCGCGGCTTCACGGTCGCGCCGGACGTCCTCGAGCGGGACCATGGCCCCGTAGTGCCGGTACAGATCGTGCCCCAGCGCCCGCGCTTCGATGCCATCTTGGGGAAACTCCGGGCTGGGGGTCTCGCCCGCCGACGCGTACAACCCCTCGACGTGGCGATCGACGATCCCCACCACCCGCTCGCGCACGGTGGTCTCGAGTGATTCGACCGTGTGCGGCCCGGACTTCTCCGGAGGCGGTGGCAGCTTGGTCTTTTGCTCGCGCCGCGCTTCTTCGTCGAGCACCTCGGGCACGTAGCGGCCCTCGAGAATCTGTTTGCGCAGCAGGTAGATGGCCTTGCGTTGTTCGTTGAGCACGTTGTCGTACTCAAACAGGTTCTTGCGCGTGTCGAAGTGCATCGCTTCGACCTTGCGCTGAGCGTTTTCGATGGCGCGATTGACCAGGGCCGCCTCGATCGGCACGTCTTCTTCCATGCCCAACCGCTCCATCAAGCCGGTGATGCGCTCGGCTTGGAAGATCCGCATCAAGTCGTCTTCGAGGCTCAAGAAGAACTGGGACGCCCCGGCGTCTCCTTGACGACCCGCGCGACCGCGCAGCTGATTGTCGATGCGACGGCTCTCGTGCCGCTCGGTGCCCACGATCATCAAACCGCCCAGCTTTCGGACCTCCTCGCGCTCGGCCTCGCACTGCTCTTTGATCCCACCGAACAGCTTTTCGTACTCCTCGGGCTGCTCGTCGGGGTCGAAGTGAGCCCGGGCCATCATCTCGGCGTTGCCGCCCAAGATGATGTCGGTACCCCGGCCAGCCATATTCGTGGCCACCGTGACGGCGTGCTTGCGACCGGCTTGAGCCACCACGTAAGCCTCGCGTTCGTGTTGCTTGGCGTTGAGCACGTTGTGCGGGATGTTCTCGCGCTCGAGCAAGGTGTGGATCACTTGCGATTTTTCCACGCTCACGGTGCCCACGAGCACCGGTTGGCCGCGTTCGTTCGCCTCGCGAATGACTTCGATCGCGGCGCGTAGCTTGCCGCGTTCGTTTTTGTAGACGAGGTCGTCTCGATCGTCGCGCACAACGGTGCGATTGGGGGGGATCACCATCACGTCGAGCTCGTAGATCTTGTGGAACTCCTCGGCCTCCGTGTCGGCCGTCCCCGTCATGCCCGAGAGCTTCTCGTACATGCGGAAGTAGTTTTGGTACGTGATCGTGGCCAGCGTTTGACTTTCGGGCTGGATCGGCACGCCCTCTTTGGTCTCGATCGCTTGGTGCAAGCCGTCGCTCCACCGCCGCCCCTCCATTTTGCGACCGGTGAACTCGTCCACGATCACAACCTCTTTGCCCTCGACGAGGTAATTGACGTCCTTTTTGTACAAACTGTGGGCACGCAGGGCTTGGTTGACGTGGTGCAGCAGTTCGGCGTTTTCCGGCCGGTAGAGGTTTTGGCACTCGAGCAACTTCTCAACCCGATCGACCCCCGCATCGGTCAACTGTACGTTGTGGTGCTTCTCGTCGACCGTGAAGTCCAAATCCTTGCGCAGCGATGGCATGATCCGGTTGACGATGTGATACGTGTCCGCCGGTTTGCTGCTCTCACCCGAGATGATCAGCGGCGTGCGAGCCTCGTCGATGAGGATGGAGTCGACCTCGTCGACGATCGCGAAGTACAACTCCCGCTGGACGTACTTTTCGATCGTCTCTTTCATGTTGTCGCGCAGATAATCGAAACCGAACTCGTTGTTGGTCCCGTACGTGATATCGGCGCGGTACGAGCGTTGGCGCTGCTGGTGGTGCAGACCGTGCACAATCGTGCCGACGCTCATGCCGAGGAAATTGTAGATTTGCCCCATCCACTCGGCGTCACGTGAGGCCAAATAGTCGTTCACCGTGATCAGGTGCGCGCCGCGGCCCACGAGCGCGCGCAAGTACAACGCGGCCGTCGCGGTGAGCGTTTTGCCCTCCCCCGTGCGCATCTCGGCGATCATTCCGCGATGCAGCGCCACCCCGCCGATCATCTGCACGTCATAGTGACGCATTCCCAAGGTGCGCACGGACGCCTCGCGTACCGTGGCGAACGCGTCGCACAGCAGATCGTCAAGCGGGGCGCCGTTGTCGAGCCGCTGGCGAAACTCGCCGGTACGCGCTTTGAGCTCGTCGTCGCTAAGCGGTTTGACCGAGGACTCCAAGTGATTGATCCGCTCGATGAGCGGACGCACCTGCTTCATTTGGCGCTTGTACTTGGTACCAAAAACCTTCTTGAGCAAACCGTTGATCATGGCTGCGTGCCGTCGCGTGGGAATGACGCCGGCGGGGGGCAAGGGTACGGGGGGGCCCGTTCGCTGTCCACGCGAGACGGTTGAGCATGAAGACCCCCCCTGCCGGTCCCAGGCGTTGCGTCGAGATCGCGAGCGTACCGCCCGTGCCCGAGCTTCTGACGGCCCGTTCTCAACCGGCGCTTCCAACGCGGTAGGGTGCCCCCCCGATGATTGCCACCCCGTCCAGCGGCGCTGTCCTTCGAATTCGCGTGATCGCGCCGTCCGGCCCGGTCCCGGCCGACCGGCTCAACAAGGGACTGCGCACCCTGACCGCCCACGTCGCCCCCGGGGCGCACGTCGAAGTCAGCGCGCAAGTTCGACAGCGTTGGGGGTACTTCGCGGGCCCCGACAACACGCGGCGCGCGGCCATTGAAGCCGCGTTCAACGATGGAGAAGCGGACATTATTTGGTGCGCACGCGGGGGCTACGGAGCGAGCCGCCTGCTGGACGGACTCGACGGAGCCGGGCTCGACCACGGGGGAAAACTCCTCGTCGGGTTTTCGGATGTGACCGCGCTATTGGCATGGGCGTGGTCACGCTGCGAAATCGTCGGCCTCCATGGCCCGGTGCTCACCCAACTCGGCGGTCTACACCCCGCCGACGTCGAGCAAGTGAGCGCCTGGATCCGCGGCGACGTTCCGCCGCCGGCTGCGGCCGACGAAGGCACCGTGGTGCGCGGCGGAACGGTCGAAGGCCGCATGCTGGGCGGCAATCTGGAGGTGCTGCGTTCGCTGCTCGGAACCAAGTACTGGCCATCGCTGGCCGGTTGCGTGCTGGCCCTCGAAGAGGTGGGAGAGCGTCCGTACCGGATCGATCGAGCGTTGACCCAACTGATCTCGAGCGGAGCGCTGCGCGGGGTGGCGGCGATCGTGATCGGTCAGCTCACGGCCTGCGGCGAACCCCACTACGAATCGGATTCCCCAACCGCAGCCGATGTCGTCTTGGAACGACTCGAACCGCTCGGCGTCCCCGTCGTGACCGGGTTCGGATTCGGCCACGACCCCACCCGCCACTTCGCGTGGCCGTACGGCGGGCGGGTTCGGCTGCGAGCCGACGACGCCACGCTCGAGTTTCTCGAGCCGGTTCGCTAGCGCGAAGTGTTCCGCCCGCGAGCACGCGCGACCACTGGTCGTCTGCGACTCCGACCGGCCTGTGGCCCAGACACGCCGCCGGCGACGCCAACGCCTGAGCCAGTGGCACGCTCGACCGAGTGAAACGTTGGCATGGCGCGGCGCGTTCGCTCTAGGTGCCGCGGATCGACCGACGCCCGCGCCGGCCCGTTGTACTGGTCACCGGCGCGTCGAGCGGGCTTGGGCTCGCCGTACTCCGACGGCTGTACAACCAGTCGGTGCACGTCGTTGCGACCGCGCGCGTGGCTTCCCTGCCCCGGTTCGCCGCGATGGGCATCCGCCCGGGGCCGACGCTGGCGTTGCTGCCTCTCGACGTGACCGACGCGGACCAGCGCCGCGACGTCCTCGCCCAGGTGGAACAACGCTTTGGCGGCGTCGACGTGCTCATCAACAATGCCGGGGTCGCGTATCGCTCGGTCGTGGAACAAGTGACCGAGGCCGAGCGCCTCACCCAAATGGACGTCAACTTCCTCGCCCCCATGGCACTGGCTCGCCTGGTGCTGCCCCACATGCGGGCCCAACGATGGGGTCGAATCATCAACGTGTCGTCCGTGGGCGGCATGATGGCCATGCCCACGATGGCGGTGTACTCCGCCTCGAAGTTCGCGCTGGAAGGAGCGAGCGAGGCCCTATGGTACGAGGTCCGGCCATGGAATGTGCACGTGACATTGGTCCAACCCGGGTTCATCTCCTCTGAGTCGTTTAAGAACACGCGATTCACCGCGGCGAGTCGTTGCGCGACCGCGGACCGGCGAGATCCCTATCACGAGCACTACGCCAATATGGGGCCGTTCATTGCCAAGATCATGCGGCTCGCCCGGGCGACCCCCGACACAGTCGCCCGCAGGATCGTGCGGACGCTCGACGCCCGGCGTCCGCCGCTGCGAGTTCCTGCCACGCTCGATGCCTACTTGTTCGCCGCGCTGCGCCGGCTGTTGCCCCGCGGGCTCTACCATCGAGCGCTGTACGGCGCGCTGCCTGGCGTGCGCCGCTGGGGACCGCACGAGACAGAGGCGACGCCGGCCGTGGCCCCCCTCGCCAACCCGACGGCCGATCGTCCGCGCTAGTCAGACGCGACCGCGGCCACGCCAGATTCGAATCTCGACACGATCACGACAAAGGGGCGGTGCTCTCTCGAGCCCGCCCCCCGCGATCACCGTGGCTGGCCCGGTGGGTCGGGCGAGTCTTCGGCGCTAGACGACGCCTTGCGCCAACATGGCGTCCGCGACCTTGATAAAGCCCGCAATGTTGCTGCCGTCGACGTAGTCCACATGCTCGCCGTCTTGCCCGTGCTCCACACACGCGGCATGAATCGCCTTCATGATGGCGTGCAAGCGTCCGTCGACTTCTTCCCGCGACCAGCTCAAGCGCATGCTGTTTTGGCTCATCTCGAGGCCCGAGGTGGCCACCCCGCCCGCGTTCGCGGCCTTGCCGGGTCCGAACTTGATTTTGTGACGGCGGAACAGTTCCACGCCCTCGGATTCGGTCGGCATGTTCGCGCCCTCTCCCACGGCCTTGCAGCCGTTTTTGAGCAGGATCTCAGCGTCCCGAACGTCGATCTCGTTTTGCGTCGCGCATGGCAGCGCCACGTCGCAGGCGATGCCCCAGGGCCGTTGCCCCTCGATGAACTGACAGTTGTACTTCTCGGCGTACTCACGGATGCGCCCGCGTTGCACGTTCTTGAGTCGCATCACATAGGCGAGCTTCTCGTCGTCGACCCCGTTCGGGTCGTGGATCGAGCCGCTCGAGTCAGACAAGGTCACCACTTTGCCGCCGAGCGCGTTGACTTTTTCCACCGCGAACTGAGCGACGTTGCCCGAGCCCGAAACCGCGACGGTCTTGCCTTTGAAGCCGTCGCCGACACGGTTGAGCATCTCTTCGACGAAGTACACGCAGCCGTAGCCGGTGGCCTCGGGACGGATCAAGCTGCCGCCCCACTCAAGCCCTTTGCCCGTCAACACGCCGGTAAACTCGTTGCGCAAGCGCTTGTACTGGCCGAACAGAAAACCGATCTCGCGGCCCCCCACGCCGATGTCGCCGGCAGGAACGTCGGTGTTCGGCCCGATGTGACGCGACAGTTCGGTCATGAACGACTGACAAAACCGCATGACCTCGCCGTCGGTTTTGCCCTTCGGGTCGAAGTCGGACCCGCCCTTACCGCCGCCGATCGGTAGCGAGGTCAGCGAGTTTTTGAACACCTGCTCGAAGGCCAAGAACTTGAGCACGCCAAGGTTGACCGTGGGATGAAACCGCAGCCCACCCTTGTACGGGCCGATCGCGCTGTTCATCTCGACACGGAAGCCGCGGTTGACGTGCACGTGCCCGGCATCGTCGGTCCAGGGCACGCGGAACAAAATCACCCGCTCGGGCTCGACCATGCGCCGCAAGATCTCGGCGTCTGCGTAGCGTTTGTTCTCTTGAATGAAGGGCCAAAGCGACTCGACGACCTCCTCGACGGCTTGGTGAAACTCGGTCTCACCGGGGTCACGAGCTCGGAGTTCTCGCATGAATTGCGCTGCGGTCATGGACCAATCCTTGTACGTCGGGTTTGACGGGTGCGAAGGTGGGTACCTCCCCCCGCGGGTCGGTTCAAGCAAAATGCGAAACCGCGCGGCTTCGAGTGAACGCTAGCGAGGCATCGCCGCTGCGACCACGCTGGTAGCGCTGCGGCGAACCGCTCGGTGAGGGGATGTGCCGAACACACACCCTTGACACGACATCGACTCATAGGGACGGACCGGTTCTGTCGACGACGCGGGCTCGCGGTTCACGGCCGATGACGGGCAAAGCGAGGCCGGATCAGGCGACCCAGCGACCCTACGCTCGTCCGTGGGCGACATGCGGACGCGGGAGCCAGCTTCTGGCCAGCCCCGGGTCCTTGGGGCCCCGCCCACGCGGCGCGGCGCGGCGATCCATGGCGTCGGCCGGCGACGGCAGCCGCTACGCGGCGATGCCCTCACCCGCGCCGACCGATGTGATCTCCACGTCACGCTGCGCCGGCGCTTCGTTGGCCGCCGCTGGCCTTGCGACCTCTCGGCTCTCCCGCAGGCAGGCTCGCCAGGCGCGGGCCAACAACGCGGGACCGTCTTCGCGATCGGGGCCATCGGCCAACGCGAATGAACGCAGCGTCGCGCCCCCGCACCCCACCGTCGCGTGATTCGCCACAAACTCGGTACGCAAGCGCAACAACGCGGCGGACAGACCCGCGCTCGTCGTGCCCGGCAGGATCAAAAATGCGAGCAACTCGCCCGCCTCGGGCCCGCCCGCCCCACTCGGTGCCAGCTGGACCAACGCGCGCGCATCGGGATCGCGTAACGGCCCTGACTCCATGCGCACCACGCCGGCTCGATCTCCGCGACGCAAGGTGTGGCTCAAGATCGACTCGAGGCCCGGTTGCTCCAGTCCGGCCAGGACCTGCACCACCATCACGCCCAGTGGCTCTCCGTCTCGGGTCGAGCGGCGGATCTCATCCGCCAGGTCTCGGAGAAAGCCGCGCGGACCGGCCACTTGCACCGGCGAACGACCGACGGCGTCGGCCGTCCGGGCACGCAACGGAGGAGCAGTACGCAGCGCGTCCTCGGTACGACGCAACGCTCGGGCCAACGTCCGGTCGCGCACCACCATGGCGCTGAGCCACTCCCCCGGTCGGCCGCCGGGCAACGTGACCAGTTGCACAAAGAACCGATCGGGCGTGCCGTCGGGGCCGGTCGCCGCCACCGACTCGCCCGCGCGCAGACGGGGCATCATCTCGCGTGGCACATGTGCGTGCGACAACGCGACCTCGTGTGCGGACAGCCCGCTAAGCGAGCCCGGGGACGCCGACAGCAGGCGGTACGCGGCCGCGTTGGCCATGGCGACCCGACGGCTGGTGTCGAAGAAGAGCACGCCGTCTTGCAGCGCGTCACACAAGATCTGGAGAGCCGTAAGATCCAACGTTTGCGCCATGCGCAGTGCATCGGACGATGCCGGTGATTGCTGAGCCCCGCGGTGGGCCAGCCCGACGCGAGTCGGCCCGCCGGCGGTTCGCCCTCTGCTCCGCCCGTGAGCCGCGATACCTTCGTCGGCCTGGGGCCGAGGCCGCAGCATCGCCCGCGTCACCGTATCGCCCAAGCGACGAGAAAACGGTCGATACGCGACCGGCCTCGGAGGCCGCGTTCACGGAACGACCGCCCAGACGATCGGTCCGTGAACGCACCACCGCGTGTGGACGCTAGCTGGGCTCGCCGGGGTCCGCGTCCGCAGCCGCTGGATCGTCGAGATGCGGGACCCCGAACACCAGCAGCATCGCTGGCACGGATGCGAGAAACGTGAACACGAAGTAGCCGGAAAAGCCGATCGCCTCGGCGGCGAACCCACTGAACACACCCGCCACACTGAAGCCCACGCTCATCACCGCGGTGACCAAAGCCATGTGCGCGGCTTTGTGGTCCGGATGGCAGCAGCGCATGATGTACACCATGAACACCGCGGTCCCCAGACCCGCCCCGAAGTGTTCACCGACGATGACCACCGTCACCACCCACGGCGCCACGCCCATCCCGGCCTCGGCCAGGGCGAAGTAGCTGAGATTCAGCAGGTTTTGGGCGAGCAGAAACGGCCACAACCAGCGCTTGAGCCCCTGCCGTCCGATGAGCCACCCGCCGAGGAGCGTCGCGGAGAACGAGGCCGCGACCCCCACCGTACCGTTGACCAGACCGTAGGTCTCGAGCGTCATCCCCATCTCATCGCGCAAGAACGGCCATCGCATCTTGAGCAAGAACGACTCACCGGTGCGAAACAAAATCACGAACGCGAGCACGCGGCCGACCCGAGGCTGAGCGAGGAAACTGGTGTAGGCGACGGCCAGAGGTGAGTTCGAAGAACCGAGCCGCGCGAAGATCCAGCGGCGCAGGCCGAGCAAGGTCAACAGGCCCAGGACAAGGAGCAGGCCCACCACGCCGCCAACCCCCAGTCGCGCGAGCACCGCAGTTGCGGCAAACCAGCGAAACGCGGCCTCGGCCCAGCCGGTCTCGCGTTCGACGATGAACGCCAACGCCACCGCGGCCGCCACCAAAAACACCCGGCGGCGAAGCAACCCGCGGCCCAGGTCGCCGAACGACCGCACCTGCGTTTCCACGCGTGGCAACAAACGAGCGTGCAGCACCATCAGCGTGCCCATCACCGCCGCGCACAACAGAAGGCCAGACGACCATCCCCAGCGACCGATGGCGACGAGCAACGGGCCACTGACAAGCAGCCCGGCCACGCGAAAGGCCATGGCCCGGTAGCCAACGAACTTGGATTTGCCCGACTCGTCGAGCGCCTCGAGGTAGTAGCCGTCAATCGCGATATCGTGCGTGGCGGACAACACCGCGATGAGCGTGAAGGCGACCGCAGCGAACGCCAAGACGGCGCCGGTGTGCACGGTGGCGGCGAGTCCGACCAACGCAACTGACAACCACACTTCCGTCCAGATCAGCCAGCTTCGCTTCGTGGCGAAACGGTCGAGCCACGGACCCCACAAGAACTTGAGATTCCACGGCAGGTGAAACAGCGATGTCAGCCCGATCACCTGCAACGTCGCGCCGAACTCCTTAAACATGATCTCGGCCAGTCCGTTGACGACCGTGTACGGAAAGCCCTCCGCGAAGTAGGTACTCGTCACCCAAAGGTGGGGACTGGTGCTCGGCGGGGCCGCGCGCCGGTCGGTCTCCGGCGAGGAGTTGGCTTCAGGAGAGTCCGTCATGAGCCCGAACCGCGAGCATGCAGGCGTAGCACGGGGCACACTCGCGCGAAAAACTCGGTCGAGAACCGGCCCAAACCCGAGCGGACCGGCCTCTGACGAACGGTTCCGGGTTCGCAGAGGCGCTGGGCTGTGGAACGATACGGGCGGCGCTGGCGAGGCAGGACATCACGCAGGCTGGGTTGGCGGCTGGGGACCACGCTCCATTGCGGTCCGCCGGCATGGTCGTGTCTACGCGGTGGCCGAGACTCGTCCGCAGGGCCGCAGCGATTCCGCGATCACGCTCGGGCGCCCCCCCGAGTCGTCGCCACCGCTCGCGCCAACCACCACGCAAACCACAAGCCCGCCGCGAGCCCGCCGACGGCGAGCGCCAGCGACACGCCAAGTCGCCACGAGCCGAACGCCGCGGCCTCATGCCAGGCCAAAAACCGCGACCAGGTGCGGTAGACCGACCACGCCAACAGCCCGACAATGGGGAGCGTCGACCAACCGAACCGCCATCGGATGAGCCGTGGCGCGACCGAGCGGGCCCAACCCGCTGCCAATAGCGGCAACGCGGGCACCAGGTAGCGATGATCGACGGTGCCGCCGCCAAACGGCGTGCGGTGGCAGGCGATCAGCACCAGCCAAGGCGAGAAAGCCCAAAGCCAGCGGCGCAACGCCGGGTCGGCTCGCCGCCATCCGAGCACCCCCAGCAGGATCACCGGCGATTGAGCCAACAAACCGGCGCCCCGATGGAGACCCATCAATGTCCCGAGGCCGACGAGCGGATCGCCGGAGAAGGTCGTCGACAGCTCTCGGGCGAACCCGAACTCGCCGTGGTGGGCGTAGCCGATCGACCAAGGGGAGCCGAACGCCGCGTAATGATAGATCGCCGCGCCGGCGATCGGCCCGACGGCACCCGCCGAGACCCAGCCCCATCGCCGAACCGGTTGCGAGAGCGCCACGCCGATGACGATGGGGATGACCAATGTGTATTCGGTCACCATCGCCATGCCACCGCATAGACCGAGCGCCACGGCCATCGTCGGGCGGAGCCGCTGGTTGCAGCTCAGCCACAGGACGAGCCCCACCCACATGGCCGCGGATCCGTGGGCAAACAGCGTGGTGGCGTACACGCCCCACAAACTCGCCCCCGCGAACACCGCGGCGGTCACGATCGCCTCGCGTCGACGATGCCCGCGCTCGCACAGCCATGCCACGAGCGCGGCCAGCCCCACCAGCCCCACCGAGATTGCCTGTAACGTGACCGCCCAAGCCGTACCGAGCCGCTCGCGCAGCGGGGGAGGGTCCGCGCTGCGTCGACCGTACGTGCGGACGAACGGCGGGCTCGCCGGGACGAAGAGCAACGCTCGCCGCGAGCGGCTCCATGCGAGCAACGGTTCGTCCAACGCATGGCCCACCGCCACCGCGCCGACGGCCAACAACGCCGTGCCGGGCGGTCGATCGGAGTAGTAGTGCCCCGCCCGTTCCGCGTAGTCGACCCACAACGTCAAATCGATATCCGGGTCGATGACGGGGGACTGCCGCAACGCGAGGGCTCGCGCGAGGGCGACGTGAGAGCCGTCGTTCGAGCTGACCAGCCCGGTCGCCTGCATGCCCCACAGACCCGCGACGAGCCCGAGCAGGACCACCACCGCCAAGCCGCGCGCACGCACAAGCAGCATCCGGGGGCGGTCGCTACATTCGCGCCACGCGGGCCGATGTTGTCGTCCCCCCCGAGAGTCGCTCCGCGAGTCAGATCGCGGCGTGTCTCGTCCGCGACCGCCGGGCCGCGATCCGCCCGCTCCAGCGCCGCCCGTGGTCGCATCGCGCGGGGCGGTTGGCTCGCGAGACGGCACGTCTCCACCGTAGCGCGCCACTAGATCCGGGGCGAGCTCGTCGACGCGTTCGAGGCCGCCTCGGCGCCAGTGTTACGCTCGACGCCATGACGGCCGAGCCCGAGGCGCAACTGAGCCCCGCCGAACAACGCTTCGCCGCAATCCGGCGCCGAATCGGACGCTACGCCGGCCCGATTGCGTTTCTACTGATCTGGCATGCGCCGCTTCCCGCATTGTCGCCCGCGGGCCACATCGTGGCCGGAGTCTCGGTTCTGGCGGTGATCTGGTGGGTGACCGAAGCGGTACCCTTGGCCATTACCGCCATGTTTGCCCCAGCGCTCGCGGTCTTGTTGGGTGCCGGCGAAGCCAAAGCCACCTTCGCCCCGTTCGCCCATCCGCTGATCTTCTTGTTCCTTGGCGGGTTTTTGCTGGCGGAGGGGTTGGTGTCGCAAGGCTTCGACCGCCGCGCGGCGCTCTGGCTGCTCTCGCGGCAAATCGTGGCCGGATCCCCCGGACGCGCCGCGACCCTTGTGTGTGTGGTGGCCTTCGGCTTTTCGATGTGGATCTCGAACACGGCCACGACCGCGATGATGATCCCCATCGTAGTGGGGCTCGGCGCCACGATGGAGGCCACGACCCTGCCCGCTCACCGCCCGGCCATGCGGATCTTCGGCGAAGGAATGCTGATCACGCTGGCCTACGCGGCATCGCTGGGCGGCATCAGCACTCCCATCGGCACCGCTCCCAACATGGTGGCGCTCGCTGCTTTGCACGAGCATCTGGGACTGCGCGTGGACTTTCTCCAGTGGATGTCGTTTGCGCTGCCCACCAGCGTCGCCGCTCTCGCGGTCATGCTTGTCGTCGCGCGACGACGCTTCCCCTCTCCGGTGCGTCGCATTGACGGCCTCACCGACGAAGTCCGGCGCGAGCTGGCCGCGCTCGGCCCCCTTTCGAGTGGAGAAAAACGGGCCTTGAGTGTCTTCGCCTTGGCCATCGCCGGCTGGATCACCCCCGCGGTGTTGCGCCTGGCCATGGGAAGCGATCATCCGGTCACCCTGGCCGCTCGCGAGTCGTTTTCGGAGGGGATCGTCGCGGTCGTATGCGCGAGCTTGTTGTTCGTCCTCCCGGTGGCGCCACCGCCCCCCGGAGCGACGGCGCTCGAGGCCCCGCCCCCGATTTTGACTTGGCGCCGAGCCTCGGCGATCGACTGGGGAACACTGCTGTTGCTTGGCGGCGGGATGGCCCTCGGCAAGCTCGTGTTCGAAACCGGCGTCGCGGCGGTCATCGGCGATGGGGTCGTCGGGCTCACGGCGGGTGGCGACGCGACGCTTCGCCCCCTGCTGATGCTCGTCGCATGCACGACGTTGGTCGTGTTCCTCACCGAAGTCACCAGCAACACCGCGACGACCAGCATGATGTTGCCGGTGCTGATCGCCGCGGCGATGACCATGGGCATCGATCCCGTCCCTGTCGTCCTGGCCGTGACCATGGCGGCGAGCTGCGCGTTCATGCTGCCGGTGTCGACCCCGCCGAACGCGATGGCCTACGGGACCGGCCGCGTTCGGATCGGCAGCATGATCCGTTTGGGCGTGCAGCTGGACTTCGCCGAACTCGCCTTGTTGCTGGTCGTGGGCACCGCGTTCCTGCCGCTGCTCTCGTTCTCCTGACCGGGGAAGCGCCAGCGGCCGTCCGACGCTCTCTCCACCGACCTGTGAAGCGGATGCGAAGCCGATGTCGAGCGACAACAAGA
>QKPP01000097.1 GCA_006508105.1 Myxococcales bacterium FL481 | reverse complement strand
CGGTAGCGATCGGGGCAGGCTTGCAGAATGGCGTGGAACGACCCGGACGCGGTCTGCTTCTCGTCCACGTTGGTCGGCACGTAGCCCAGCACCAGCAGGGCGGGATTCAGGCGCTGGGCGCGCTCCAGCACGTCTTCTGCGCGACTTCGCTGGTCCCCGCCGCCCCAATATGCGTTGACCGTCACCACAGCGCAGCGGGCCAGCTGGCGCGCTGTGAGCGCATCTACCTCCGGGCCATTCCAGCCGGCGTGCGGCAGCCCTTTCATGTAGAAGGCGTGGCGCCCGCTCCTCGCCGGGTTCCTGGGGCTCGGCACCGATTCGGCAGTGCGGAGGAAGTGCAGAATCTCAGCTCGCGTCCACGGGCGGCGCTCAAGCTCGGCGATTCGGGGGTCTACGTGCATGTCGACTCCTGTGCTGTTGGCCACAAAAAAGGCCCGCCCCCCGGGGAATCATTCGGAGGGCGGGCCGCGCTGAGCCGGGGAAGATGCCGGGGATGGAAAACCTAGGGCGCTCGCTCAGCCCCTTCAGCATAACGCACGTCTTGCGTGCGGACCGCTCTCTCGACCTCGGCCCGGCAGCGTGCGCAGTAGACCTGCTCGACTCGCCTGCGCACGCCGTTATCCCCTGCGCGGAACTCGCCCACGAGCCAGTGCGCGGAATCGGGCCCAGAGATCCGCACCCCGCAGCGGTCGCACTCATAGACGACCGGCACGGGCTAGGACCCGTCCAGATACATCCAGAGCCAGACCTCGTGGCTGATCTCCCCGTCCGTGTGCCCGCCGGCAGCGTAGGCGGCGAGGAACCAGCTGTGCATGACGTCGATGTATTCGCGGCTCCAGAGCGGCGGGACGATGTCCTCGTCAGGCGCGTTGACCTGCAGGATCTCTTCCACGTCGATGGGCGGCTGCTCATCCATAAGCAGCCCGTCCACGTAGGTCTGCGCGGGAAGTGCGATCGCCAAGTGCTGGGAAACCATCAAACTGGCAAGAATCCCGATCATCGTTTCCGCCCTTTCAAAGTTAGGCCGGCGACCGCCCTTGCCATGGAAACAAGGGCATAACCGGCCTGGTGTGACTTGAATGCAGCCTCGGCCAGCGCCCGGGGCGTTACGCCCGGGACGGGCCGCCAGTAGTCGCCGGGCTTGCGCCCCGCTCGGATCGCCTCCGCTACCCGTTCCTCGCGCGTCCCGCGCCGCCGTGCCTCGCCCATTATTCCCCGCTCCTCTGGGCTCGCGCCCGGTTCTCTGCCTTTACTATCCGTCGACCGATCCACTCTACAACCTGAGGCGCAACTGATCGCCCAAGGGCTTGCAGGCGCTCCATCCGACCGGGAACCCCATCATCCTCTCCCACAAACCGGGCCAAATCTTGCCGCCAATCTCGTCTTGAAAACGGGCGTAAGCGGGCCACCTCCTCATATATGGCGCACAATTCCAGCGGCACGGAGGCAAACCTGATTCTGGCGAGGCGCCCCCGCACATAGGGCACCCAACTAGGCCATTCTGCGGAGTTTTCAAAGATTGCCCACCTCGGTCGGAGCGCATCAATAACGCGCAGTTGTTCACGCACAAGCCCGGACCGTGCGCCGTCCAACCCGACCCGTGAGACCACGTTCGCGGAAGAGATGTCTTGGCACGGGAACCCGCCGCAGACGACGTCTACGCCGAGCTCTGCACCAGGGCGGAACGTGGAGACGTCTGGGAAGCGGGGCACGTTAGGCCAGTGCGTTGCGAGCACGGACCGTGACATCTCGTCTGCCTCGACCTGCCACCGGCATTCCATCCCCGCGCGCTCGAGCCCCAGGTCAAAACCGCCGATCCCCGCGAAGAGCGAGCCGAAGGTCATACCTCCACCCCCACCGCCCGCAGCATGGCGAGACAGGCGGCTTCGGTGAAGGGCCTCAAGTCATACGTGGCAACCTTCACTTCTTTGTGTTTGTAGCCGCGAGCTGTCCAACCTTCCGTCCACGACTGGAGGTCAAACTTCCATCCCTCGGCCCTCATCTTCTCGATGCACTCGTGACAGTGGTTGTGGTCGGTCCAGGGGTTCCAATCAAGAACCCGATGGGGGCAGATCCCTGCCTCTTGTCGTTTCCTCCTCTCGGTCTCGTCAGCTTCGGTCCACCAACAGTCCTCGTGGTCGTTCATCTCTTGGCATTCGTCGGGGAAGTCAGCATGATGCTCCCACCTCATCACCTTGGTCGCCAGCGTTTTCACGATCTCTTGAGGGGTCATGGGTTGGCCTCCAGTTCGCCATTGGTAAGCCAGTAGATGAGAGCGTCCATCAGGTCCGGTTCACTCCAGAACAGCACAATGAGCACCGTCAGGCACAGGATCACCATGGCTCCAGAAAGAGCGTCTTCATTCATGAGTTGGTCTCCAGAAGCCTTCGGGCCGCCTGCTCCATCAGATCCTCGGCGTGTAGCTTGCCCAGCCCTTCGGGGGTGTTGTCGACCCTGGTTACTGCATCCCTCAGCTCGGCTAGCTCGTCCATGTGGATGCAGTTGTTTAGCGTTTTGGTCAGATGGTCGATGACCTCTTGCTTTGCTTGCAGCTCCGCAGTCAGGTCCACCCCGGGCAGGCCGGGGCATGGAGGGGCGTCGGTAGGTTGGTAGTGCTCTCTTTCGCTACACCCCTCGCAGTGCTGGCCGCCCTCCCCCTTCAGGAAGGCTTGGACGACGGGGTCGGAGATCGCCGCTTCTGCACGGCAGGACTCTGGGTGCTTGCAATGAGGCCCGCCCTTGCCCCAGGTGATCAGGTCATTGGTCAGTCGCAACGCCTCACGAATCGGTTCGTTCATGGCTCTTCTCCTCTAACCCCGTAGGACACGACGGATGCACGCCAACTCTTCCAATCGTCTCGCGTCCAGATCTTCCGACAACACCATGCCTCGGTCATTAACTGCATGAACCTAGTCAACATTGTCCATCTCCTTTGGCAGCCCATGAACAGCCTCGTTCCATTGCTGGATCGCTGCGGCAGGAACTTGCGCCGTCCATCCACCCGCCTGGTGCGAGCAGCACCTGACTTCGTATCCGCGAAGCGAACTGACGGCAGCTGTCGAGCGACTAACCTTGGGGGTCTGGTCGCAGGCCGGGCAGGGCAGGAGCTTCATCGCCACCTCCCATAGCTAATCTGGAACCACGCAAACCGCACATACCACTGCGGTTCTCCATCTGCCTTCGCAGCTTCGGTGAGGGATCTGCGGTGGAACGATGGAGAGAAGAAGTAGAACGGTGCGATGTCGATAGTTAGTTTCGCCGCCCGCAGCGGGTATCGGATCATGGCTTCGCCCTCTCGGCCAGGATGTCGGTGACGACTAGTGTTGCCACAGACAAAGGCAGTGTGTCGGATGACTCTTTCCCCGAGTCAGCGCAGCCCGCCCGGTAGCATCGGATACCCGCCCGCTCCATCAGCTCGCGGACCTCGGTGGGGTTGAGGGGTGTTACATGCTCGTAGCAGATGGTGCAGTGAAACTCGAAGGACCAAGCGTCGTCCTCTGCACCAAGCGCCCATTCACACTCCCCCGGGGGGCATTGGTCAGGCATCACGGGCCTTCTTCTACGCGCGGCGCATTCTCGTCCCGCTGAAGCATGACCGGGAACCAGCGGTGAGAGTCCACTGCCTTGCTGCCTTTCTTGCGGTAGACGAACCCGTAGCGCTCCAGTTGTCGCAGTTGCCGCCGAGTGGTGTCGATGTAGAACCCGCAGAGCGCTCGCACCTCTTCGGTCGTCGCGCCGGGGTAGTTCAGCACAGCCTCCATAGGCTTTTTGAGCTGACGTGGGCAGGTGATCGCCTGCTTTTTCTCTACGCTGATGCCAAGCTTCGCCCGGAGTTCGTTCGCCTCTGGGCTGTTGCGCCCGTGCTCGAGCGCGACTGCGGCCAGCTGGTCGAGGTCATCGGGGCTAATCTCTCCCCGGGTCATCGGGGGGAATTGGCAGCGTAGCCGGACGGTCTCAAAGTTCGGCATGTGGAGCTCCTGTCGCTGTTGGCTTCTGAGTTGCGCTGGCCCATTCCTGGCCGGCAATGGTGCGGGACGTCCAGCAGTCGAGGCAGAACCCCGAATTGCGCCAGTGGTCCCGTCGTGAATCGCGCATCGGGCGCGGCGCTTCCCCGTCGGGGTAAAGCTCGCCGCACACCACGCACATCAGGCTCGCTCTTCTCATCGCTGCCTCCGGCTGCCCTGGGGAGCCCTCCCCCCAGACCCGTCCTGGAAAGGGGGAAGGGCGTTCCGCGCCACATGTCCCCAGGGCGCGAAATCATTTCGGCTTGTAGAATCCAGTCCGCGTCCCGCCGTTGCGCTCTAGATGCGGCTCGACGGCGGCAGACCAAAGGCCTTTCCACTTCCCTCGACCTGGCGCTAGCGCTTTGCAGGCCTTCTCGAGGCTGGACTTGGACAGCGGCAGCGCATCCAATATCTCATCGGCAGTCAGCCCCATGTCTTTGAGGGCGTCGATGATCTGCCCAGCATCATCCGGGACTTGCTCCCCGTCGACATCGTGCGGTCCGTAGGCCTTCCCGCCGCCGACCGGGATGGGGCCGCGCGCTTCGACGTAGCGGGTCAGCGCGCCTTCTGCGACGTTGGCCGCAGCTCGCAGCAGGCTCAGCCGGCGGGCGACCCGCTTCGCCTCGCTGGGGCGCGTCGGGTGGGCGACGCCGGACGTCCCTCGCACCTTCGCCACCTCTGGGCACTTTGCCCGGATGGGGCAGGTGACGCAGTGCGGCCCTGGCGTGAACGGCCAATCGTCGTCCCGCTCGCGCTGGTCGACTTCGTCCCAGGCGTCGTCGACCTCCTGCCGGGCGCGCTGGAGCGTGCCCACTGTCAGCTCGACCTCGATGATGTCGTGGTGGCGCACGTAATCCCAGACCAGCCGGACGGGGAGGTCGATGGCGGCCATGCTCGCGCTCAGCGCGCCGTAGGCGTAGATGGGCAGCTGAAGGTCTTCGCAGAGCTCTTCGTCAGTCGGCTTCGCCCAGCCGGTTTTGAAGTCGCGAATCTCGGTGTAGCCGTCGTGTGGGGCGCAGATGTCGAGGATCATGCGGAACCCGACATCCGGCGAGACCCAGTCGCGGGGCGACCAGTCGCGAGCGAAGGCCAGCCGGTGCTCAGCCAGCGTGCCATCTGGGAAGGTTCGCCCGGCGAACTTGCGGGCCAGGGCGACCACGTCGGCGATCAGCGCGGGGTTGCGCGTCTCGTCCAGATAGCCCCGAGCGAACTCCTCCATCTCGTCGGGCGTCCGCTCATGGCTGGACACGTTGAGGGCGAAGATGTCGTGAGCCAGGCGCCCCGACTCCATTGGGAAAGAGACCTCGCCCTCGACTCTGGGGCGGTCTACGTGGCGCATCCTGAATTGCCCCGGGCATTCCCGGAGGACTTGAATGCGGCTGAAAGATAGTGCAATCATGGCTCCGCGCTTTCGTCGCTGTTGGCGCAAGGCCCCCGGGATCTCTTCGCAGTTCCGGGGGCCTTCATTATTTTGAACCATCCGAAGAGTCAGCAGGGAACAATTCGGCGGGCGGCTCTTCGCCCGCGTCGATGTATTCCTGGCGCTGGGCAGCGAGCTTTTCGGATTCGGTCATCTCAGGCGCTGGCTGCTCTTCTGCCGGCGGTTCGGGCTCAGCCTTGGGGTGAGGATCCGGCCCGACGACCTCTTGCCAGTCGGCCATCTGGGCGGGCTCTTGAGCGGTCGCGGTGTCGAGCTCTTCGAATGACGTCATGGCGACGGCGTAGGCCGCTCGCAGCGCTCGATTCGTCGCGCGAGTGCGCGCCATCGCGGCCAGGTTTTTGGGGTTGGGCGGCTTCAGCCCCACGTCTTTGACGCAGGCAGAGCCGAACTCGATGAATGGCCCATCCCCGTTGCGCTTGTGAACTGTGCACTTGAATGCGTAGACGTAATTCGGGCCCGGAGTGTCGCAGGTCGGGTCGATCCCAAGCCCGCGCCGCTCTTCGTCTGTGCAAGGCTCAGGCACCAAGCTCTTCGGCGCGGTCTCCGGGTCTTTGTGCGAGACGTTCTGGAGCCCGACGCGGGTGACGTAGAGGCTGCCGCCCAGCATCAGCACCTCACCCATCAGCGGGTTCAGCCCCAGCGAGCGCGCGACGTGCCAGACGTAGCCTTTCTCTTCGCGGCTCAGCTTCTGCGGCCAGCGACCTTTGGCGGCGGCTTTGTTCAATTCCTCGATTGCAGTGCGCGCGTCCGGCTGGACCGGCGTCAGCGCGCGGCGTCGTGGTCCGTTAGACATTGGATCCCCTCTCATTCGCTTGGCCTTGCAGCCGCATTTCGACACCGGCCCTCAGCGCTGCGACTTCGGCCGCGTCGTAGTCCTTCGTCCTCTGCGCCAGCGCTGCGCGGGTCAGCGCGACGTGGGCGCTGATGCGTGCGACGATGCCGTCTAGCTTCGCCTCCAGCACCATCAGTTCATCGGCCAGCGGATCAGCTTCGGGCAGCAGCAGGTATGCAGCCTCAAGCGCCCGCGCGGCCTTCTCAGCGTCTTTCGCAGCCCATTGCTGCTTCATCTGCGAGTAGTGGGTCCCGCGCTTCGTCAGGATCCCGCGCCCGTATTCGTCATGCTCGCGCGGCGCATTCCCGCAGCTGGGGCAGATCGCGCCTTCGAGCGGGTCGAGGTTGTCGCTGTGGTGCAGCAGGCAGTGGCGCACGTGGCGCTGCCTCGGTAGGTCATGCATATCGCTCATCCCGCTTGCAGGAATTCGCCGCAGATGGCGCAGTCATACCAGTCACTGAGCACCGAATCCTCGTCAAAGTGATGCCGCGCATTCTCGAAGCAGTCGTGCTGCTCTTTGCATGGCTGCCATTGCGATGGCTCGATATCAGGCGCAGCGCTATAAGGCACCCAGATAAGTGCGGCAGAGTCTTCGCGCTGCTGATCGTCTTTGCGTGCCATCTCAAAACCCCAGCCGCTTGAGGTCAGCATTCAACGTGCGATGCACGCGCGTCTGGCAATGGCCGAAAAACGTGCCGTCGTCGCGGGTCTTCAATTCAGGGCTATGCAGCGCGGCGCCAGCTTCGACGGCAGCAGCGAGGCGCCCTGCGAGCTTCTGCATCTTCGGGCTGCGCGCTTCTTTCGAGAAAAGCGCCCAGTTGTAGATGCCGACTAGGCCATGCTGCGGGAGTTCCCAATAGGCGCGGACGGTCAAAGCGCTAATGTCCTCGTCATATTCGATTTTGGCTGAGTAGATGTGCTCGGTCTGCATCGCTGATTCCTTTCGCTGTGCTCTGCGCTCTCTCTTCATCGCTCCTCTGCATATTATTTCTCCCGCGAAAGAATGTCAATAGCGAAAGATTCCATTTGCCAAACTTTCTACGCACGGATATCTTCGCCGTATGGAAACGATCATCAAGACGAAAGCCCGCGAGCTGGGCCTGCGGCAGAATGCAATCGCTGCCCAGGCTGGTCTCGCAGAGGCAACGCTGCATCGCCTGTGCTTCCAGGCGCCGACGCGATCTGCTGGAGCTCTACTGGGCGCGGTCGCTGTGCTGAACCACCACGGGGCCGGCATCACGCTGGCGGACCTCATCGATGAGTTCGGGCCCCCAGAGGTCCAAGACCTGAAGCCGCGACGGGCGCGCCGCAGGGCCGGATAGGGGGGCGGGATGGCGGGACAGCACTGGATTCGGGTCGACGCCTCGTATGACCGGCACCCGGACATGATCGAGGCAGGCTTTGAGGCGTCGGTCGTCTTCGAGCGGCTTCTGAGAATCTGCAAGCTCTTCGGGAAAAGCGGCGAGATCCCCCGGAAGTTTTGGACTGCGCGGTTCCTGGCGGCCCATTGCGGGATGCCGGATGCATTCGCGCGAGCTGGGCTCGCCCAGTTGGCGGCGCAGGCAGAGAGCGCGGCCGCAGAGGGGGAGGAAGGGCTGACCACTGTCCAACCTGATGGCTCGCTTGCGATTAACGGCTGGGCGCGATTCAACGGTGACCGCACGAACGCAGCCCGTCAGCAGCGCTGGCGAGACCGGCAGCGAGAAGGTGACGCCGTAACGGAGCAGCCCTCCGGCGTAACGCACAAACGTTACGTAACGCAAAGTAACGCCGTAACGACAACACCACACCACACCACACCACGTAACACCACAACCCCCCCTACCCCCCCGGAGCGGGGCGAGGCCAAGCCTCGCGGCGGGAGCCAGAAAGCGCAGCCGATCACTGACGGGCAGGTCGAGGCAGCAAAGGCGCGGCTCGCAGAAGCGCTCGGGGGGGCGTCGCAGCGGCAGCTGGTGGAGCGGCTGGCCAGCGCACGGGCGGAGTCCAACAAAACCGGCAGGGTCACGAACGGCGCGCTGGTGAACGGACTGCTCGGGCCGATAGAGGCTGAACTGGCGAAGCGCATTCACCCGCCTGCTGCATGGGCCTACGCCATTGAGCAGGCGCTGGCGCAGGGCAAGGGGCACGTCCTCGGCTATATCAAAGCCTGCGTCGGCAGCTATCGCCCGCCCCAGCGCAAGAGCGCAGAGCTTGACCGGGATCGCCCTGGCATCGACGGACGCCCGAAGATTGTGGCCAGCAATCCACGGGCGCAGAAGCTGATCGAAGACCTAGCCAGGGGGAAAGCCGTTGGAAGTGCTTGACGGGACCAGAGCAGAACTCGAGGCGATGCGCCTGCAATTCGCCATGACGACCCACCGGCGGGAGTGCAGCGGCCCGTTCGCCCAGTGCGATGCCGCCCATATGCCCGCTGTAGGCCCTCCAATGCCCCCAGGCTGCGAGTTGTGCGGTGGGGACGGGGCAGTGTCCCGGCTGGGCACAACTTCGCTGGGAGGGCTATCAGAGGCGCTCGTAGTGTGCACAGGCACCGCAGACCGCGCCTGCGGCTCGCCCGGCTTCTCGGGCATCCGGCAGCGCTACCTCGCCGCAGCCCACGGGCTCGATGACTCCCGGAACTCGGACGAGGACCGGCGCCAGATCGAAGGCCAGGTCAAAGACATCTGGCACCGCATCGACCAGAACCAGCCCACGGAAGCTGTGCTGGTGTCCGGCGCGCGGGCGGTCTACGTGCGCGGCTGGTATCGGCTGGTCCAGATGGCAGCGCGCGAGCAGGGGCTATTCCCCGTCGCTGTCGACCTCAATCGGCTGATCGCAGCGCTCAACTCGGCGGCATGGGCCATCCTGCCCACCGTCGATCAGCTCGCGGAACTCTGCGCGGACCTCGGCCCGCTGGACGGCTACGTGCCGGCAGAAGCTGACCCTGACGACCCATGGGCGCAGCCGCCGGGAGAACTGCCATTTTGAGCAAGGCCAGCCCCACCCAGCGCACGCTCGCGCTGCTGAAAAAGCAGGGCGCGATAGCCCAGGTCGTCGAGCGATGGAATTCGCATGCCCGCGTTCGGCATGACCTCTTCGGAATCATCGACGTGCTCGCCATCCGCGACGGGCGCTACGTCGGAATCCAAGCCTGCGCTGGCGCGAGCTTCAGCGCGCGGGATGCGAAGATCCGAGCGAGCGAGCACTACGCAGCCATCCTCGAGGCCGGCGGGCTGGAGCTCTGGGCCTGGCGGCAGGTCTGGGGCCACGATGCGCGCGGCGCGCGGCGGCGGCTGTGGAAGCCGAAAATCAAGATCTACGGGAGCGAAGACCAACAGCGAAAGGCGAGCGAATGACCATCCGAGAACTACACGAGACGATCATGAATCGCGGGACCAGGGCCCGCCGCCGGTCGAATACGGCGCTTCAGCACATCAACACCAGCTGGGGGAACGCCGTCGAGCGGCATCGGGGGCACCTTCATCAGGCCGAAGTCGCGGAACTGATGCGGATTCGGACGAAGATGGAGGGCCACGAAGTGCGCGTCCACCCGACGTCCATCGCCAGATGGGAGCAAGGCGAAGTCCCCAACCTCCGCAACTTCCGGGCGATCTGCCTCGCGCTGCCGGCGCTCGCCCCCGACGTCCACCTCGGCCCGCCCATCGAGGGGCGCAACGCGAAGTGGCGCGAGGGGAGGACGGCGTGAACCAAGAACGGGCAGAAATCACCATCTACCGATCTGCACTGATGGCCATGTCCAGAACCGAGCTTGCGGCCTTCCAAGCTGAGCTCCAATCGCTTGCAAGCCGGTCGGCGTCAGTCCGCAGAGAGGAATCATGGGACGGGCGCCAGATCACATGGACGTTCTACGCAGCAGACAGCGCGTTAGCAGCGCTACCCGAAAGCAGGGGAGCATGACCAACCCACCCACCCTCAGCGAAGCTGCTGCGATGGTGCAGCGCGCGATTCAGCGCGCCTGGCGCCAATCATCGAATCGGTCGCCCGCGCTCGTCACCATGGACTACGGCGCCATCAGCAAAGTGCGGGACGCGCTGCTCGCCCCCCAACCTGCGCGCCCCCAGACGGACACTAGCGCAGCCGAACACCTGACTGAGGGCTTCGGGATGGAGCTCCGCGAGCGCCTGCTGCGCTTCCCGGTCACCGACAGCGTCCGGCGGGACATTCTGCG
>QKPP01000113.1 GCA_006508105.1 Myxococcales bacterium FL481 | reverse complement strand
GGCGGCCTCGAGTCAGGCTGGATTCGCCCGCACCACGCCCGAGGCGGAACCGCTGCACCTCGCCTTGCCGCAACTGCAGTACGCGGGCGCGTGGAACCCCCGGCCCGGAGCTTTGCGCGAGTGGGGACTCGAGACTCGCCTCCGTACGCGGGTCGAGGTCTTGCGCCAACCGGTGGTGGTCCAACTCGACGACCCGGACTTGTTCGCCACGCCGTTTCTCTACGTCGCGGGTGACGGGCCGCTGCCGCCGTTCGATCGACGCGCCGAGGCCACCCTGCGACGCTTCGTCGATTTCGGGGGGATGATCGTCTTCGACGCGGCGGATGGCGGTACCGACAGCACGTTCGAACGCGACGTCCGCGACCTCGTCGCTCGCGCGCTGCCGGGGAGTGAACTGTCCCGGCTCAGTGGCGAGCACGTGTTGTACCGCTCGTTTTACATCATCGATACGCCAGCTGGCCGAACGCGCGCGAGTGACCACCTGCTCGCGGTCCAAGAAGAGGGCCGGATCAAGGTGTTGTTCATCCCGCACGATCTTGGCGGTGCGCTAGCCCGCAACGCCGACGGGTTACACGCTCACATCTGCCATCCGGGGGGCGCCAGACAACGTGAGTGGGCCACTCGGTTGGCGATCAACATCTTGCTGTACGCGACGTGTACGGACTACAAATCTGACCGAGCTCATGTCGAGACGTTGTTGCGGTCGAGGCGGTGGAAATGAACGCGCAGTGGACACTGGTCGCGGGCCACCTGCCCCATCCCCTCCTCGCGGCCGGCGTCTTGGCGGTCGCCACATTTGCCGTTCTCGAAGTCACCCGTGAGCTCGCGCGCCGCCGCCACGCGAGCCAACCGGCAGCGCGGCGGCAGGCCCGAGCACTGTGGTTGGCGGCCGCGCTCCGAACGATCGGGTTGCTGGCGATCGTCGTTCTCGGTTTCGAGCTCTCGCTGCGGGTCGAAGCGCGCTCCCCCGCACGACAGCGGGTCGCAGTGCTCGTCGACGATTCCGCAAGCATGGGCATCCCCGACGCCGCCAGCCCCAACGCCGAGCCCACACCGCGATTTGTCCGAGCTGAGCGTCATTGGCAAGCTGCCGAGTCCACGCGTCAGGCCTGGACGCGTCGAGGGATCGATTGGGACGTGCGCCACTTCGCCGCGGGCCCGGCGGTCCACGAGTCGGGCCGCAATGCCGCCCGCGCGTTGGACCGTGGGTCAGATCCTCAGGCGCTGTGGCACGAAGCACCACACGGCGAGGCATCACAACTCGGCGCCGCGCTGGCCTCGTTCGGCGACGACCCCCTCTCCGCGGTGGTCGTGATCTCCGATGGACTCGTGGCTAGCGATGACGCCGAACGTGACCAACTGCTCGAGACCGCCACCGCTGCGGGGGTACCGATCACCACGTTCGATGTCGGCGCCCCGGCGCTGGTCGACGTCAGCATCGCCGCCCTGCGCTGCGGCGAGTTCGCCTTCGTCGAAAACGTCGTGACGTTCGAGGTCGACGTGGAATCCCACGGTCTCGCCGGCGAAAAGACGCACGTCGAGCTGTTCCGCGACGGCCAACCGATCGCCTTCGAGCCGATCACCTTGGGTGAGGACGGTGCGAAGACAACCGTGAAGTTTGAGAGAGCCCCGGATCGTGTGGGCCAGTTCGTCTACGAGTTTCGAGTCCCCGAGCACGCCGGTGAAGCGACCAACCAAAACAACCGCCAAGCGTTCGTGGTCAACGTGCTGCGCGACAAGGTACGGGTGCTCCACGTCGCCGGGCGGCCCAACTGGGACGTCCGGGCGCTGCGTACATTGCTCAAGCGCGACCCCAACGTCGAGCTGCTCAGCTACTACATTCTGCGCGACTGGGAGGACAGCGAGCGTGAGGATCGCACCGCCAAGCTCAGCCTGATCGCGTTCCCCACGGACGAGCTGTTCTACGACCAGCTGGGTTCGTTCGATCTGCTGGTCCTGCACAACTTCGACGCGGTCCGCTACGGGGCGTATCTCGACAACATCGCCAGCTACGTGCGCGACGGCGGGGCGTTGGTGGTCATCGGGGGCGGGCTCGGCCTGGCGACCGGAGACTACGCGGCCCCCCAGCTCGCTTCGCTGTTGCCCGTCGAAACTCGGCGCCCCACTGGCGTCGATCGCTCCCCCTACCGCCCGCAGCTCACCGAGGCGGGTCGCCGGCATCCCATCACGGCCTGGATCTCGCGCGCCGAAGGCGAATGGGAGGGTCTGCCCGAACTCGACGACTTCAACCTGACCGGCCACGCTTCGGGGTCCCAAGACATCGCGGCCGCCACCTTGCTGGCCCATCCGGACGTGCGCGGAGCGGACGGTCAACCCGCGCCGGTCCTGGCCGTCGCCGAACCGGGGCACGGGCGGACCATGGTGTTGGCCACCGGGGCCAGTTGGCGACTCGGGTTTGCTCCAGACCTCGCGTTGATCGACGGGTCTCGCCCGTTCGACCTGCTCTGGCTGGGCGCGGTGCGCTGGTTGCTTCGAGACGCGTCTTCCGAGCGGCTAATCCTCGACCTCGATCGGGCAACGTACCGCGTCGGCGACCCCGTCACGGTCCAAGTGCGCACCCTCGGCCCCAGCTACGCACCCGAGCCGAGCGTGGTCGTGGACTGGCAGCTGCGTCCGCTGGACGAGGACACGACGGCCGAAGCCCAAAACGGCGAGTGGACCACCGACGCCAGCGGCCGGGCCAAAAGCACGTTGTCCGACCTCCCGCGCGGCGCCTACGAACTGACGGCGCAACGCCGCGGGGCCTCGACCGACGCCCCCATCGATCGAGCTCGACGAGTGTTCCTCGTCGAAGCGCCGGTGCGTGAGCTCGCCCGGATCGACGCCGACCGCGGGGCGGCCACGCTGCGCAGCCTGGCGCAGGCGACGGGTGGGGAAGCACTGGTCGCCATCGACAACGACCAGCTTCCCGAACGTCTCGCGGTCGCCCCCCCGTCGGCCGCGGCCCAGCGCAGCCGACTCAAGTCTCGCCGCGACTACCCGCTGTGGCAGTTCAGCGGCGGCTGGTTGTGGCTGGCGATCCTCACCACCGCCTTGGCCGGGGAGTGGTGGCTCCGCCGGCGCTGCGGGCTCGCATGAGTGGGACCACCCCCGCGGCAGCGTCCATCGGCCGATCGATCGCGCCGGTCCTCGCGGTCATGACGCTGACGTTGAGCCTTGATCAAGCGAGCAAGGCTTGGGCCTGGAACACGCTTCGCGGCGCCCCCGGTCGGGTCGCAGGCGATGGACTCGTCTCCTTCGCGTTCGCGTTCAACCCGGGGGCGGCGTTCGGCCTCGCCGCGAGCCACCCGACGGCCCCCCTCGGCTTCTTTGTCGCCGCCTCGGTGGGGCTCGGCATCTTGATCCGGCTGGGCCTGCGCGCCGAAACTCCGGCGATGCGCGTTGCAGCTGGCCTTGGGGCCGGAGGGATCGCGGGCAATCTGATCGATCGCCTGATCCGCAACCACCCGCGTCGCATCGACTGGTTGCGCGAGGCCACGTTCGCCGATTTCCTCGAGCACCCCACTGCCATCGCCGACGCCATCGCGAGCCAGCACCGCTACCTCGACATCCCGCGCCACGGCGTGATCGACTTCGTCGTGGTGTCGTACGGACCCGGACGGACGTGGCCAGCGTTCAACCTCGCAGACGCGGCGATCGTCGTGGCCCTCGCCTGGTTGGTTGTTCAAACGATCTCCCCCCCTCGCCACAGGGTCGGTCGTCGATGAGACCCGTGCTCTTCGAGGCGCCGTGGGGCCCCATCAACGCCTACGGGACCCTCATTTTGCTCGGGATGCTGGCGGCGTTTCCGGGGGTATGGTGGGACGCGCGCCAGCGCGGACTGCCCCTGGTCGCCGTGCTCGACCTCTACCTCGCGGTCTTCATCGGAGCGTTCGCCGGCGGAAAAATCCCGGTTTGGCTCTCCAGCGACGGTGGCCTCGGGGCCACGCACGGCTTTGTTTTTTATGGCTCGGCCGCCGGGGCAGGCCTGGCCCTGTGGTGGGTCGCCCGCCGCTATCGCGTATCGCCGGGGATTGTCGTCACCGTGGCGTTGACTTGGATCGCGATCTGCCAGGCCTTTGGCCGGCTCGGTTGCCACCTCGCGGGGTGTTGTTATGGCGCGCCGTCCACCCGGCCGGGCTTTGGTCTGGCCTATCCGGCGGGGTCGATCGCCTACGCCGAGCGCATCGCCACGGGCCTCGCCAATCCCGGGAACGTGACGCCGCCGCTGCATCCCGTTCAGCTCTACGAAGCGGCGGGGCTCGTGCTCGTGGCGGGGTTCGTGATCGCTTCGCGTCGTCGCCGGGGACCTCGCCCAAGCTTTCAGCCGGCGTTCGCCTGGGCGCTCGGCTATGGCGGGTTGCGATCGATCACGGAACTATGGCGAGCGCCCTCCGACCGGACCTTCGTCTGGCCCGCCGCGCACGCCGACGTCGCCTCCCTCCTCGCGCTCCCCCCCGACCATCAGCTGTGGTTGTCAGGCTCACAAATCGTCAGCATCGGGCTGGTCACGGTCGGAATCATCGGTTTGTGGTACGACAAGCGCCGCCACTGACAACTGCGCCAGACCGGCCCCCAAGCGCCGGTCCACGCCGGTCTCCGTGCGATTGGAGCGTCACGCCGTCTCGGCTGCCGTTGTGGGCTGCGATCGCCTGCGCTAATGTGCCGGTCGCCTCGCACCCCGCGGCGAGCCAACCGCTATGACACAAGTCGCCAACGACGCCCACGCTCGACGCTCGCGGCTCATGCTGGTCGTCGCAGTGATTATCCTCGTTCTCGTCGCCGACCTGTGGTCCAAGCAGTGGGCCTGGGACGCTCTACGGGACGGCCAGCGCGTCGCCCTGATCGAACAGGTTTTGTACTTCAAGTTCGGGTTCAACACGGGGTCCGCGTTCAGCCTGCTGCAAGATGCCGCGTGGTCGCGCGTGTTCTTCATCGCGGTCACGCTGCTGGCGCTGGTGTACATGGGCTGGCTGGCACTACACCTGTCTGCCCAGCGGCGATACGGCTTCGTCGCCATCGGACTCATTGCCGGCGGCGCCCTGGGCAACCTTCACGATCGTTTCGTGCGGCGGCTCGAGGTCCCTCTCGACGGCCAAGTCGTCGAGCGATACGGCGTCGTCGACTTCATCCAGTTCTATTACCACTGGGACAGCGGACGCTACTGGCCCATCTTCAACATCGCCGACGCGGCGTTGGTGTGCGGCGTCGGTCTGCTCCTCGTGCACCTGTGGTCCGAAGAGAAAGCCCGCCAGCAAGCCGAACGAGCCATGGCCGAGGACACCGGCACCGACGGCCTCGCCAACTCGACCGCGCCGGTCGACCCCTAGCGGTGGTCTCGGGCCCGCGGGCACCGGCGCAATCGCGCGGGGCCGATGCCAACGCGGCTAGCTCGACGCCGACGGCTCATCCAACTCGCCGGCCCGGGCTTTCCCCACCCATTTGTTGACTTCGCGCTCGATGATCTCCACGGCTTTCCCGCGAAACACTCGGAAGACGAACGGGACATCGAGTTCGAGTTCGTAGGCGGACGCTCCGACGGCCAGCGTGCCCTCGAGCGTCTTCCCCGCCACCGAGAAGTCAAAGGCCATCTTCGCGTCGTCCACCCACCGCTCGCTGAACTTGTACTGAGAAAAGCGCTCTCGATAGGCTTCGACGGCTTTCGTCGCCGCCAGCTTGGCCAAGTCGGGTTCGAGGTCGTGTCGGATTTCGTGCTTCACGCGGCGTGCAGCATAGCATCGCCGGCGCGCCGGCTATCCCGCTCCCGCGCCGCTGTCCCCCGAACCCGAGCGCTCAGCGCGGAGATCCGCCGCGAACGCCCGCGCTTTCGCCAGCGTCTCGAGGCGCTCTTGTTCGGGATCGGAGTCGTAGACGATGCCGCCACCGCTTCGCAGGGCCAGGTGCCGCTCGCCGGCAAGCGCCGTGCGAATCGGAATGCTCACGTCGATCCCCTCGGGCGACAACAGCACGATGGCCCCGCAATACACGCCCCGCGGCTCCGCCTCGAGTGCATCGATGATCTCAACCGTCCGACGTTTCGGCGCCCCGGTGATGCTCCCTCCCGGGAACACCGACGCGAACAGCTCGGCCAGCGACCAGTTTTGCGCCAGTGAACAGCGGACTTCACTGACGAGATGGTGCACCGTAGGCAACGTCAGCACGTCGGCCAACCGATCGACCCGAACCGACCCCGGTCGTGCCACCCGCCCGAGGTCGTTGCGCACCAGATCGACGATCATCGTGTGCTCCGCCCGGTCCTTCGCGCTGGCCTGCAGCTCCGCGATCGCCAGCGCATCGCGGGCCGGCGTCGTCGCCCGCGGACGGGTTCCCTTGATCGGCCAGCTGCGCGCCACGTCGTGCCCGGCCCGGTCGACCCGCACGCTCAGCAACGTCTCAGGTGAGTTCGAGACGATCCATGCGTCGCCGGTATCCAACAACGCGCCCATCGGAGCCGGGGTGGCCGTCCGTAGCTGCTGATACAAGCTCGCGACGCGGCGTGTGAGGGGGCACTCGCGGTCCGTCCACTCGGCCACAAACGGCTGCGACAGGTTCACTTGATAGGTGTCGCCGGCCACAATGTGTCGCTTGGCCCGCTCGACCCGGAGCCGGTACTCGGCCGGCGACCAGCGCGGACGCAACGAACCGAGCGGCCAACGAGCGTCGGACAGCGGAGCGGCTCGGCGAACATCCGCGGCAACCGCCGCCGCCGACCGCCCGATCTCCGAGACCCGACCCCCGTCGATGCGCAACGCCGCGTCGTATCGCCGCAAGCAGACCGACGCCAGTGGGCCGGCCGGAGCGGCTTCACCTCGCAAATGGGCGGCGCCCACATCATAGGTCAACCATCCCACCCACACCTCGTCCCGACCCTCGCGCCAACGCTGCTCCACACCATCGAGCAAATCGAGGCTCTCCCCCGCGACCTCTTCGGCGGGCGCCATCCCCAGCCAACTGCGCCCGGGCACCCCGTCGAGCCACGCAAAACCGCTTCGGGCACGAGTGGCCGCCAAGCCGCAGATCCGGGCCCCAAGCTCGTCCCGCAGTTCGGTCACTCGCCGGGCGCCCCGGAGCGCCCGAGCTGCTCGACGAAGCCGCGGGTATAGGCATAGGCACTCACGAGCGACAAAAACAGCGACATATACAAGAGGGCCAGACCCACGCGATGAAAACTGATCTCATACCCGAGAGGATCCACGTAGGTCTCGTAGAGCAGAATTAAGCTCAGCCCGATCATTTGAAACACAGTCTTGGCTTTGCCACCGGAATCCGCGACGATCTCCACCCCGGCCCCGAGCGCCAACGTCCGCAGCCCGCTCATGTAGAACTCGCGGCCCAACAGCACCACCACCACCCACGGCTCGATCCGCCCCTCGTTCGCCAGGTAGACCATCAGCGCCATCACCATCACCTTGTCGGCGAGCGGATCCATGAACTTGCCGAAGAAAGTCACCAGGTTGCGCCGGCGCGCGAGCCAACCGTCCAGCAGGTCCATGGCGCTGGCGATGAGAAAGAACAAGAACGCGGCGAAGTTGAGCGCCGGATCCCGCTGGTCGATCAGCAGGCAGATCGGCGGAATCATGAACACCCGCCCGATCGTGATCAGATTGGGCAAGTTGAGGATCTCACGCTTGAGGGCGTCTAGCCGGCTCACACGCCCCCGTCCACGGTGCGCGCCCAAGCTGCCCCGGCCCCACTCGCCATCGCTAGCGAAGCCCTTCCCGAGTATGCGCAGACACGCCTCACGTGGCGCGAGAGCCTAACGGTTTTGCCTTGCGCCAGCCAGCCCGAGCCCGACAGTGCGCGAGTCTCGTGGTTCGGGCCGGGATGAGTCGTGCCGCTACTCAGCGACGAACCGAGCCGGGGTCCGACGCCGCACGTCGCCCGTCTGCCCCGTTGGCGCCTTCGGCCGCGCGTAACGGTAGTATCGTCGTAGGACCGCCTTGACGTAGGCACGGGTGCTCTCGTAGGGCGGCACGCCGCCGTACTTTTGCACGGCGCCCGCGCCGGCATGATAGCCCGCCAGCACGAGCACCATGTCTCCGTCGAAACGGTTGGCCAGCAGGCGCAAGAACTTGGCTCCACCCATCACGTTTTGTCGGGGCTCGAACGGGCGACTCACCCCCAAAAACCTCGCGGTGGACGGCATGAGCTGCATCAGGCCCATCGCCCCCGCCGAGCTGACGGCCGTGGGATGAAAGTTGCTTTCGGTTCGCATGACCGCTCGCACCAGCGCCGGGGGAAGCTCGTAACGCTCGCTCGCCTCGCGGATCAAGCCATCGTAGCGACGTGCCCGCTCACTTGAGTTCGACGCCTTGCGCTTCGACGCCGCGTGGCCGGCCCGGTCGCCGCCGCTGCCGGGAAAGCGCCGCCACAGCTTCCACTTGGCGTCGCCTCGCGGCACGTTGGTGATGTGCAGCACGCCGTTGGCGTCCCGGTAGCGATAGTAGCTCTGCCCGCCTTCGCCCGACACCGTCGGCGCCACCAACCCGAGCCCGACCGCCCCGAGCCCAACTGCCAAACGGCGCCAAAACGGAGACCAACGGGGTGCGATCGGTCGGCCCGCCATCTCAAGCTCCGCACGGGCCCCGTCGATACCGTCGCAGACCGAAGTCGGGTTGCCGACCCGCCCCAACTGGCCGCGCGCGACCCTGCCTCGCGCCGAACGAACCCGAAAGGCGCGCCAGCTGGTGTGCAGACGGCAAGCCGGAGGATGTTCTCACCACACGGCAAGTCTAGCAGCGCCGGCGCGCACGGCCGAGGAGCCCGCCACGGTCGCCACCACACTGGGCCCGCCCTCCGCGCGGAAACGCAACCGCGGGCTCGGGTTCGGCCGGAGAACCGAACCCGCGCAGCTTACGTTACTCTGCCCGGCAGTGAGCAACCCGATCGCTGTCTGCTCTAGCCGCTACGTCGTACTCGGTTCTGGACTCGCTGGGCTCTATTTCGCACTCGAGGTCGCCGATCGCGGTCCGGTCACCATCCTCACCAAGGGCGCCAAAGAGGCATCGAACACCAGCTGGGCGCAAGGCGGCATCTCGGCCGTGTTCGCGTCGGACGACTCCATCGAACAGCACGTGTCCGACACCGAGCGCGTCGGAGCGGGGCTGTGCGACCCCGACATCGTTCGGCGCGCAGCGGAACTCGGCCCCAAACTCGTCACGGACTTGGCCCATCGCTTCGGGGTCCGGTTCGATCGCACCTCGAACCGGGCTGACGACGAGCTCGACCCCTCGCAGTTCGAGCTCGGACGGGAAGGCGGCCACTCGCGACGCCGGGTCGTGCACCACCGCGACAGCACCGGCGCCGAGATCTCCCGCGCCTTGCTCGACGCCGCGTCCTCGCACCCCAACATCAGCGTGCTCGAAAACCACATCGCGGTGGACCTTCTGAGCTTCGAACAAGTCGATGGCAGCCGCGGCTGCTTCGGTTGCTACGCCTTCGATGTCGAGTCGGGCGTGGTCAAGGCATTCGTCGCCCCGACCACGGTGCTCGCCACGGGGGGCACCGGCAAAGTCTACCGCTACACCAGCAACCCCGATGTGGCCACCGGCGACGGGATTGCGATGGGCTATCGCATCGGCACGAGCGTCGCCAACCTCGAGTTCATGCAGTTTCACCCGACGTCGCTTTATCACCCCGGCGCAAAGAACTTTCTGATCACCGAAGCCATGCGCGGAGAAGGTGGCGTGCTGCGTCGCCAAGACGGCAGCGAGCTGATGACCGGCCGGCATCCTCTGGGCAACCTAGCCCCCCGCGACGTGGTGGCGCGAGAGATCGACGCCGAGCTCAAACGATCCGGGCGCCGCCACGTCGACCTCGACGTCACCCATCTCGAGGCCGAGTTTCTCGAGCGTCGGTTCCCCGCGATTTTCACCCGCTGTCACGGACTGGGCATCGACATACGCCGTGAACCGATCCCCGTCGTGCCGGCGGCGCACTACATGTGCGGTGGAATCGTGGTCGATAGCGACTCGCGCACGGAGATCCCCGGCCTGCTTGCGATCGGCGAGGTCGCGATGACGGGTCTGCACGGGGCCTGCCGCCTCGCCTCCAACAGCTTGCTCGAAGCCGTGGTCGGGGCTCACCTCGCGGCCGCCAGCTGCGACGATCACAGCCGCCTCCCCCCGTCTCACGTCGAGCCGTGGAACGAGGGCGATGCCGTCGATAGCCACGAGGCGGTCATGGTGACGGCGAACTGGGAGGAGCTGCGAGCGTTGATGTGGAACTTCGTGGGCATTGTTCGCTCGGACAAGCGACTCGCCCGGGCGCGGCGGCGCGTGGAGCTGATCCGCGAGGAGATCCTCGAATACTACTGGCGCTTTCGCGTGACGAAAGACATGCTCGAGCTGCGGAACATCGCGCTCGTGGCCGATCTCATCATCAGTTGCGCGTCGCGTCGGCAGGAGAGCCGCGGGCTGCACTACACGCTCGACTACCCGCAGCCCGACCC
>QKPP01000203.1 GCA_006508105.1 Myxococcales bacterium FL481 | reverse complement strand
ATGATGATGATGATGATGATGATGATGATGACGACGACGATGACGATGACGATGATGACGACGACGACGACGACGATGACGACGACGATGACGACGACGATGACGACGACGACGACGATGACGACGACGACGACGATGACGATGACGACGACGATGATGATGATGATGATGACGACATTCCCCAGCTCGGCGGAACGTTCACCGTGGTCCTCGATGAGAGCGACGGCCTGGACTTCCCCCGGGACCTTGACTTCGCTCCCGACACCGGCATGCTTTGGGTCGTCAATCTCACCGACGAGGCGTGTGTCATCGTCTCTGATCCCGGCACCGACGAACAAACCAGCGAAGTACGCCAGGATCGACGCCACGAACACTTCATGGGCGAAGTCTCCGGCATCGCGTTCGGCGTCGACAACTTCTTCGCCACCTCGCAAGAAAGCGGTGGCAACCCACAACCGGGCTTCATGGGCCCGACGCTATGGTCAGCCGACCTTGATATCTTCGCCGTGATGGGCCAAGACCCCGACGGCGAGCTCAACGGTAGCCACATGGACATGCTTCACGTCAGCCCGCTGAGCATGGGAATCGCGCACGAACGAGACAACGTGTACTGGGTGTTCGACGGCAAAGCGGGCGACCTCGTGCGCTACGACTTCGTCGAAGACCACGGGCCCGGCATGAGTGATCACACCGACGGCATCATCCGCCGCTTTGTCGGCACTGACGTCACACGGGTGCCCCAGGTCGTCGGTCACCTGGTCTACGACGAACGCAGCGATCTGCTGTACGTCGCGGACACCGGCGGCGGCCGGATCACCGTCCTCGACACGACCACTGGCACCAACACTGGGCCACTCCCCGGGAACATGGACAACTGTCAGGAGTACAGCGGCGTGACGGGAGCCGAGTACAGTACGTTGGCCAGCGACTTCGGCGAGCCCAGCGGGATCGCGTTGCTCGACGGAATGTTGTTTGTGTCGGACCACGCGAGCAACGAGATCATCGCGCTGGACCTCAATGGCGACGAGCTGGGCCGAATTGAGACCCCGGCGGAAGCGATTATGGGGATCGCCATCGGCCCGGAGAACAAGCTGTGGTACGTGGACGCGGCCGCCAACCAGGTCGTCCGCGTCGATCCGTAGGGGCGCGATCGTCCCGTTCTAGGGCACCTCGAGGCCGCTTGGCACGGCCGTGGGACGAAGCTCGGGTAGCGATGCCACCGCGGGATCGTGGAGGTGCTCCACGAAGCGCATCACGTTCGGCAGCGTCGACCCCCCGTTGGAAAACGACAACTCCTCGGCCAACCCGCCGAGGAGTTCATCGAGATGCTCTGCATCGAGCTGCACCGTGTCGTGCAAGTCCGGGTGCAACACGCTCGGGTCGTAGTTCACGGCCGTCAGACGCGGGGTCCGATAGTGGAGCGTGACCGACCCCACGGTCGTCAATGACCCGTTGTGCATAAACGGCGGCGCCACGACGAAGTTGCGCAGCGACGGCGTGCGGAATCCGTAGCGATCCTCGGCCGCGCCGGTCACGTTCGCGCGGCCGAGATCATAGGGCACCGACGGTGACTTGCCCGGGCCGAGTTGCACAATGCCGGTGTTGTGAAACTCGTGGTCCGTCAACAATGGCCCGCTGTGGCAGCGACCGCAGCCCGCGAACGTGTAGTAGAAAATGGCACCCATCTTGGCCGCGTCGGTCAAGGCCTCGGTGTCGCCGCGCAAGTACTGATCCCAGGGGCTGTTGGGGAACGAGAACGCTTCGGTCTCGTAGGCGGCAATGGCATTGGCCGCGTGGGCGAATGTGAGGTCTTCCCGCGCGACTTCGGGGTAAGCCGCGGCAAACAGCGTGACGTAGCCGTCGATGTCCGCCAGCCGGGCCGTGAGCGCGGCCCAGATGCCCGCGTAGTCCGTGTCGTCCAGCGCGGCAATCTCGTTGGCCTCCCCCAAGATGGTGACGTCGCCGGGCTGGCCACGCATTTCCAGGCGGTCGACCACGGGGAACATGGCTTGCGCCGCCAAAGCTCCCGACACCCCGGGAAGCAGCGAGTCACCAGCCGGCGTCGTGAGGTCGCCGTTGGCGTGCGCCTCGACCCGACCGTCCCAGAACAATCGCACGACACTCGGGTCGCCGATATTGAAGAGGGACTGACTGTGGCGCGGGATAAATGGGGGATGGTCACCGTCGGCTCGCTCGGGCCCCAAGCCCACCGCGCCCGTCCCGAGCGCCAAGGCGAGTCCATCGGAGAGGCCAAACTGGGGATGATGGCAAGTCGCGCAGGCAATGTCTTTGTTCCCGGACAAGATCGGATCGAAAAACAACGCCTCACCCAGCGCAAACAAGGCCGGCTCGACGGGCGGCGGAGGTTCTAGCGGCACCGCCGGCTCCTCGAGCATCGACAACACGGCCGCCAACTGCTCGTCGAGCGAAGGGTCGGGCTCGGGCTGCGTGTCGTCACTGCTCGTGCCCGGGTCCTGAGCACTCGTCGACGACGTCGTCCCGCCGGTCTCGCTCGACGTCGACGAACCCAGGTCATCGGTGTCCCCGCCGTCCGACGAGGCCGACGTTTCGCCCGAGACCGACGTTGGGTCGCCCATGGTCGCGGACGCGTCGGCGGAGGTGGTCGGGTTCGACCCCGCCTCCGTTGTCCATCCCGGGTCGGGTCGGGGAGAGCCGCACGCGATCAGACCGACCCCGACACCGAGGAGAACGAACCGACACGGACGCGGCGAAGGAACGGCCATCTTGACGACCTTAGCAGGTCAAGCCCACCCGCAGTACTGAGTGTGGGCTGGTTTCGTGCCCAGGCCCCGTCACCGCTGAATGCGAGAGAGTTCGCCACGCGGCCCGGATCCCGTCAGGGACTTCGCCGCGGCTGAGTCAACCAGTGAAGTGGCTCGCGAAGCGCCGCGGACCTTCCCAGCGACGTCCACATCGAAGAGGGTTGACGTCGCCCGAGCGGACACGGACTCGATCGACCCGCCCGCCGCGTGACGTCTTGTCATCATCCGTGCCGGGCTTGCGACGCCTCGCGGCTAACTGCGATCGCGCGACCCCGCCGACGGCGGCAGTTCCGGCATCTGCATCCGCACCAGCTTGACGCGACCTGGAGCGATAAGCAGCGAGTCTCGCCACTCGCTCCCGTCGAAGCGATAGCGGATCTGGACCCCGCGAACCCGCCGGTTCTCCACCGCCTCGCGCGCGTCGCTCAACGAGACGGGGCGGCCGTCGGTGCGTTCGGTCGGGTGACCCTTGAGGAGAACATCGAGCACCTCAGCGACCTCCGCCAGGTCCTCGAATAGCTCTCGAAGCTGAGCCGCGGTCAGCTCCGATTCGTATAGCTTGGGCAGCTCGACGTCATCCATGGCCGGCATCGGTTTCGTTCACCGCGGACGGCCGCGTCAAGGCCGGGACGAGTACCACGGCGTTGTACGGCGCGGGACAAACGTGTTGGCATACGCCGCAGCCCACACAGCCGTCGGCGGCGACGACCGGTCGCCCGTCGCGAACCACGATCGCGCCTGGCTGCGGACACCGCTCCGCGCACGTCGAACAGAAGCTGCCTCGATGGGCCAGACAGGCCATCGGATCGATCCGGGCGGTTCCCATCGCCACCGGCACGTCCCCGCGAAGCACACCCGGTTTGCAGGCCTGCACGCACGGTTTGTCCGGGCACAGCTGACAAGCCGCCCGAGCGGTGTCGATCATCGGCGTGCCCGCCGCGCCGCGAAACCGAGGGCCGGCCAGCTGAATCGCCCCATGCGGGCAGGCCTCACCGCAGTCGAAACAGCGGGTGCAGCCGCGGAGGAACGCCTCCTCGGCCACCGCGTGTGGCGGCCGAAGCACGGGCACCGGGTGCCGCTTCGCCAACGCAGCGCCGCCCGGCGACGGGGCGGCACCGGTCGAGCCGATCAGCGGAACCGCGCGACTCTGGGCTTCGCCGCGGCTCGGTGGCGGGGCTTGGACGCGCTGCCGCAGGCCAGCAAACAAGCCGCGACGCGTCACCCCACCTCGCGTTCGCGGTCTAGCTGCCATCTCGGGGATCCCAAAGCTCGCGTTGATCGAGCGTGGCCGAAGCGGTGTGGCACTGGGCACAGCTTTGCCGCTCCGGGTGGGAGGATCGCAGCGGGTGCGCTCCTTTGTCGCCATGGCAGCTCAAGCAGTTGTCCCGCATCACCGTAGAGTGGGGGATTTCGGGCGGAGCGACGGCATGCGCACGCCGACCGTGCGACGGCGACTCGAGTCCGGCAAACGTGTTCGCCCCGAACATCGCGGTCGCACGCAGTGGGTCGTCCGCCGCCAACGGCATCAGCGGTGCGGTCGCCGGATGGCATTGTACGCAGCTTTTGAGATCCCGATGACTGACGGCGGAGGCGACATGCCCCGAGTGCAAGACCAACGCGTCCTCGTGACAGGCCATGCACGACGGCTCTTCTTGTTGACCAATCGGATGGGGAATCACCGGCGGCGCGCCATCGAAAGCTCGTCGCTCGCGACGGGCGGCCAGCGCCTCAGTCAGCCCCGTTTTGCCGATGACCCCCGCGTCCGCCTCCAACGCCGCCCGGGTCGCGCGCCAGCCCGGTTCCGTCTCGCCCCAAGGACGGTCGCGCAATTCAAGATAGCTTCGCACGGGTAGAGCGTCGTCCGGTTCGGGCTCCCCGACTTCCCCCCGCCCCTGAGGCAGCGGCGCTCGACCGGCCGTCCCATTGTCGCCGACGCCCACGACAAACCCCACCAATGACAGCCCGACCACCGTGAGCAGGAAGACATTTAGGCTTCGAACGGGTGTATCCTGCACCTTCGGGCTCCTTTCGTGATCCGTCGCTCCACTCACGCGACCCGCACTCTCGCGGCGCACTTCTTGTAGTCCGGCTCCTTCGAGAACCGGCAATGGGCGTCAAGCGTGAGTATGTTCGCCACCAGCCGCTCGTCGAAAAACGGGATAAACACCGTTCCGGCAGGTGGAGATCCCCGCCCATCAATCCACGCGGGCAACTCGAGCTGGCCCCGGCGCGTCTCCACGACGACCCGCTGGCCATTTTGAATGCCAGCGGCCGCGGCGTCCTTTGGGTTCAACTCGACGTATGCGTGGGGCATCGAACGCTGCAATTGCGGGATGCGCATGGTCATGGACCCGGTATGCCAGTGCTCAATCACCCGACCGGTGCACAGCCACAGCGGATACTCGGCGTCTGGAACCTCTGGGGGTTTCACGTAGGGCCGAAACCAAATCTGCGCCCGATCGTCACCGCTTGTGGAGTGATAAAACTGGATCTCTCGCCCTTTCTCGACGAAGGGGTCGTCAAAACCGGAGAAACGAAATCGGGTTTCGCGAAAGCTCCCGTCGCTTTGCTCGACCACCGGCCAGCGAAGCCCTCGGCTCTTCACCAACTCGTCGTACGGCGCCACATGCTTGTGCTTGAGGAACGTGAGCTGGCGGTACTCTTCGTACAACGCCTTGTCCACGTTTAGGTCGTAGTAACGGTCCCACTGCCAAGCCGGGAACCGTTGGCCCTGGGCGTCTTTGATGTCGAACAAGAACTCCCCATCCTTGTCGCGCATGCCGGCGAAGCCTCGTTCGTACAGCTTGCGCGCCACGGCGATCACCTGCCAACAGTCGTCGCGAGCCCCTTTCGGCGGTTCGACCATTTTGAACCACTGTTGAGTGCGGCGCTCCGAGTTGCCGAAGATTCCGTTTTTCTCGACCCACATCGACGACGGAAGAATCAAATCGGCGATCTTCGTGGTCTCGGTGGGGTAAACGTCCGAGACGATCAGAAACTTGTCGGCGAGCTTTCGACTGGGGTCGACCAACAGTCCCCGGTTCGGCAGTGACTGGGCGGGATTGGTCACCTGCACCCAGATCGTGTGCACATCACGCTCCTCCTTCGTGGGGGAGCTGAAGCTGCGCCACATCTTGACGGTGTGAAACCCCGGCTTCGGGTCGATACGGCCCTTCGGCACGTTCCAAGCCGCCTCCACTTGCTCGCGATGCTTCTCTTTGGCCACCAACCGCCCGCCCGGCAGCGCGTGCGCCAGCGTGCCGACCTCGCGGGCAGTGCCACACGCCGACGGCTGGCCGGTAAGACTTGTGGGTGCGTCGCCGGGGCGTCCAAAGTGTCCGCTGAGCAAGTGGAGTCCGTGCACCAGCGTGTTCACGGCCGTGCCCTGCGTATGCTGGTTCATCCCCATGCACCAAAGGCTCGTGATCTTGAGCTTGGGGTCGGCAAACAGTCCGCACAGCAGCTCGAGTTCAGCGACCGAGAGCCCACTTTGCTCGGCACACGCCTCCGCGGTATGCACCTTCATCAGCTCTCGGTACTCGTCGAACGTGATCGCTTTGCCCTTGAGGCCGGGAGGATCGCTGTCGGCTCGAAAGGCGCAGTTTTTCGCCACGAAGTCCTTGTTGTACTGATCGCGGGCCAGCAGCATCTGCATCACGCCCGACGCGATCGCCAAGTCGCCGTGGGGCTTCATCTGCAGGAAGTGATCGGCAAATGCGGTCGAGCGCGTGCGCCGGGTACCGATGTCGATGATCGTCACCTTCTCCCCTCGCGAGCGACGGTCAACGATCCGCGAAAACAGCACCGGATGCATCTCGGCCGGGTTGTTTCCCCACAAGATCACCACATCGGCGGCATCCAAATCGTCGTAGCACCCGGCCGGCTCGTCGACCCCGTAGGTCGCGATGAAGCCCGTCACCGCGGACGCCATGCACAGGCGAGCGTTGGGGTCGATATGATTCGAGCGAAGGCCACCTTTCATGAACTTCTGCGCCGCGTAGCCCTCGGGAATGGTCCATTGACCGCTTCCGTAGAACGCGAAACCCTTCGGCCCTTTTTCCACTCGCTCGCAGATGATCTCGATGGCCCGCTCCCACGAGATGGGTACGTGCCGATCACCTTGTTTGAGCAACGGGGTCGTCAAACGGTCTTCACCGTAAAGCGCAAGGCCCACGTGGTAACCCTTCATGCACAGCAGCCCGCGGTTGACGTCCGCTTTCCGATCCCCCGTCACCGCAACGACCCGGCCGGCCTTGACACCCACTTGGACGTGACACCCCGTCCCACAAAATCGGCATGGCGCCTTGTCCCACTTCACGTCGGGCATGCGCGCCCGAGGGTCATCGGGGTCAGCGGCCCGCGCCGACGAGCTTTTCGCAACAGCGGCAGTCGCGGTCGCGAGGGCGGTCGCTTGCAGAAAGGTACGACGATCAACACTCATCGGTTGCTTCCTTCTTTGCATCTGGTTCTTCTGCGGCGAATACAATGTCGATGTGGGAGATCCCCGGCCGAGCCAGGACCCAGTCCCACAGTTCGCGATCGGAGCGACGGTCCTCGGTGAGGGCGGCCACGGGGACCCGTCCGGCCTGGACTGCCCCGAGTTCGATCGCCGGATGGCGGCTCAACTCCCGCAAGACCCCGACTTGCCGCGTCGGGTCGTGTTGTACGGACGGCTCCAGATGCAACACGGCGCCAACGGCAAGCATCGCTAGGCCTCTCCCTCGCGCCGGATCCCCTCGCCGGTGAACACCGCGATGGCGATCTTCAGGCCCAAGGTGTACAGAGCCAAGCCAAAGGCCCAAATCCCCACCGTGACTTTGAGCTCGAGCAGATTGGGCGTGTACTCGATCACTTCGTGCAGGGTGCTGGGCACGAATCCGGGCACGATCAGGCCCATCCCCTTTTCGATCCAAATCCCGCTTAAGGCGAGCACACACGCCACATCGATGCGCAGCAGGCCATCTTTGCGCGCCGGGTGCGAGGCCAGCATCAGCGTGACCGCGACAAGGTTGAACCCGATAGCGGTCCAGATCCACGGCTGTAGCGCGCCCTTCCCGTCGATTCCGAAATACAGATAGTGCGCCCCCGCCGAGTGGCTTCCCCCAGTGTAAAACTCGGTGAACACCTCTGCCCCTAGCAAAAACAGGTTGAGAATCATCGACACGCGCATGATCGAGTGCAACGTGGTCAACGCCCGGTCGCCCACGCGGAAACTGGAGAAACGACGGATCAGCTGCAGGGTCAAGATGATAAACGCCGGGCCCGTCACAAATGCCGAAGCGATGAAACGAGGAGCCAGTACCGCCGAATTCCAAAACGGCCGTCCGCCCAACCCCGAGTATAGAAACGCCGTGACGGTGTGAATCGAAATCGCCCAAGCAATCGAGAGAAAGACAAAGGGCAGATACCAAGCAGGATTCGGTTTGCGCCCGAGATAGCGCATGTAGATGAGGTAGCCCACCACATGCAGATTGAGCACGAGGTACCCATTGAGGACGATCACGTCCCAGGTGAGCATCGACATCGGCCAGTTGAACCGCCCCACGAGCGGCAGAATGTGCCAAAAGCGATCGGGGCGGCCGATATCCACGACCACAAACGCGAGCGCGACGCTCACGGCGGTGATCGCGAGCAGCTCGCCGACGATCACCACGTCGTGCATGTCCTTGTCGCGGTACAAGTACGCCGGAATGACCATCATCACCGCGCCCGCGGCAAGACCGACGGCATAGGTGAGATTGGCGATGTACACGCCCCACGAGACGTGATCGCTCATGTTGGTCAGGCCCATGCCATCGACCGTCTGATGGGCGAATGCATTGAGTCCGACGAGGGCCAGCGCGGTGAGCAACGTCATCCACGCGTAGAACATCAGGTTGCCGGAGAACGCGACGCCGACGCAGCGAAGCAGGAAACGGGGATAGCCGATCAGGGGTTTTGCGTCCATTTGGCTCGCCTTGGAAAATCGTCGGCCTGACTACTCATCGAAGAAGTAGAAAAAGCGGGGCTTCGTACCCAAATCCTCTTTGAGCACGAAGACTCGCTTATTCTCCAGGACCCAGCGCAGCTCCGAGTCGGCGTCCAAGAGGTTGCCGAAAACTCGAGCGCCGGTGGGACACACCTCTTGGCACGCGGGTAAGCGCCCCTCCCGGGTGCGGTGCAGACAAAATGTGCACTTTTCCACCACGCCCTGAGGCCGCACGCGATTGGACAGTAGGCCCTGGTTGGGGTTGATCTCGTCGGCGCTGATCTCCGGCTTGTGCCAGTTAAAGCGACGCGCGTGGTACGGACACGCCGCCTCACAATAGCGACAACCGATACACCAATCGTAGTCGACCACGACGATCCCGTCGGGTTCCTTCCAGGTCGCCTCGACCGGACACACCCGCACGCACGGCGCGTTGTCGCATTGGTGGCACTGCACCGGCATGTAGAACTTGCCGGGCGCCGGCACGGGATGGTCGTAATCGACCGTCGCGTGCTCGAAATCCATGCTCCGGTCATTCATCTCGAAGACGCGGATGTACGAGTTGTGAGTGGCCCGGTCGTGATTGTTCTCTTCGTGACAGGCTTCGGCGCAACTGCGACATCCGATGCAGATGCTCAGGTTCAGGGCGTAGCCGAAGGATACGCCGGCCTGCGCCTGGGGATCGGCGATGGTGACCTCGGCCCCGTACTCCGCTTTCGTCTCTCTCTGGTGGCGCTCGATGACCTGCTGCCGCTCGACCGCCGAAAGCTCTTTGTAGTGCTTTTGCAAGAAGGCGTCGAAGCTCAGGTCCTGCGTCCACTTTCGCAGCGGTGCCATCGCTTCCGCCCAAGCGGTCGCGCCCAGCGTGGCGCCCAAGACTTTCAAAGCCGTACGCCGCGTGGTCATGGCGTGCCTCCTGTACTAGCGGTCGTATCTTCGAGCGGTCGCCGATCTCGCGGTGCCGGTTTGGGACGGACTTTCGGGTACGCGGGCCGATGGGGTTGGTGGCAGCTCACGCAATGGTTGCGCGTCGCGGGACCCCGCGTTTGATCCCAGTAGCCAGCCTTCCCCCCGTGCGATCCCCGGTGGTAGTCGCGGTGCTGGGGCCCGTGACACTGGCCGCACAGCGTCATGGTTTCAGCGAACGGCAGCGTCGACCCGTCCGCGAGGTGCAGGCGAGTTCGATCCTGACGGTCGTGACACGACGTGCAGGTCAAGTTTCCGTGGGCCAATTCGATCGGCAAGTGAGCGGGTCGGCCCTGCTGGGTCGCGAGGTCGACCTGGCCGCCCGAGCCGTGGCAGGTCGCGCACGATACGGAGAGCGTGCCGGTCGCGCTCGAATTGGGGCGGTTCGTCTCCAGTGCCCCCAGTTCTGGCGGAACGTCGATTTCCACGGCGTAGCGCGGCTCGGCGCGAGGACTGTCGTCGTTGGGGTCGGGCGGACCAGGCTGTGCGGCACCGCATCCTAGTCCCAGCGATCCGACGACGGTCAGCATCCATCGGGCCTTGCGTGCGACCGGGATGGCATTCATCGGCGTATTGATAGAGGGCGCGCGTACGCTCTACAAACGCCGTCCTTGCGGCCGCGCCCGATCTACCGGCAGATGTTGCGCGCGACAAGTCGACGCGAGCGCCGACCGCCTCGGCCGGCTAGAGCAGAGTCATCTGCCGGCACGCCCGGGCCATCCCGGGCCATCGCGGCATCTCCCCCACATCACGCCATGCGGACAATGCCCCGTGAAACGCGGTGCACATGCGCGGGGCAAAGAAATCATCGGGACTGTGCAAAAACACGTAGGGAGTCCGCCCCTCGTCCAACCAGCCGGCCGCGATGTGAGCCCAAGAGGCGACGCACGTGCTGGCATCGGCGAGGACATCGTTGCCGATCAGGCGGAGAAACGGGTTGGCCGCGATGGCGATGCGACGCACCGGCATGTCTGGTTTGCGCCGTTTCGACTCCACGATCCAGTCATCATCGCTCACGGTGCGATGCAGCACGCGCGCGTCCAAGACGACGCGGTCGATGCCGTGGCGAACCAACGTCTCCACCAAGCGCGCTTCAGCGTCACCTCGAAAAAACGTCAGGCTGCGGACTTCGACCGCGTAGCGCCACTGCGGTGGGAGCGACCGCAAGTAGGCCGACAAGGCGGGCAGGCTGCCCACGTCGAACTCAGGCGGCAGCTGCAAGAAGAACGGTCCGAGGCGCGGGCCCAACGGGGCCAGCGCCTCAAGAAACGCGCGAGTCTCTGCCGCCGCACCCACCAGCCGCAACTCGTGGCTGATCCGGCGCGGGAACTTAAAACAGAAGTGAAAAGAGGCCGGCGTGGCGTCGCGCCAACGAGCCACGCTATTGGCATCCGGGACGCCGTAGAAGGTCGTGTTGCCCTCGACGGCATTGAACACACTCGCGTACGCGGCCAAAAACTCGGCCGATTTGGTGTTCGGCGCGAACAACTCGCCCACCCAACTCTTGAGGCCCCACATCGCACAGCCCAATCGGTAGCGTTCGATCCCCATCTCGTCGGTCCGGGTGGCGAGCGGTTCACGTGAACCTAGAGGAGACTTTGGGGGTCCACGTCAATCCCCACACGAACGCCGTGTGCCTCCACGCGTTGCCGACGAAGCCAACGCAGCAACCCGTGCAACGGCGCCCGCTGCTTGGCGCGCAACAGCAGCTGCCACCGTGTCCGGCGGTTGATCCGTGCGATCGGTGCCGCGACGGGGCCCAACAGTCTGACCTCGGTGGTGTCCCGCAGGTGGGCCCGCAGTCGCCGGGCGCACGCCGTCGCGACGCGTTCCACCGCCAGCTCATCGGCCCCCACGAAACGCACGAGCGCCAGATGACCGAACGGGGGATTGCCCAGGTCGCGCCGATCGGCGAGCTCGAGCTCGGCGAAACCCTCGAAGTCGTGCTCCGCCGCCCGGGCCACCGCCGGATGCGACGGGGCCCAGGTCTGCAAGATGACCCGCCCGGCTCGTTCACCACGACCGGCCCGGCCCGCCACCTGGGTCAGCAGCTGAAAGCTCCGTTCGGCGGCGCGAGGATCGGGCATCGAGAGCCCTTGGTCGGCGGCCACGATTCCGACCAAGGTCACCCCGGGGAAGTCGTGACCCTTGGCGAGCATCTGCGTCCCCACGAGGATATCCGCTTGGTGGTCGCGAAACGCCTGCAACGTGGTCAGCAGGCGACGACCGCGACTCGCATCCCGGTCGAGACGTAGCACCCGAAACTCGGCAAACGCTTCGATGAGCGCCAGTTCCACCCGCTCCGTGCCCGCGCCCGAGTGGATCAAGTCCTGACTCCCGCAAGCCGAACAGGCCGTGGGAGTGGCCTCCACGTGCCCGCACAGATGACATAGCAACCGGTTGCGCGACAAGTGGTACGTCATGGCCGGGGCCGAACAGTCCGGGCACGCTTGCATGGCACCGCAGCTGCGACACACCAATCCCGTCGTATAGCCCCGGCGATTGAGGAAGATGATCACCTGCTCACCCGCGGCGACTGTCTCGCACACCGCGTCCCGCAGCCGAGCGGTCAGCTGGGTGTGCGGGTCGGGCCGATGCACCTTGAGCGACACCACCTCGACCTTCGGCAACGGGCGCGGGGTTGGCCGCGTCCGCAGTCTCAGCCACTCGATCCGGCCCTCCCGGGCGCGCTGGTAGGTCTCCAGCGACGGCGTGGCCGAGCCGAGCACGGCCACGGCCGCCGCCGCCCGAGCCCGCACGAGCGCAACGTCCCGCGCGTGGTAGCGGACCCCCTCCTCCTGCTTGAACGACGAGTCGTGCTCCTCATCCACCACGATGACGCGCAGGTTCTCCACTGGGGCGAATACGGCGGAGCGAGCCCCGATCACGATCCGGCGCTGGCCCGTACGGATCTGCTCCCACGCATCATATCGCTGTCGTGGCGTCAGCCCGCTGTGCAGCACGGCCACCGTGTCGCCGAAGCGCGACCGGAATCGATCCGCCAGCTGAGGGGTCAACGAGATCTCGGGGACCAACACAATCGCGGCCCCGTCTTGGGCCCGGGCCGCCGCGATCAACTGCAGATAGACCTCGGTCTTTCCGCTCCCGGTGACTCCGTGCAGCAACGCTTGGGCGAACACCCGCTGGTCCAACTGCTCGCGCAGCCAGTCCAGCGCGGCGGCCTGCTCAGCGGTCGGCGGACTGGGTTGAGACCGCACCGGAGCCGCGCCGGCAAACGGATCGGCGTAGCGCGGCCGCTCACACCCGAGCACCAACTTGGCCGCAAACAGGGGTTCAAGCAGCGTCTTGACCCGAGGAAACGGCCCTCTGAGCTCCGACACCCCCACCCATTCGTCACCCTGACCTTCCAAGTAGTCGAGTAGCGCCCGGCGTTGCTTGCTGCGACCGATCAACGTCCGCAACGCCGACTCATCCGCCGACGCCCCGCGCAGGTAGTCTGTGCGCCGCACGTGGATCTCCGTGCGTGCGTTGGTACCCACCTCGAAGTCCGTGCGACACAACGACTGGTCCTCCAAACTCGCGACCACCCGAGCCACCGCCGTGACCCGCGGCCGCAGTTTCGCCAGCTCGGCCAGCGACGCGCCGCTGGGCTCGGCCGCGACCACGGCCGCCAGCACCCGGCGTTCGCCCTCGCTGAGGCGCTCGGCGTCCCACCCCGCCAACAGCGGCCCTTGGCCCATCCGACTGGCCATCTCGGCGCCGGCCGGCGTCGCGAACACCCGACGCGCATCGGTTTGCGTCAACAGACCGGGCAACGCGAGGCGGTACACCTCGCCCGGTGGAGCCAGGTAGTAGCGTACGATCCACTCGCACAAGTCGAGCACGTCGGGTGGCAACGCGGGCCGTCCCCGTGGGTCCACGACGTCGAGCACGGATCGCAGTTCGACCCCGGCGGGCACCTTGGCCACCAGCGGTCGCACGACACCCAGCAGCACGCGGGGGCCGAACGGCACGAGCACGCGCATCCCCGGCGCGACCTCCCGGTGGGTATCGTGGGTGTAGCTGAAGTCCGCGTCGGCGGCTCCCGGCACGGCCACGCAGATCGTCGGCTCGGTCATCAGACGGGGCTCGCCGTTCGTCGCGGCGGCGTGGATTCTCGGGTCTGTTCCGCCGAAAGCGTGAGCGCCGATGTGATCGCGCGACGCTCCACGATGCCCTCAAGCACGGCCCAAAGCCCGCCGAGAACGGCCACCGTGGCCAGAGTTTGCTCGGCCCAGGCCGCCCAGAACCGGGTCAGGGAGGGCGTCGACGCGTCGACCGCCCGCGCCGCGCCGGCGATCGCGGGCCGAACGATCGCCACGGCGAGCCCGCTCCAAGCCGCCCACGTCAGCCACGCCCAAGCCGCGGGAACCCGCGGCGGGCGTGGCAGCGGCGGGTGTATCCAGCCCGACGAGACCCAGCCGAAACGACCACTGAATCCTGCGGCGAGCCCCGACGCGACCGCCAGCGTGAGCGCGACGATCAGCCAGCCCCTCGCTGCCCACCGCAACGCCTCGCGCCCGTCAGCGTGACTGGCACTCGGCCACGCCAACGGTCGCTCCGCCAGCCACTCACCGGCCGCAAAGTGCACGACCAGCCACAAGCCGGCGCTTGCGGTCGCCAGTCGGGCGAAGCGCCCGGAGCCACGTAGACCGGCTCGCCAAGCATCATGCCGCCGCCGGGGGCTCGGCGTGGAGGACGGGGACACCCGCTTCGTTTAGCGCGGGCGCCCTGGAATCGTCATCATCCGCACGACGCGCTGCACCAAAGCCGAGCGCACGACGCCCGCTGATGGACATCAGCGATCGCCGCTCCGCCGCCGCCGACCGCAGACCAGCCCGCGCTGGGCAACCCGAGCCGACCCTACCCTACCGACGTCGGCTCGACCTGCGAACCGCACCGACGCCGCCGCGTGCCAATACGACCCCATCGACCGAAACCGCCGTCGGTTCGGGCATGCGCGCCGCGAAATCGTCACTTCGGCCGCGGCACGCACGAGTATGTTGACAACTCGTGTCCACGCCCAATCTCCCGGCCAAACGCGTGCGCCTTCTCCTGCTACCGGGGATGGACGGGACCGGCGTGTTGTTCCGACCGTTCGTGGACGCACTCCCGTCCTGGATCTCGCCCGAAGTCATCACCTACCCGAACGCGGGCAAGAACCGCTATCGCGATCTCGAGCCCATCGTGCGAGACGCGGTACGGGCCTCGAGCGAGTGCGCCGTCCTCGGTTGGTCGTTCTCCGGCCCGCTGGCCCTTCGCGTCGCCATCAGCGAACCCGACCGGGTCAAACGCGTGATCCTGGCCGCCTCGTTCGTGCGACCGCCCATCCCGGCATTGGTCCCCCTGCGACCGCTGTTTCGCTCCCCTACCGTGGGGCTGCTCCGAACGATCCGCCGCTTGCCGGTGTGGTTCGGCCGTCGACCCAGTGACCCGTACCGCCGCGCCAAAGCTGAGATCTGGCGCCTGGTACCCGCTCGTACGCTGGCCAAACGGGCCCGCGAAGCCCTACGCGTCGACGCCCGCAACCACGCCGAGGCCTACCCCGGCCCGTTGCACTACCTTGCGAGCGCGACCGACCGGGTGATCCCGCCGCATAACCTCGAGGAGATCCTGCGCTTGCGTCCCGACACCACGGTCACCCGGCTCTCGGGCGGTCACTTCTCGCTGTACACCCACCCGCAAGACGCGGCCAACATCGTGGCCACGATCCTCGAGCCCATGCGAAGCCTCCGCCCCGACCGCGACGTCGCCCCCGCTCGCCAACCCGACCGTGGCGCTCCTCCGAGCACCGACGCCTCGCTCAACTCCCGCAAGCCCGCCATCGCCACCTAGGACCCCGCCAGTACGGTGGAACCTAGAAGCCCACCCCGACTTTGAACGTCGCCCGATCGTAGTACAGCACGTCCCCCGCTCGCGCGAAGTGTGGGCGTAGCCAGCCCACCAGCGCGATGGCATACAGTCGCTTGGTGACCGCCCATTGGGCGCCGGCATCGAGTCCCAAACTGTAGAGAACCGCCAGATCGTTGCGCTCGAACACTTCGATCCGCGCCGCTCCCATCCCCGCTTGGAACTCGATCAGCGGCGTGATCCAATGGGGGTACTGAGCGCCGACCCCCACCTTTTGCATCAGCAGAAAATCGGCTCGATCACCGCGCTGGGCCGCTTCGCCGCCTTCCCAACCCACCTCCGTCACCAGGTTCAGCCGGGCGTAGCGGCGCAGTGGGGTCAACTCCAGTGACGCCACGTGCCAGGTTTGACGTCGGGCCAGTGCGTCGTGGATAGCGAACGTGCGGTAGCCAACCGCGAAAATGGCCCCCCGCTCGGGCGGCGTGCGTTCGCCCCGGTAGGTCAGCGGGGGCGCGGCCTTGCGCTCAACCGCCGTTCGAACTCCAACCACGTTCTCGAAGGCCGGGTCGATCGGACCGTCCACCCCTTCTACGGAGCGCCCGTGATCCCCGACCGGGTCGCCGGGCAAGCTCGGCGTTGGCTCTTGGTCCGGGAGATCGAGCACGACACCGGCCGGATCGGAGCGCCCGCCGGGCGACACCGCCGGCGACGACGCGGCAACTTGCTGCTCGTACTCGCCGGGAAGCGCGACCGAGGAGGCCGGCCCCGGCGGATGCGTCGTCGCGGTCGGTCGGGAAGCTTCTCCCGTGGGAGCCCGCGTCCCGGCTGCCTCGGGCTGGCTCGCCTGCGGACGGACCACCGGCGGATGAGCGGCGGCGTTCGTCTCGATCCCCGGCGGGGAGCTCGATTCAGGCGCCGGCGCCGATGATTCGCCCCCCGAGGGTGCCGACGGAGGCTCCGCATTCCCAGCGTCGGACGCGGAGGTCGACGGGGCAGCCGTCCCCGGGAGGGGGGGAAGCTGCGGGGGGCTCACGAGCATCCACAAACCCAACAGTTGCGGAGTCATACGCCCCCCAGCCCACCGTCGGTTTGGATGCTGGCCGCCATCAGATCGATATCGCCGCTCTCCAACTCGAACAGCGAGATGAAGACGACGCGCAAAGCCGCCTTGGTGGTGCGAAAGTAGAAACTTCGTACGAACACCCCGGGATCCAAGGCAACTTCAAACACAACGCCTCGCTGCCCGTGTTGGGTCTGAAACGTTTGCAGCGCGCTGACAACCCGAGCCCCGCGCTGCTCGATGAGATAGCTCATTTCCGCGTACGCCACGTCGCGAGGGTTTCTCAAGTTCACGTCTTGCAGATAATCGGGAATCTCCGGCAGACCCGGTGGAAGCACCGAGCTATCCGCGTCATCCCCGGTCAGCCCCGGGATGTCTCCGGTCCAGCTCGTCCACTCCGGCAACCCGGTCCACCCCGTCAAATCGACCGAGGTGCCGAGGACATCCTCGAGGTCCTCCTCACCCACCTGCAAAAACTCCTCGAGGCTGGACGCGAGGTCCGCCAACCCGGCGATCATCACGTGGGTCGGCGGAGAACCATCCAAGGCGACCCCGAAAACCTGCGCGGGGATCGACAGTCGAACCCCGTCCTCGGATTGCGAGTCGACCTCCCACGGCGGAGACACGTACTCGACCGAAAACGTTCGGTCGTGCGCCTCGTAACGCGACGGCCCGGCTCGCTCATCGCCGCTTCGGCCCATGCAGTTGATCCCAACGAGCAGCACCACGGCGCCCGCCAGGGGAATCCAGAATCGACGAACGGATCGCAACATGCCGACGCTCGCAGTTCGACCGTTGGCGCCCGAGTCTTGAGCGCGAGCGCACCGCGGGACGCCGCCGGCTTGGTCTCTCCGTCCCGAACCATCGCGGCGCTCGACCCGATCGTCCGCCGCCCGGTCGTCGTTCGAGGAGCCGTCCGCAGCGATGACGGCGACACGCCACACCCGGGCGAACACGACGACGTCTCGAGCATCCCGCCTACCGCGAGTCGCGCCGCGCGCCCAGGACCGCAAACTCGCGCAGATACTGTCCCGAGGTCGGCCGCAGATCGATGACCGAGGTCGTGCTGTCCAGCGTGTTGGCCACGAGCAACCAATGGCGCCGCTCGTCGATCGCCATCTCGTTGGGTCCTTCCCCAACATCAATGTGGGCGACGAGGGAGAACGTCGCGAGTTCAACTGCCACCACTTCCGACGCGCCGAAACAGCTCACGAGCGCCAGCGCCGACCCGTCCGGCGGGCGATGAACCGCCAGCAGGTTCGGGTTTTGACCCACGGTCACGTGCGCAAGCGGCTGGTTTCGAGGACGACGGTGCTCGTCCAGTCCCGTGTCGAGCATCCAGGTCACCGTCGCTTCCGCGCGACTGGGCACCAGCAAGCGCAGCGTGCCAGGGTCTCCCGGCGGCTCGTCGAATGCGATGTTCCCCGCGCCGAGAGGCAAACGCGCCGTTTGGTCCACGTCGACCAGGGCCACCGGGTCGACGCCGGCCGAATCACGGCGCGATCATGGCACGCCCGAAACAACCGCGCGACCCCAAGCCCCCCCGTACGCCAGCCACGAGGACCACAAAGCGATCCCGCACGCGCCCAGGCGCACCCACGGCGACAATGGAGTCGCCAACTGTCCGACGAGCGACGGCTTCGCTCCGGCGACCGCAGCGAGCAACTCCACCATGGCCCCGAGTAACAGCACTGGTGTTGCGAACGACCAGGCGAGCAGCCCCAACGCCCGCGCTCCGGCGAACAGTTGGTGGCGTGACGCGCCCCCCGATGCCTCGACCGCCCACGCCCACGGCTGTCCCACTGGCCAAACCGTCAGGCACTCGAACACCCCCGTGAGCATCGGTTGATGAAGTCGCATCGCCAGTGCCGTCCACGTCGCGAGCGCCATGCCCAGCCCAACGAGAGAGCGAGGGCCATGCCCGGCCCCGACAAGAATCCCGGACGTTTGTTCCAGTGCGCCCACCAGCCCGTACCCCGGCAGCGCGACCAACCGGCCCACCACCGTTCCCAGCCCGATTTCGATCGCAAGCTGGGCACCGACGTCGACCATCGAAAGCGGCTCAGTCGCTACACGTGCACCGTGCGGCTCAGCGGCCAGGGCCAACCCCACGCCGAGCGGCACGCTGACGATCGCCCAGCTCGGCCCAACCGCGCGTCGCCAGGCCACCTGGGCCCGCAACACGGCCCACAGCCGCACGCTGGCACACACGAGCCACCACGTCGCCGGATCAACGGCCGCGATCATACTGAGACCACAGCGCTCGCCCGTCGCTGCTCCACATCTCGTGGGTCCACGCGACCCAGGCCTCGACCAACGCGGTCCATCCCAGCCACAGCGCGACAACAACTACGGCTCCGCGCGCCAACCCGGGCCATACCCCGTCGCGCACGCCGACCCGTTCGGCCAGCCAACTCATCGCGGCTCCGGCCACCGCGGCCGCCCCCACGGCGAGTAGGACCGGCAGTAGTGCCCTCCACAACCCCTCGATGGGCGTCGCGTTCACACCGAGTACCCATCGACAAGATTGGTTAGCACGAGCTCAAAGCCATCGGCCGCGAGGAACAACGCCACCTTCAGGGGTAAGGTCACCAAACTCAGATTGGGCAACACCAGACCACACAGCGCCAGAATCTGAGCGACAAGCAGGTCGAGCAGTACGAACGGGATCAAAATCAGGACCGCGATGCCCAGCCCAGCTCGAATCTCCGCGACCAGAAACGCGGGGATCAATGCACGTAGGTCCCCTTCTCGGGTGTGCGCCAGCTCGGCAAAAAACTCGATCTCCTCCACGCCGGCATGCTGGCTCATGAATGTGCGTAGCGGCTCGAGTGCGACGAGCCCGTGCCGAGACCAACTCGGCCACGCCGATCCCTCCCCCACCGCTTCCCAGACTACCCACATTTCTTGGGCGACGGGAGCCATCACAATACCAGTCGTAGCGAGGGCCAACGCGAGCATCGCCGTATAGGGAAGCAAGACTTCGGCGGACAGACCGACTCGCACCGACGCCAGGACCACCGCCACTTTCGTGAACGCCGTGCAAGCCACGAGCAGCAGCGGCGCCGCCGCTAACCCCACGTAGAGCGCGACAACCGACGGATCCGCGTTCACCCGTCCGCCCTCTCGTCGCGTGCCCAAGCCGGGTCATCGCCCGAGGGTCCTCCGACGGGGAGAGTCCGAGAGAACCGGTACACAAGACGCGGCGCCCCGCCGGGTCCCGTGCCCACCAAAAGACATTCACCTCGGAGCTCGACCACGTGCACCTGATGATGCGCTGTGAGCCGGATCTGCGCTCGCTCGGCCCCCGCCCCCGGTCTCAACCGCAGCCCGAGCCACCGAGTCCCCACCAGCGCGATCACCAAAACGATTGCTGCTCCGACCAACGGCGTCGCGTCCCCAATCATGTGATTTGCACTCTATCCGCGCGGCGGCGAGTTCTCCAAATTGCGCACGACTCTCGGAGCCGACTCCCCACACGGCTCTCTACGTGCGGGCCTATTCATATTTCCGTTTGCACCCTCCGCGACAGACTACTTCGCGTACCTCCGGCTGTCGGATCACCCCGCGACGGCCACACTGTCACGAGAGCTTCCCCGACAAGTCACGAAGCTACGCCGTCTCGGCTACACCGCGCTGCGGTCAGTGGGGCCCGCTGGCTTCAACAGCACCCGAGCGAACAACCAAAGAAAAAGACGCCGACCCGAAGGCCGGCGTCCCTTATTCGTCGCGGCCCGGCCTAGGCGCTCGCTGGCGCTGGCTCGGACGCGGCCGGCGTCTCCGCCGACTCGGCCGCGGGAGCCTCGTCCCGCGTGACCAGCTCGATTAGCGCCATCTGTGCCGCATCGCCCGGTCGTCGCATCATTTTCAGCACCCGAGTGTACCCACCGGGGCGGCCCTGCAGTTTCGGCGCGATCTCGTCGAAGAGCTTGTGAAGCACCTCGCGCGACCGCACCATCCGTCCCGCCATTCGCAGCGCGTGGGCGTAGCGTGCCCGTTCCTCGGGAGTACGCTCCTCTTTCGGCTTGGTGAGCAGGTCGCCGAGCCGAAGCCCGATGCTGATCGTCCGCTCCACGAAGCGGCGTAGTTCCTTGGCCTTTGCCTCGGTTGTACGGATCCGCTCGTGCTCGAGCAAGGAGGTGACCATGTTGCGGAACATCGCTTTGCGATGGGCCGAGTTGCGACCGAGTTGACGGCCAGTCTTTTGGTGTCGCATGAGCTACAGCTCCTCCCGAGCCGGCGGGGGACCTTGCCAGCCGTCCATCTTCATACCGAGCGAAAGGCCCATCTGCGCCAGGATCTCTTTGATCTCCTTGAGCGACTTGCGACCAAAGTTCTTGGTCTTGAGCATCTCTGACTCGGTCCGTTGGACGAGATCGCCGATGTAGTGGATGTTGGCGTTTTGCAGGCAGTTCGCCGAACGCACGCTCAGCTCGAGCTCGTCGACCGAGCGCCACAAGATGTCGTTGAGGCGGTCCTGCTCGCTTTGAGCCGGCGCGTGAGCCTCTTCGATCTCCTCGTGCGAAATGAAGATCGACAGTTGTTCCTTGAGAATCTTCGCGGCGAACGCCGCCGCGTCTTCGGGGCGCACCGAGCCATCGGTCCAGATCTCCAGAATCAGGCGATCGTAGTCCGTCCGGTGACCCACCCGGGCGTTTGTCACCCGGTAGTTCACCTTTTGGATCGGCGAGAACAAGCTGTCGATTGGAATGACACCGATGGGCATGCCCTCGGTCTTGTTTTGGTCCGCGGTGGCGTAACCGCGTCCCATCGCGCAGGTCATCTCGAGATGCAGCCGGCCGCCCTTGCTGAGCGTGGCGATCGGCTGATTCGGGTCGAGCACGGTGACACCGGCTGGGCACTGAATGGCCTCTGCCGTGACCGGGCCCTCCCCGCTTTGATCGATGACCAAGGTGCGCGGGGTGGCGTCGTCCATGCGCAGCCGAAGCGCCTTGACGTTGAGGATGACGTCCGTGACGTCCTCCACGACACCGGGAATGGTGGTGAACTCGTGCAAGGCCCCATCGAGACGCACGTTGGTCACCGCGGCTCCCTGCAGCGAGCTCAGCAGCACGCGACGCAAGCTGTTCCCCAGCGTGATGCCGTACCCTCGCTCCAACGGCTCGCACGTGAACTTCCCGTAGCCCTCGGCCAACGAGTTGGACTCGACGTCGAGTTTCTTCGGCCGGATGAGATCCCGCCAGTTCTGAGCGATCGTGTTGTAGTCTTGCATCGTGACGACCTCCTACTTCGAGTAAAGCTCGACGATGAGCTGCTCGTCGATGTCGGCAGCAACATCGGAACGGGTGGGCAACGCGGTGATCTTGCCCTTGAACGCGTCGCGATCGAGCTCGAGCCACTGTGGCAGCGGTGAGCGGTCCACGTTCGCCAGCGCATCGACGATCTTTTGCACCTTGCGGCTCTTCTCGCGCACCTCGACCACGTCTCCCACGCGCACTTGGTAGCTGGGGATATCGACGCGTTGGCCGTTGATCGTGAAGTGCCCGTGACGCACCAACTGGCGGGCTTCGGCGTGACTCGCCGAGAACCCACAACGAATGGCCACATTGTCGAGCCGACGCTCGAGCAACGACAGCAGGTTTTCACCCGACACGCCCTTCATGCGAGTGGCTTTGTTGTAGTAGCCGCGAAACTGCTTCTCCAAAAGGCCGTACATACGTTTGACCTTCTGTTTCTCGCGCAACTGCTGCCCGTAGTCGCTGGGCCGGCGGCGACGTCCTTGCCCGTGTTGACCGGGCGGGTACTGGCGTCGCTCGTAGCCGCACTTGTCGGTGTGGCAGCGATCGCCCTTGAGGAACAGCTTGGTGTCTTCGCGCCGGCACATCCGGCAGACGGGTCCGATATAGCGAGCCATGATCTACACCCTCCTCCGCTTAGGTGGACGGCAGCCGTTGTGAGGGATCGGGGTGACGTCTTTGATGGAAGTCACGCGCAGTCCAGCGCCTTGGATGCCGCGCAGGGCCGACTCACGGCCTGCGCCTGGACCCGCGATGCGGATCGACACGGTCTGCATCCCGTGTTCTTGGGCTTTCTTCGCCGCGTCGCCAGCGGCCAGCTGAGCCGCGAACGGAGTCGACTTGCGGGAGCCTCGAAAGCCACGCACGCCCGATGAAGACCAAGCGATTGTGTTGCCGTTGAGATCGGTGATGGTGACGACCGTGTTGTTGAAGGTCGACCGGATGTGCACCACCCCGGTGGACACGTTCTTTTTGACGCGACGACGCGTCGAGGGCCTGGGATTCGCCATCGCTTACTTCTTCTTTCCGGCAACTTGGCCGCGTTTGGGCCCTTTGCGAGTGCGCGCGTTGGTATGCGTGCGTTGTCCTCGTGCCGGGAGTCCGCGACGATGGCGAAGACCACGGTAACAGCCGAGGTCCATCAAGCGCTTGATGTTGCCTTGCACCTCGCGGCGGAGGTCACCCTCCACGCGATAGTGCTGCTCGATAATCCGACGTATCGCGGCCACCTGCTCGTTCGTCAGGTCGGAAGTGCGGATCGAACCGCCCACTCCCGACTGGTCGAGGATCTCGCGGGATCGTGTGAAGCCAACGCCGTAGATCGAGGTCAAGGCCACCTCGATACGCTTGTTCTTGGGCAGGTCGATACCAGCTATGCGCGCCATGGTTAGCCCTGCCGTTGTTTGTGTTTCGGGTTTTCGCAGATGATACGAACGACGCCGCGTCGTCGGATCACCCGACACTTCTCACACATTCGCTTTACGCTTGCTCTGACTTTCATTGTGTCCTTCTATCTAGGCCACGCCGGTCCGTGCCGTGCGTGCCCCGGATCGCTCGCTGCAACCGACAGCGAGCATTGCCCCGTCCGAAAGCTCACGACGAAACTGGTCGACGGAGTCGACCAGGACGGAAAGCAATCGCGACGGCTGGGGCAACTCAGCGCGGATCGATGTTTCCGAGGGTGTCATGAGCAGTGAAATATGGCGCCAACCCCGGAAGGGTTGACGGGCGCGGAAGTTTGCCACTCGAACCGCGAGAAGTCCACACGAATAGGGCGACAGCGGCCCGCGCGAAGCATGGCCGTGCGTTCGGTTCGACGGGCGCGCCGGCTCGGCGACGCCCCGTGGCGACGCGGCGACGGGCGACGTCCTGAAGCGAGCCCTCCTTCGACGCTGCGATGGACGGCGGCCCCAACCTCGCCTCTTTCCGCGCGGCGGCGATGGACGGCGGTCTCGCACCGAGGCCCCGTTCGATGCTGCGATGGACGAAGGTCTGGAGCCAAGCGGCACGATCCGCGTGGCGCCACGTCCGAACGGCCGCGCCAAGCGCCACCAGATCCGAAGCAAGCCCCGCGATGCCGCCGGACGGGCTCGAAGTCGCCCGCGACGCGTCAGGACGTACGGCCCGCCTAGCCCCGACGGCCGACCCAGAACCGCCAGCTTCGCTCCCGTCGATCCACCGGTCTAGCCGCGTCGCCCACGGATCCGCGGGCCACCTGGTCCCGCGAATCCCTCGTAGCTGCGGGTGACGAGGTGGCTCTCGATCTGTTGGGCGAGATCGAGGGCCACGCCCACGCAGATCAGCAGCGAGGTGCCGCCGTAGTAGAACGGCACGTCGAACTTGGTCTGCAAGAAGGTGGGCAGCACGCACACTGCGGAGATGTACCAAGCGCCGCAAAAGGTCAGCCGGGTCAGCACGAAGTCGATGTACTCGGCCGTGCGTTTGCCCGGCCGGATGCCCGGGATCGATGCGTTTTGCTTTTTGAGGTTGTCCGCGACGTCGACCGGGTTGAACTGAATAGCGGTGTAGAAGAAGCAAAAGAAGATGTTGAGCGCCGTGTAGGTGGCGAGATACAGCCAATCTCCGTAGCTGAAGTAGCCGGCCAGGCGCTGCATCCACGGCTGCCCCGTCCAGCCGGCGATGGTGGACGGGAACATGATGATGGAGGAGGCGAAAATCGGCGGAATCACGCCGGCGCTGTTGATACGCAGCGGCAGGTAGTTTGCCGAGCCGCCAAACATCTTCCGCCCGACCACGCGCTTGGCGTGCATGACGGTGATGCGGCGCTGCCCGCGTTCCATCACCACGACAAATGCGATGACCAGCACCACGAGCACGACGAGCAAGGCAATGCCCATCGGACCGAAACTGTCTGGGTCGTCCTCGATCTTTTGGCTCAGTTGGTAAAGCGCCATGGGCAGATCGGCGATGATCCCCGCGAAAATGATCAGCGAGATGCCGTTGCCGATCCCCCGCTCGGTGATCTGCTCCCCGAGCCACATGAGGAAGCAGGTGCCGGTCGTAAGCGTGAGCACTGTCATGGCCCGAAAGCCAATGCCGGGGTCGAGCACGAGCATCTGGCCACCGGTGTTTTGCGACTCGAGCCAAGTCGCCATCAGATAGCCTTGCATACCGGCCAAAAACACCGTGCCGTAGCGGCTGTACTGGTTGATCTTCCGGTTGCCGCTCTCCCCTTCCTTTTTCAGCTGCTCGAGCCGGGGAATCACCACGGTCATCAGCTGCATGATGATGCTCGCGCTGATGTAAGGCATGATGCCCAACGCGAGCACGGACAGGTTCTGCAGCGCGCCACCGCTGAACATGTTCATGTAGCCGAGAAAGCCACCTGAACCGTCGGCCACGATGGTCTGCATGACGTTGCGATCCACGCCAGGCACCGCGATGAAGATGCCGAAGCGGTAGACCGCCAACATCGCAAGCGTAAACAGGACCCGTCGCCGCAGTTCCGGCAGCTTGAAGATGTTGATAAGGACGCCCATGACTCGTTGTCGACTATCCTGCCCGCGCTACGGGGCCATCTGACATGCTACCCCCCGCCGCCTAGAGCGCCAACTCCGCGGTTCCATGGGGGCCGTGCTGGTCTGCGCTCCGGGGCGAGTGCTCGTGCAAGCCGTGCATCGCCCCGAGATCGCCATCTTGTCCTACTCGGCCGAGGTCGACTCGGTTTCACCGTCGGCGGCGGGGGCCTCACCGCCGGTCGCTTCGGCGCTATCCGCCCCTGCGGGCTCGCCGTCGCCGGTCGCCTTCGACCGCGAGCGCTCGGGGACCAACTCCAACGTACCGCCGGCCGCCTCCAGCTTGGCCCGCGCGCGTTCGCTCGCGCGGTGCACCGAAACGGTAAGCTTCTTGCTCAGCTCTCCGTCCGCGAGCAACTTGACCAGCGTCGCGCGCTTGGGGATCAGCCCGCGGGTATGGAGCGCTTCGAGCGTGACCGCGTCACCATCTTCGAACGCCTGATCGAGGACGCGAAGATTCAGCCCGAACACCTCCACGCGGTGGATGTTCACAAAGCCGCGCTTGGGCACGCGACGGTGAATCGGCAGCTGACCGCCTTCGAACGCGGCCGACATCGAATCGTGTCGGGCCAGCTGCCCCTTCATACCGCGACCCGAGGTCTTGCCGGTGCCGGAGCCGGGACCGCGACCAACCCGTTTGCGTCGCCGCCGGTGGCCGGCCGGAGGCGCGAGTGTGTGCAATGTCGTACCCATGAGGATGCGCTCCTAGTGATCTACTCGTCGTCCGCCGGGCCGACGGTCACGAGGTGTTGGACCTTGCGGATCATGCCGCGAATCGCGGCGGTGTCCTCGAGCACAACGCTGTGGTTGATCCTACGCAGGCCCAGACCCTTGACCGTGGCCTTTTGGCTTGCCTGTCGATCGATCGTGCTGCGCACGAGCGTAACCTTTAGTCGATCCGCCATGACTACTCCATCATCTCGGCGACCGCCATACCGCGGCGCTTGGCGATCTGCTCCGCGCTGCGAAGCGACTTCAGTGCAGTCACCGTGGCGTAGACCACGTTGATCGGGTTGTTGCTGCCGAGGCACTTGGTCAGGACATCGTGGATCCCAGCGCACTCCACCACCGCGCGAACGGACCCCCCGGCGATCACACCGGTACCGGGGCCCGCCGGGCGAAGCAACACCTCGGCCGCCCCGTGGTGACCAATGACGGTATGGGGAACGCTGGTCCCGTTGAGCGGAATCTGGAAAATGCTCTTGCGAGCGATCTCGTTCGCCTTGCGGATCGCTTCAGGGACCTCGCGGGCCTTGCCGTAACCGACGCCCACCCATCCGTTCTCATTGCCGACCACTACGAGTGCGCTGAACGCGAAGCGTCGCCCGCCTTTGACGACCTTCGCCACGCGGTTGATGTTGACCACGCGGTCAACAAGATCTCCAAGGGATTCAATATCGATCATCGTTCGAGGTCTCCGTTAAAACTCAAGCCCAGCCGCCCGCGCGGCCTCGGCGAGCGCCGCGACGCGGGTAGGCTTGCCCTCGCCCTCCGGGCCCGCTCCGCGATACTGGTACCCGTTGCGATCGAACACCACGCGCTTGATGCCCTTCTCTTCGCACGCCTTGGCAACCGCCTCGCCCACGGCCTGGGCGCGAGCCACCTTCGATTCGCAGTTCGCGAGTCGCTCCGCGAGCGCCTTGCTCAACGTGGACACCGACACCAGCGCCGAGCCATCCGCGTCGTTGACCACCTGCGCGTAAATGTGTTTGTTGCTGCGAAAGACCGTCATACGCGGGCGCTCGGCGGACCCGCTCACGCGGAGCCGAATGCTGCGGCGCCGACGGTCGCGCCCGAGCTTGCTATCTTGCTTGGCCATGGCAACCCTAGCCCTTCGCGCGGGCTTTGCCTTCCTTGCGAATAATGTGTTCGTCCTTGTACCGCACGCCCTTGCCCTTATAGGGCTCGGGCGGCCGGTAGCGGCGAATGTCCGCCGCCACCTTGCCCACGACCGCTTTGTCGGCCGCGGTGAGGTGCAACAGCCCCTCTTTGTCGACCTCCGCGGTCACGCCGGGCGGGAGCGGATACGACACGGGGTGGGAGAAGCCCAGGCTCAGATCGATGTTCTTCCCCTTCACCGCGGCGCGGTACCCGACGCCGACGATCTCCAACGTCCGTTTGAACCCCTCCGCGCAGCCCGTGACCATATTCTGCGTGCGAGCGCGTGCCATGCCGTGCAAGGCTCGAATGGGAGGTTCGTCATTGGGGCGGTCAAAGCCGATGGCGTCGCCTTCGACCTTGAACGTGATCGGTGACGGAACCTCGAAGGTCAGCTCGCCCTTGGGCCCTTTGACCGCGATGGTCTGGCCCGTGGTGGTCACTTTGACCCCCTTGGGAATCTGAATCGCTCTATTGCCAATGCGCGACATTGTTTCGTCTCTCTCGCGTCTACCAGACGCTACAGATCAGCTCACCGCCGACGCCCTTTTTTCGGGCGACGCGGTCGGTCATCACACCCTGAGACGTGCTCACGATCATGACTCCAAGACCGTCTCGCACCTTCGGAATTCCCCCCGAGCGAGCGTAGCGCCGCTGTCCCGGTGTACTCACACGGGCCAGCCCCTCGATCGCGGAGGCTCGATCGGTCACCCAGCGCAAGCGGATCTGCAACTCGCCTTGATGCGAGTTGGTTTCCCACTCGTAGCTGTCGATGTATCCCTCTTCCTGCAAAATCTCCGCGATACGTCGCTTGATTTTGGAACCGGGAATGGCCACGGAGTTGTGTCGTGCGCTGATCGCATTGCGGATGCGAGTCAGCATGTCGGCGATAGGATCGGTCATCGACATCGTGTTCGCCTCCTACGCAGCCCGGAAAGGCACACCGATGTGCCGAAGCAATGCTCGTCCCTCTTGGTCGGTACGCGCACTGGTGTGAATACAAACGTTCATCCCCGGCACCTTGTCCAGCTTCTCCATGTCCACTTCCAAAAAGATGAGAGCCTCTCGGATGCCCAGCGTGTAGTTGCCTCGCCCATCAAACGCCTTGCGACTCACCCCGCGAAAGTCACGGGTACGGGGGAGCGCAACCATCAGCAAACGCTCAAGAAAGTCCCACATTCGTTGACGGCGCAGCGTAACCATGCACCCGATCTTCATGCCTTCGCGCAGTTTGAAGGTGGCGATCGATCGGCGAGCTCGGGTCACGACCGGGCGCTGCCCGGTGATATTGCCGAGGCACTCGAAGCTTTGCTCGAGATACTTGGGGGTTTTGATCGCCTCGCCCATGCCGATGTTGACGACCACTTTGGTGATCGATGGGATCTGGTGGGGGTTGGCGTAGCTGAACTCTTCTTTGAGAGCCCCACGGATCTCCGTCTCGTAACGCTTTTGTAGCGCGCTTCTCTCCGCCTGGGTGCGAACCACCCGTTCGTCCATCGTACGCGGGAACCGGAACGCGTAGCCAGAACTCTTGCTCGCCTTGCTGGCGGCGTCTTTCGCAGTTGCTGTCGCCATGATGTGTCCCTACTTGTCGAGTTGCTCGCCGGTCTTCACCGAAACACGGACTTTGTCTCCGCTTTCGAGCACCTTGAATCGAATCCGAGTGGGTTCGCCGGTCGTCGGGTCGGCGAGCATAACGTTCGAGAGGTGAATCGGCGCCTCCCGCTTCTCAAGCCCGCCACGCTGGTTGCGACGGGTCGGCTTGATGTGCTTGGTGACGACGTTGATGCCCTCCACGACCACGCGGTCGCTTTCCCCGAGGACGCGGAGCACCGAACCCCGCTGGCCTTTGTCCTTGCCAGCCACGATGACGACCTGGTCGCCTTTGCGTACGCGCTGCATTAGAGCACCTCCGGGGCCAGGCTGACGATCTTGAGGAACCGCCGCCAGCGAAGCTCACGAGCAACGGGCCCGAAAATGCGGGTACCCAGCGGCTGTTTTTGGGCGTCAACGAGTACGGCGCTGTTGTTGTCGAAGCGAATGGCGCTGCCGTCGAGTCGTCGCACCGCGTTCTTCGTGCGAACGATCACCGCGCGCATGACTGCGCCCTTCTTGATCTTGCTCGTGGGCAGAGCATCTCGCACCGAGACCACCACCACGTCACCGATGCTGGCGTAGCGACGCTTGGAGCCGCCCAATACCTTGATGCAAAAGACTTTGCGAACACCGGTGTTGTCCGCGACGTCGAGTACAGAAGATGGCTGAATCATACGATTGGTGCCCTCTCCACCACCGTGCGAAGTGACCAGCGCTTCTCACGAGACAACGGCCGCGTCTCAATGATCTCGACACGGTCGCCACTTCTGGCCGTGTTTTGCTCGTCGTGCACTTTGTACCGCGTGCGCTCTTGCACGTACTTGCGGTAGCGCGGGTGCCGGTATCGCCGCGTCACTTGGACGACGATGGTCTTGTCCATCTTGTCCGACACCACGATGCCCTGCAGGCGGCGGCGGCGGCGTTCGACAGCCGCCACGGCTTCTTCCGTGTTGTTCCCAGGTTCGCTCATGTTCTACGCCCGCGTAAGTCCCAGCTCGCGCTCGGTTCGAATGGTGTTGATCCGTGCGATGTCACGCCGGATGCGGGAAAACTGCGAGGTGTCCACCGTACGCGAACTCGATTGAGCGACACGCATACGAAGCAATCGATCGCGAAGCTCACGCTCGAGTTCGACGAGTTCCTCGTCTGTCTTGTCACGAATTTCTGACGGCTTCACAGTGCACGCTCCCTGCGGACGACGCGCGTCTTGAGTGGAAGTTTGTGGCTGGCCAGACGGAATGCCTCGCGTGCGAGCTCCTCGGACACGCCCTCCATCTCGTACAGCACGCGCCCCGGCTTGATAACGGCCACCCAGTACTCGGGTCCGCCCTTACCTTTACCCATGCGAGTCTCCGCCGGCTTTTTGCTGATGGGCTTGTCGGGGAAGACGCGGATAAACAGCTTCGCGCCACGTTTGACTCGCCGGTTGATCGCGATACGTGCGGCCTCGATCTGGCGCTGCGTCAGCCACCCGCACTCAACCGCCTGCAGACCGTAGTCGCCGAAATCGACCTCGGTCCCGCCTTTGGCGGTACCCTGCATGCGGCCTTTGCCGACCTTGCGATACTTGACTCTGGCTGGTGAAAGCATGTCCTTACCTCAATCAAGTCCCGCTTAGGAGCGGGGCGCTCGACCGCCGCGGGGGAACCGGGGATCCACTCCCGCTCGTTCGCCGAGCACCTCGCCTTTGAAAATCCAGCACTTGACGCCAATCGTGCCGGCGCTGGTTCGTGCCTCGGCGAACCCATAGTCGATGTCGGCGCGAAGGGTGTGCAGCGGTACCCGCCCTTCGCGGTACCACTCGCGTCGCCCCATCTCGGCGTTGCCCAAGCGACCGGCCGCGTTGACGCGGATGCCCTTGGCGCCGAACTTCATCGCGGTCTGTACGGCCCGTTTGAGCGCGCGACGAAACGCGATGCGTCGCTCGAGTTGTTGACAGATGTTCTCGGCGACGAGCTGGGCGTTGACCTCGGCCTTGCGGACCTCCTGGATGTTCAGAAAGACCTCCGAGTCCGTCATCCGTTGCACCTCTTTGCGCAACTGATCGACGCCGGCACCGCGCTTGCCGATAATGATGCCCGGGCGTGCGGAGAAGATATTGATCTTCAGCTTGTTCGCCGCGCGCTCCATCGTCACTTCCGCGATGCTGGCGGAGGCGAGGCGCTTGCGAAGGAAGCGGCGCAGCTGGAGATCTTCAAGTAGCCACTTGCGATACTTGGCCTGCTCGAACCACTTCGAGTTCCACGTCTTGACGACGCCCAGGCGAAAGCCGATCGGATGTGTTTTTTGCCCCATACGAATCCCTACTGTGCGCCGGCCTCGGTCGCGCCGAGCTCCAGGTAGATGTGGCTGGTCTTGCGTTCGATACGGTTGCCCCGGCCCATCGCGCGTGGTCGCCAGCGGCGACTCACTGGACCAGCGTCGACCCAAACCTTGCTCACGACGAGCTCGTCGATATCGCTGCCGCCTTGGTCTTCTGCGTTCGCCACCGCGGACACGAGGAGTTTGAAAAACTCGCGTGCGCCGGACTTGTTCATGAACCGCAAGCTGTTGATCGAGCTCACGACCGACTTGCCACGAATCATGTTCGCGATAATGCGAAGTTTTCGCGGCGAGATGCTCAAGTGCCTCAGTCGAGCGACAGCCATGACTAACGCTTGCCCTTTCGGTCCGCGGCGTGCCCTCGGAACGTCCGAGTCGGCGCGAACTCACCGAGCTTGTGTCCGACCATGTTCTCGGTGATGTACACCGGGATGAACTTCTGGCCATTGTGCACCAGCACATTTGCACCCACGAAGCCGGGCACAATCGTTGACCGGCGCGACCAAGTCTTGACCGCACGACGCTTGCCTTCGTCGAGTGCGGACTCGACCGCCTTGCGCAGATGGGCGTCGACGAACGGCCCTTTCTTAACCGAGCGAGGCATTACTTCTTCCTCCGTGAGACGATGAACACATCGGTGCGCTTATTTGAGCGCGTGCGATAGCCTTTGGTGGGCTTACCCCAAGGCGTGGTGGGGTGTCGTCCACCCGAGCTGCGGCCCTCACCACCACCCATGGGGTGATCGACCGGGTTCATGACCACACCGCGAACGTGCGGGCGGCGGCCTCGCCAGCGAGTAGCGCCTGCCTTGCCCAGCGACGTGTTTCCGTGGTCGGAGTTCCCAAGCGCCCCGATCGTGGCCCGACAGCGCACGTGCACGCGCCGAACCTCGCCGGAGGGCAGGCGGATCTGGGTCCAGTCGCCTTCCCGCGCCATCAACCGAGCACTCCCGCCGGCGGCCCGCACCAGCTGGGCTCCCTTGCCGATCTTGATCTCAATGTTGTGCAAGATCGTACCGACCGGAATCGCCGAAAGGGGCATGCAGTTTCCGGGCTTGATATCCGCCTTGGCGGAGCTCACGACGGCGTCGCCGACGTTGAGCCCCGCTGGCGCGAGGATGTAGCGCTTCTCACCGTCGGTGTAGTGCAACAGCGCGATGAAGGCGGTGCGGTTCGGGTCGTACTCGATCGAGGCGACCTTCGCCGGCACGCCGAACTTGTCGCGCTTGAAGTCGATGCGACGGTACAAGCGCTTGTGGCCACCACCTCGGTGTCGAGCCGTGATGCGACCGTTGTTGTTGCGCCCGCGGTGACGATGGACCCGCGAGACCAGCGGACGGTGTGGCGATTCCGCCGTGACCGCCGCACGATCGTTCGCAGCGGCACTTCGTCGGCCCGGCGACGTCGGGTTGAACTTGCGAATACCCATCGTCTACTGCTCCCCAAAGAAATCGATGCTGTCGCCGGCACGGAGGCGGACGATGGCCTTTTTGCGCTTGCGCGTCATGCCGCGGAAGCGGCCCACGCGTCGTTTTTCCGCGCGACACACCATCGTTCGCACGTCTTCGACTCGGACCCCGAACGCCATCTCGACCGCCTTGCGGATCTCAATTTTGTTCGCGTTTTGGGCCACCTCAAACACGTACTGGTCGAAGACTTCCAAGTCGTTGGACTTCTCCGTGATGATCGGCCGCACGAGGATCTCACTGGCGTTCATCGCTGTCCTCCTGCGAGCCGGGTCTCCACGTTGCGCAGGCTCGCCTCGCTGATCAGCAGCTTGGGATGCCGCAAAATGTCGTAGACGTTCAGCCCGCGGACATCGAGAAAGTCGGTGTCGGGCAAGTTGCGAGAGCTGCGGCGCAAGGAGGTGTTCTCGCCGGCATCCACCAGCAGTGCGCCTCGAGCTCCCAGCCGATCCAAGGCGCCCACGAGCGTCCTGGTCTTGGCGTCGTTGACCTCCATCGAGCTCAACACCACCAACGCGCCCTCCCGAGCGCGGAGGGACAGCGCCGACCGCAGGGCACCCGCCATCGCCTTTTTGTTGACGTGAAAATCGTAGCTGCGAGGCCGCGGCCCGTGCACCTGGCCGCCGCCACGGAAGATGTTCGCGCGCTCCGAGCCGTGACGAGCGTTTCCCGTACCCTTTTGCCGGTACATCTTCGCCTTGCTCAGCGCGGTGATCTCCCCCCGCTCTTTGGTCTTCGCGGTACCGGCTCTACGGTGAGCCCGCTGGTAGCGAACGACCTCCCACAAGAGATGTTCTTTGACTTCGGCAGCGAAGACGGAGTCGGTGACGTCGATCTCGCGCACCGCGTTGCCGTCGAAGTCGATGACGTTGAGTTTGGCCATCGGTCTAGGTCTTGATTGCGACGTCAACGCCGGCTGACAAGTCGAGCTTCATCAAGGCGTCAAGCGTCTGCTTGTTGGGTTCCAAAATGTCCAAGAGTCGCTTGTGTGTCCGCACCTCGAACTGCTCACGCGACTTTTTGTCGATGAACGGTCCGCGGAGCACCGTGTACTTGTTGACCTTCGTGGGCAACGGCACCGGTCCGACGACGCGGGCCCCGGTGCGACGCGCCGTGTCCACAATCTCACCCGCTGACTGGTCGATCAGCTTGTGGTCGTAGGCCTTGAGGGTGATTCTGATCTTTAGGTTTTGCACGACTCTACTCGATGATCTTGGTCACGACGCCCGCGCCGACGGTCCGACCGCCCTCGCGGATCGCGAAC
>QKPP01000035.1:32625-34145 GCA_006508105.1 Myxococcales bacterium FL481 | reverse complement strand
AGAGTAGGACACTGCCAGGTTTATGCCCGCCTCGTTTGAGGCGGGCTTTTTTTTGGTCTCGTGTCGTCGGCGACGGGTCTCCGGTCTCGGTCGCATCGTGTGCAGTGCGGCCGGAGTTCGTGTCACACGGCGCGGGCCGACACGATGTCGCAACCCACCGCCGGCGGCGGTTCGGCGAGGCGGGAACGGCCTCAACCCGAAGCCAGGCCGCCGCGGGACTACCCGACCCGTTCAGGTCGAGAGGTCGAGCGGTCTAGCGGGGAGCCGCGTCGGGCTCGCGTCCCCGCTGGCCGCGCGTGGCCGACGGGATTCCCGGTCGGGTTCAAACCGCGCGGAGGGGCTTGTGGGGAGCGGAGGGCGACAGTCGTGGGACTCGAATCTGTTATACCGCTCGCATGAACGCGCGTCGCTTCGCCTGCCTTGCCGTTTTGGTCGCTCTGAGTGGAGCGTGCCGGTACCCACCGCCCGACGACGCCAAGGCCTCGGGCGGACACGGCAACGATCACGGAAAAGACAACAAGAAGCACGCCAAGAAAGTGAAGCGCAAGAAGAGCGAGGCGGCCGTGGACCGCCGTTCAACGGCGGAGGAACTGCACGGCGATCCATTGGCGGGCATCGATTTTCCTCCGCCATTCGATCGTCCCGCGCTCCACGTGGACAAGCGAAAAAGCGGGCTGGTAGTCGAGGACTTCGCCGTCGGTGAGGGGCCATCTGCCAAGGCTGGGGACGAGATCGCGGTGCACTACACCGGCTACCTGCTCTCCGGGGATACATTCGACTCGTCGTTGTCCCGTGGGCGGCCGTTCACGTTGAAGCTTGGCAAGGGGCGCGTGATCAAGGGGTGGGAGCAGGGCCTGGTGGGGATGAAGGCGGGCGGCCGGCGTCGGCTCACGATCCCGGCGAAGCTGGGCTATGGGTCGCGCGCAGCGGGTAAGATTCCGCCGAACTCGACGTTGGCCTTCACGGTAGAGCTCGTGCGGATCGAACCGCCGCCGCCGCCGCCGAAGGGAGACGAGGCGTATCAAGGCGATCCTTTGCGCAAGGAAGAGCGAGACGGGGGGCTCATCGTGGAGATCTACGCGGAGGGCTCGGGCGATTCGGCGAAGTCGGGCGACGAGGTGATCGTGCACTACACCGGCACCCTCGACGACGGGACCGTGTTCGATCGCTCGATTGACCGCGATCCGATTCGCATCCCGCTCGGCCGCGGCCGGGTCATCAAGGGATGGGACATGGGCCTCGACGGAATGAAGGTTGGCGAGCTGCGCCGATTGATCATTCCGGCCGCGCTCGGATATGGCGAACGAGCACGCGGGAAGATCCCGGCGAATGCCAGGTTGACGTTCACCGTTGAGCTGATGGGCCTGCGGAGCCAGTAGACCGCTGTCGAGCTGGCCGCCGGCGCCGAGGGGACCAGATCCGGTGGTGCCGTGGCCGGTGCAGGCGCTCGTGGTTCGCCCAGGGCGACAGCGCGGAGCAGGGCTCGATCCAAGACGGAGCGGTTGCCCATCAACGAAGCG
>QKPP01000035.1:0-32615 GCA_006508105.1 Myxococcales bacterium FL481 | reverse complement strand
TCTAGCTGGACTGATTTTTGGGGGGCAGGTCACCAGCCGGGGTCGAGCGAACTCGAATTCGCCTAGGTTTCGACGAACGCCTTGAGGCGCTTGCTGCGGCTGGGATGGCGCAGCTTCCGAAGTGCTTTGGCCTCGATTTGCCGGATGCGTTCACGCGTGACCGAGAAGTCCTGGCCGACCTCTTCCAAGGTGTGGTCGCTGCTTTCGCCGATACCGAACCGCATGCGCAGGACCTTTTCTTCCCGGGGGGTGAGGGTGGCCAGGACGCGTCGGGTTTGGTCAGCGAGATTGAGGTTGATGACGGCGTCAGATGGACTGACGGCGTTTTTGTCCTCGATGAAGTCGCCGAGATGTGAGTCTTCTTCCTCGCCGATCGGTGTCTCCAAAGAGATCGGCTCTTTGGCGATCTTGAGGACCTTGCGGACCTTGTCGAGCGGGAGCTCCATCTTCTCCGCGATTTCTTCGGGGGTTGGCTCGCGTCCCAGCTCTTGCACGAGATATCGGCTGGTACGGATGAGCTTGTTGATCGTTTCGATCATGTGGACCGGGATCCGGATCGTCCGGGCCTGGTCCGCGATGGCGCGGGTAATCGCCTGGCGGATCCACCAGGTGGCGTAGGTGGAAAACTTGTAGCCCCGCTTGTACTCGAACTTGTCCACCGCCTTCATCAGGCCGATGTTGCCCTCTTGGATGAGGTCGAGGAACTGAAGGCCGCGGTTGGTGTACTTCTTCGCAATCGAGACGACCAAGCGCAGATTGGCCTCGACGAGCTCGGCTTTGGCCCGCTCCGCCTCGACCCGGGCGGTCATCAGCTCGCGGTGCAGCGTGGACAAAGCGTCGGCGTCGAGCTCGGTTTCTTGCTCGATTTGCAGAATCCGCTTCGTCGCCAACTTCATTCGAGCTTCGATCTCGTGCAGCTCGGAGGGGTGCAGACCCAAGCGCCGGCACAGCTTGAACTCTTCTTCCTCGGACAAGCGGACGTCTTTGAACAGCGTGTGCAGCTCATTGAGGTCCATGCCCGCTCGGCGCTGACACTGCTCGAGGTCGCGCTGCGCTTTTTGCAGGCGCTGGACCAGCTGGCTGAGCTCTTCGACCATCCCGTCGATGGGGCGACGCGAGAGGTTCGCGTCGCGGATCGCTTCAACGGTGGCGCGCATGTGGTCGTCGATTTGCCGCTCGCACTGCGCTTTGCGCTCGTCGTCGGGCTCCACCTCGGATTCAAGGCTGAGCTTGACCTTGATGATATCCTTTTGATGACGGCGAATCTTCTCGAGCTGCTTGTGCAGGTTCTCGAACGCGGCCTCTTGGTTGACCGGCGTATCGGTCTTCGGCGCCCCCGGACTCTCGTTCGGGGTGGCGATGTTGATCACGTCCTTGATGCGCGCCTGACCCCGCTTGAGCCGCTCGTGCAGGTCGTAGATGTAACCGACCGCCACCGGGCTGCGCAGCACGATCTCCAACACCCGCTCCTCGCCTCGCTCGATACGTTTGGCGATTTCAACCTCGCCTTCTCGAGTCAATAGCGAGACCGAGCCCATCTTGCGCAAGTACATGCGCACGGGATCGTTGGTGCGGGTGGTTTCTTCTTCTTCGCTCGCATCGCGTTTGTTCGCCCGCCGCGTGGCGACCTTCGTGGGCGTGGAAGCCTTCTTGGCTTGGTCGGCGGTGAGCACCGAGACCCCCTCGGCCACGAGAGCCTTTTCCCACTGGCCAATCTCAGATGGATCAACCAAATCGGGGGGCAGAAACTCGTGGAGTTCCTCGTAGGTCAGGTGCCCGCGCTTTTTTCCAAACGCGATGAGTTGAGCTTTGAGCTTGTCGACGTCAACGGGACGTGTCTTGCCAGACATGCGGTACTAACCTGCTGTCCGATGGTTCAAGAAGAGGCCGAGCCTGCCTGGAGCAGGGCTTGGCGCTTACGAAGTTCGAGCCGCCGAGTTTGCAGCTCACGTAGTTGATCTAAGTCGCCGGAGTCACGAGCTTGAGCGGAGCGACGATCGAGTTCGTCGATCTCGCGGTCGAGCTGTTCTCGGCGGCAAAGTCGAATGCCCTCGTCGATGATCGACTGGGCGTCTTCCACGTCGGCGTAGTTTCCCGCGAAGACGCGGCCGTACACCTGACGTCGACACGAAGGATCGACGAACTCCAACAGCTCGCCCGAACCCGGTTGTGGATCTCCGGCCAAGGCCGCTTCGATCACACGATTGAGGATAGGCTGCAAGCGGGAATCGCTCACATGATCCAAAACTCCCGCATCCTTGGCTCGGGTCGCGGCTTCAGGGCAATCCACTAGCAAGCTAGTCAGGACCGCCTGGCCACGGGGTAGCGGGGGCGCGGGACGCATGGGCGCGGAGTTTGGCACAGACTTGTTGGAAACGGGCGTTCGAGGACCCGTTTTTCCCTCTAGTGCCGCCCATATCCGCCGTGCCGGGACTTTGAGCAAATTCGCGGCTTGCAGCGCGTATTCGCCGCGCACATCCCGCCCAGCGAACAGCCGCAGCAGCGGCACGATGGTGCGAACCGCGCGAGACTGCGCCTCGATGCTCTCGGTCGCGCCATCTCGGACGAGCTGCGCCACGAGCCAAGTGAACGCGGGTTTGGGGGATTCGAGGAGGTTGGCGAGTCGCTCCGGATCGGCGCTATCAGGGTCCTGGCCGGCCGGCAACACGACCACACGGGGTTCGAGTTCGGCCCGCAACAGCATGCCAATGGCGTCTCGAGCTGCTTTGAGCCCGGCCGGATCGGCGTCGAAGCACAGCACAACCGCCCGGGTAAACCGTCGCAGGAGTTTGCATTGGTTCGCCGTGAGCGCCGTGCCCAAGGGCGCCACGGTTTCCGTGAGTCCCAACCGGTGCATCGTGATCACGTCCACGTTGCCCTCGACGAGCACGGCGCGGTTCTTCTTGCGGATGCTCCGGCTCGCCACGTCGAGGCCGAATAGCGTGTCGCTTTTGCGATAGAGCGACGACTCGGGCGAGTTGAGATACTTCGGCGGTTTGGCCTCTTCGGCTGGCTCGGCGAATGCGGGCAACACCCGCCCCGAGAAACCCAGGATCGTGCCGCCCGGAGCGACCACGGGGAAGATCAGTCGACCGCGGAATCGGTCGAAGTAGCGCCCGGTTCGCTCGCTCTCGACCACGAGGCCGAGCTGCTGCGCGATGTCCAGCGGCAGTTTGGCCCGAGACAGCTCCCGAGCCAGTCCGTCCCATCCGGTCTCGGCCGGCGCGGGCGCGTAGCCGAGCTGAAACCGCTCCGCGAGTTCGTCGGGGATCTTACGCTGGGCCTGGTAGTCGCGCCCAGCCTGCCCTTCGGGCCGGTTGAGGAGGATCTCGCGGTAGTAGCCGGCGGCGTGGGCGGTCAGGCGAAACGCGAGGTCACGTTGCGCCTGCTCGTCAACGGCTTGCGCCACGTCGGCGTCGGATTGATCGGGCAATCGGACGCCGGCGTGGGCGGCGAGCGTGCGAACCGCCTCGACGAAGCCCTTGCCTTCGATTTTTTGGACGAAGGTGATCGCGTCGCCCCACTCGCCGCAGCCGAAGCATTTGAAGCTGTGGCGGGCCGGATCGACGTAGAAGCTCGGCGTCTTCTCGTCGTGAAACGGGCACAACGCCTTGTAGTGCCGGCCAGAGCGGCGCAACGCGACATGCCGGCCGATGAGCTCGACGATATCGACGCGTTCTCGCACCTGACGAATGCTGTCTTCCGGAAGCGTGGGCATACTGCGGGCGGGCGGACCAAAGTGGCCGACGGCCCCCTTTGTGTGAACGCGTCGTCTCAAAATCGCGACGCGGTGTCGAGTCGCAGTAAGGATCCCCAGAATCGGGCCGTCCGCAAGCGCGCCGGCGGAAAAGTTGCGGTGTTCTGTGATCTCGTGCCAACGATCGGGCATGTCCGATGGCCGATCCGCTGCTGCCGTTGCCCCAGCCGAGACCGTTGATTCCAGCGTCATCGGAGAGCGCCGGACCAGTGGGCGCCGAGCGCGGTCGCGCGATCGACTCATGGATCGGGGCACGCGCGAATATCCGCGCACCGACGCGCTCGCTCGCGCCGGGGGCATCGACAATCTCGTGATGTTCATCGACGACGATCTGCGAGAGAGCGCCCTGGCGCTGTCTCGTATCGAAGCCTACCTGGTAGATACGCTGGGCATGCTCGAGCGAGAGCGACTCGCTGGCCACGACATGCGATCGCTGGCGGGGGATACGGCGGTGCTCGAACACGTGGACACGCTGGCCGAGACCTTGGAAAATCTCCGGCGCCGAATGGCACGTCTCGCCGCGAGCCTGCACGAGTGACCCCGCGCCTGCCCGACTCAAAGCAACCCGAGCCCGATCCCACCGCGCCGGAGGCGGCGACGCTCGTCGTCCGGCATGCTCGCCAGGCGATTCTTCTGACGGTTGCGTTGTACGGCGGCTATGGGTTGCTTCGAGCGGCGCTGCCCGGACAAGACTGGCTCGCCGTGTTGCTCGTGGGCGGGTTTTACCTAGTCCCGGGTTGGGCGCTGCGCGATCGCGTCAGCTGGCACGAATATGCGCAGGTCGGACCCGAGATCCGTTTGCCGCCGTGGAGCTGGCGCGGAGGCCGACTCGCTCTGGTGACGGTGAGCGTGGTGTTTCCGCTGTTTGCGGTGGCGACCTTCGCGTTCTACTGGCGCGCGTGCCAGGCCGATTTGTCGGTGTTGGCGCCGGTCTTGTGGATCGAGCAGTTTACGCCGGGCGACGGCAGCCTCGAGGCGTTCCTCGGGCGCTTGTGCCGGCACCATGGTGGGGGTTTTTGGCCGGCAGACTGGCCGTTGCCAGCGGCCTGGACGGCCTACGGCGGTCTCGGTTTCGTCAGCCGGGTGCTCGAGGCGCTGTTCGTGGCCGCCTTGCCCGAGGAGATGTTTCATCGGGGCTATCTCATGAGTGCCCTCGAACGCCGCTTTCCGCCACGCCGGCGCCTGCTCGGGGTGCCGTTCGGAGTCGCGGCTGTGCTCTCTAGCTTGTTGTTCGCGGCGGGCCATCTGGTGGGCGAGGCGCGGACCGACCGATTGGCTACGTTCTTCCCGGGGCTCTTGTTTGCGTGGCTTTGGCGGCGTGGCGGTAGCATTTGGGCGCCGACGCTTGTACACGCGACATCGAACCTCTTCATGCAATGGCTGCTGGCGGTCACGTTCGCGCGCGGCTAAACCCCTCCCGCCGATGTCCTCCACCGACCTCACGACCCGTGTCGCGGCCTTCTTCGACGTTGATTGCACGTTGCTCGACGTGAACTCGGGTCGAAAATGGTTGGCCCACCGTCTGCGGCAGGGGCGGGTGCCGATCCGTTCCCTGTTGCGCTCGTGGTGGTGGTTGGTCCAACACCGGCTCAGCGTGCTCGACGTCGACAAGGCGGCCGAGCGGGCGCTCGAGGATTATCGCGGCGAGCGGGTCGATCTGCTCGAGCGCGAGGTCGAAGACTGGTTCGAACGCGACATCGCGCCAGCCATCACGGCTCGCGGGCGGCAGCTCGTGGACGAGCACCAACGCGCGGGGCATGTCGTGGCGCTGCTGAGCTCGGGACCTACGTTTTCTGTCCAGCAGCTCGGTCGTCGCTTGGGCATCGAGCACATGCTGTGCACCGAGCCTCAAACGCATGACGGCATCATGACCGGCAAGATTGTCCCGCCCGCGTGCTATGGCCCGGGCAAGGTGGTACGCGCCGAGCAGTTCGCCACGATGCACGATATCGATCTCAAGGCATCCTACTTTTATACGGACAGCTACTCGGACATGCCGATGCTGCGGCGGGTCGGGCAGCCGAGAGCGATCAATCCCGATCCTCGTTTGCGACGCCACGCGCGGGCTCACGGCTGGGAGATTGAGCAATGGACGCGATGAAACCGGCGTGCGCCGTCGGCCAGCCACCGGATTTGAGGGAGGCGATCGCAGCTGCGCTGCGCGAGGACCTTAGCGGCGGAGACGTGACCACGCGCTGCACGGTGCCGCACGGCACCGAAGCGGGAGCGAAACTGGTGGCGCGTGAGGACTTGGTCGTGTGTGGCATGTCGGTGGTGCGCCAGGTGTTCACGCAAGTCGATGCGACGGTCGACTGCTTCGACTTCGCCGATGACGGCGAGTCGGTCGCGGCCGGGGCGGTCCTCGGCCGCTTGCAAGGACCCGCGGCCAGTTTGTTGGCCGGCGAACGCACCGCGTTGAATCTGTTGCAGCGCAGCTGTGGAGTGGCCACGCAAACGCAGGCGTATGTCGCCGCGGCCCGGGGGCGACTGCGGGTCGCCGACACGCGCAAGACGATGCCGGGGCTACGGGCGCTGGACCGCTACGCCGTGCGCTGCGGCGGGGGCCACAACCATCGCAACGACCTTGGCGGTGGGGTGCTGATCAAAGAGAACCACGTGCGCGCCGCGGGGGGGATCTCACCGGCGGTTCGCCGCGCCCGCGACTCGGCGCCCCATCTGCTCAAGGTCGCGTGCGAGGTGGAGACCTTGGATCAGCTAGATGAGGCCATCGCCGCCGGGGCGGAGATCGTGTTGTTGGACAACATGGACGACGACACGGTGCGCCGCGCGGTCGCGCGGGGTCAAGATCGCGTGATCTTGGAGGTCAGCGGTGGGATCACCCTGGAGCGGATCGACGTCCTCGCCGAACTTGGGGTCGATGTGGTCAGCGTTGGGGCGCTCACCCATAGCGCGCGGGCGGCGGACATCTCGCTCTTGTTCGAGGCGGCGATGTCGTGACGCCCTGCGCTGACTTCGGTCTCCCCGTGGGGTTGCGTACTCGCCGGCTCGGGCGGACGCATGAGCACCACGCGGTGGTGTCATCGACCAATGATCGCGCTTGGGCCTGGTGTGCGGAGGGGGCCCCCGATGGGGCCCTGGTCACGGCCGATCAACAAACGGCGGGTCGCGGCCGTCGGGGGCGGACGTGGTCGTCGCCCGGCGGCCATGAGGATATCTATGCCAGCGTGCTCGTGCGGTCGCTGCGGTCGGCAGGAGAGGGACGCCTGTCGCTGAGCAACCTCGCGGGGGTCGCCCTGGTCAGCGCTGTTGCCGTCCGCGAAGCCATCGTGCAAGTAGGGCGACTGGACGACGACCGCGTTGAGCTCAAGTGGCCCAACGACGTGCTGATCGATCGGCGCAAGGTGGCGGGCATCCTGTGTGAAAGTCGGATCGGCGCGAACGCGGCCACGCTGGTCATCGGCATCGGCTGCAACGTACAGCGGCGGTCGTTTGATGCGGCCGTCGAGGTACCAGCCACCAGCATTGTTGCCTCTGGGGGAGATCCTAGAACAAGCCGCACCGCGGTCTTGACGAGTGTGCTCGAGGGGCTCGAAGCGTTGCTCGAGCAATACGCGGAGCGCGGGTTTGGGGCCGTGCGCCCGCGCTATGAACCGCATTCGGCGGTGGTCGGCGAGACGGTTCGTCTGTACGGCGGCGCGGGCGCTCCGCGTCTGGTGGTGGTTCACCGTCTTGACGACGAAGGCCGGTTGGTGGTGACGCCGGTCGGGGCCACCGAGACAGAGGTTGTCGGCGCCGGAGAGGTGTCGCTGCGCGTTGCGACGCCGGCGGGCTGAACCGCTCGTCGGCGTCTCCAGATCCCCACCGAGGCCGTGGCGCGCCGATTCCGGTCCGCCTAAAACGGGATCTCGTCGTCCAGCGCGTCGTCGCGTGGCGGGGGATCGCTGGGAAATGGCGGCTCGTCGTCGAAGCCGCCCGCGGCCGCTTGGAGCGAGTCGATGCGCCACCCTTGCAGCGATACGAAGTACTTGACTTGGCCTTGGGGGCTGGTCCATTCGCGGCCGCGGATATTGAACTCCACTTTGACCTGCTCACCAGGCTTGACGCGGTCGAGCAGGGAGACTTTGTCCTGCGTGAACTCAACGAGCACGGTTTGCGGGAACTTATCCTCCGTGGTGACGACCAGCTCGCGCTTGCGAAATGACGCGCTGATCTGTTTGGTGTCGAAGACGTGTTTGACGGTCCCGGTTAGTTCCATGCTCGATTGCTCACGCGATGCGCGGAGGGCCGTGATGCCTGGCCGACTGGCGAGCGTCAAGTTGCCGGTGTGGTCTCGCCGTTTGGACCGGTTGGCGGCGTCGCTGAGCGTCGGCGGGAGCCGGCGCGCGGCTCCCGAGGGCGCGCCGCGGACGGCCGCATGGTCCGGCACTTGGCCGGAAGACCGCTTATGCACGCGAACGGTCCGGATACTCAGCGCATGCCGGGAGGCAATCCCGGCGCAGGTCCGCGGGGACGCCTGGCGGCGGCGTGCGGTTGGTCCATCGCGCCGAACGGGAGGTCGGGTCGAGCTATGCTTGTGGCGTGCGCTGCTGGGGGACGCCTGTCGAGCGGTTCGTGCGACGAAGCCGGACGGCGAGCGGCGTCGGAGGGGCGCTCGCGTGGGGGTTCGCGGTCGCGGGGGGTGCCGGGTGCGGTCCGTCGAACTCGACACTCGCCGACAGTACCGAGGTCACGTCGTCCATGGCCGAGCCCGCAACCTCGGCCGCGGCGGACGACACGGATGCCTCGGATCCCGATGATGAGCCGGCGGAGAACCCAACCGAGCCCACTTCATCGGCCACGGGAGACGATGACGAGCCGCCCCATCCGGACGTGCTTGACGAGCCCTTTTCGGCGGCCCTCGACTGTGCGCCGTGCCATCCCGTTCACTACGAGCAATGGAAAGCGTCGATGCACGCGTTCGGGGGCTCGGACCCGGTGATGCTGGCGATGCGCGAGCTAGCGATCGCTGAGGCCGGCTCTTCGGAGATCTCCGGGGAGTGTCTTGCTTGCCATGCGCCCGCACTGTCCCGACTTGAGCGCCTAGGCCTCGCCGACTCGGTGCAGGCCGACCGGGTGCGCCACGACGGCGTAAACTGTGACGTCTGCCATTCGATCGCCACGCATCCCCCTCCCGTGGCCGACATCGAGTTTCTCGACCAGGTCGATCCACGCGTGGCGAAACGAGGTCGAATCGACCAACCAGTGGCTACACCAGCGCACGAGTCCGCGTTCGAGTCCGGGCTGGGGCGGTCGGGGTTTTGTGCACCGTGTCACCAGGTCAACTTCGACGACGGGCGTCCGTTGGAAAACACGTTCAACGAGTGGCAAGCCAGCTCGTTCGGTGAGCAAGGGGTATCGTGCCAGGCGTGTCATATGCCTTCGAGCCAGGGGCCAGCTGCCGACGGCGGACCCACGCGGCGACTCCATGACCACACGTTCCCCGCGATCGACTACGCGCTGGAGCCGTTCCTCGGGGTCGACGTCCAAGTGCAAAAAGAGGCGGTCGCCAAGGTGTTGCGCGGTTCCTTGTCGTTCTTCGTGCTGAATGTACCCACGCAGTTGGGAGCTGGAGAGCCATTGGAGTTCGTCGCGCAGGTTCGCAACGCGGGCGCTGGGCATGCGATTCCCTCGGGGACCTCGTTCGCGCGGGAGCTATGGGCTTCGGTGCGCGTGTACGATGCCGACGGCATCGAGCTGTACGCCTCGGGCCAGCTCGACGAAAGCGGCGATCTGGTTCGCGACGAAGACCTGCTACGGATCGGCGCGACGCTGTACGATGCGAACGGCGACGAGACGCCGTTTTCGTGGCGTGCCGTTCGTATCGACGACAGTGGCCTGCTCGGGGTCAAAGCAGCTCGTGATCAGGCCTATCGAATTCCGGTGCCCGACGACGTTGCGTTCCCGTTGACGTTGATCGCCACCTTACACCTGCGGCCGATTTCCCCCGGCGTTGTGCGCGAGCTTGGCCTGGAGCGGCTCCTCCCCATCGAGGTCTTTGACATCTGGCAACACGAACGCGAGATCGGACCGGCCACCCGTCGGTAGCGGTCCGACAGTTGACGGTGGTTCGCCGGTCGCAAGCGACTCCCTGTCGCGACGCGTCGAGTGCGAGGGCCGGAGACCCTCGGGTACGGATGTCAGCTCGGTCGATCCGCCTATCGCGCTAGCACCGATCGAGTCGTTGTCGGCGGCTAGTCAGCCGATCGGTCCTGCGCTAGTGTGGACGAGAGGCCGCCATGCTCGACTTTCCTATCGCAGAGCTCGTGACGCCCGACGAGCAAGTTGCGGTCGCTCGATGTGTCGCCATCTTGGCCGCTCGAGACGACAAGATCTCGGACAGCGAACGCCACTTCGTCGAAGAGCTGATGGGGCAGATGATGCTGCTGCCGGAGGAACGCGACCTCGTTCGCCGCGAGTTTCTCGAGCCCAGCGATCTAGTCACGGTCGCTCGGGGCGTCACCCATCGGGAGGCCCGGATCTTCCTCTACTACCAGGCCGTTTGTGGGGCCATGGCCGACAGCGTGCTCGCGGACAGCGAGTTCGACGCGCTGGCCGAGATGGCTGACGCGCTCGGATTCTCGCGCGAGGCGGCCCGTGAATTCACGCAGTGGGTGCAAGATAGCCTCGAGCTGCGTGAGCGGGGTCAACGCTTGCTCGTCGAGATGTAGACCGGCGGCGGCGTCTTGGGGCGCCACTCCGAGACCATCTGAAGGATCTGGCGGAGGGCTCGTGCGTTCGCGCCCGGCCCGCTTTCCCGCGGGAGTGGACAACCGAACCCACAACTTTATACTCCGCGCTCTATGGCCCGAGTCACCGTTGAAGACTGCCTCGCGCGGGTACAAAACCGCTTTGCGCTCACCGTTTTGGCCTCTCGGCGGGCGCGCGCGCTATGCGATGGTCACGGGACTCCGATGATCGAGTGCAACAACAAGCAGGCCGTCACGGCGCTGCGCGAGGTCGCAGACGGGCGAGTGCGCTACATCGAAGACGTTGCGTCGGTGATGAACGGCTTCATTCAAGAGCAACGTGCGAGTCTGCGTGGCGATGACAACGACAACACGTTTCTGGAGACGGTGCCGTTTAGCAGTGACGGTGAGGAAGACGACGATGACGGTGATGACACGGTCGAGGAGCTGACGTCCGACCTTCATACCCTTAGTACTAAGAAGGAAAAGGACGACGACGATGACGACGACTCGCGCGAGGCGTCGTCGACGTCGAACCAGGAGAGCGAAGGGGTCAGCGACATGGAGGACAGCAGTAGCTCCGACAGCGACACCTCCGACGATGGCGACGACAACGAGCTGGACGGCTCAGATCTCGATCTCGACGATCCCGGCCAGATTCTCAGCGACGACGAAATCAGCGACGACGGGTCTGAGGACAGCGACGACGAAGAGGATGGCGACTAGCCGTCCGGTTCAAGATTCGTGGAGATCGGCGTGACATTCGTCGCGCCGGGGGTTGCTCGCGTGCGGGTCGGAGTCCGAGTGTGCCTCCGCTTGGCCGCCGTGGTGCTGATTGCGGGGGCCTGCGCGGATACCACGCCGCCTTCGCGCTGGCCCGCGCCCGCTCCACCGACGGTGGCACGGCCGCTGGATGAAGACGCGTCCGCGCCCAGCGACGCGGTGGTCGCAGACGAGCCCGACGCCACGGGAGCCGACACGGGAGACTCACCCGACGGCGCGAATTCGCCGGCAGACGTGATAAACGATTGAGCCCACGGGCCTCGCCGTTTGAAGAGCTACGCCATGTCGTCTCGACCCATTCGCAAGCTGTTGGTGGCCAATCGCGGGGAGATCGCGTGTCGGGTGTTCCGCACCTGCCGGGCCCACGGGATCGGCACGGTGGCGATCTACTCGGACGTCGATCGCCGAGCGTTGCACGTCGCCGAAGCCGATCAGGCCGTGGGCATTGGCGGGGCTGCAGCGCGTGACAGTTATCTCGACGTGGCCAAGATCATCGACGCGGCGCGGCGCTCGGGGGCCGATGCGATTCATCCGGGCTACGGGTTCGTCAGCGAAAAACCCCACGTCGCGCGAGCTTGCGAGGCGGCGGGACTATGCTTCGTGGGGCCGCCGGCTGGCGCGATGGAGGTAATGGGGGACAAGGTTCGGTCGCGCCAAACGATGATGGCCGCGGGGGTCCCGGTGGTGCCGGGTCGCGAGGATATTCGCGACTCGACCGAAGCCGTCGCCGCGGCTCGTGACATCGGGTTTCCGATCATGCTCAAAGCCTCGGCCGGCGGTGGGGGCAAGGGGATGCGGGTGGTTCACCGCGTAGAGGACGTTGAGCGCTCGTTTTCTGCCTCGCAACGCGAGGCCGCGGCCGCGTTCGGCGACGACCGCGTCTTCCTTGAGCGAGCGGTGTTGTCGGCCCGCCACGTCGAGATCCAGGTGATGGCCGATAGTCACGGCAATGTGGTCTGTTTGCACGAGCGTGACTGTTCCGTCCAACGTCGTCATCAAAAGGTGATCGAGGAAGCCCCATGTCCGAGTCCTGTGATGTCGCCTCGCGTGCGCGAGGAGATGGCTCGAGTCGCCGCCGCGGCCGCTCGAGCCGTGGATTATCGGGGGGCAGGTACCGTGGAGTTCTTGTTCGAAGAGGCCGCGGATGGACCCCGCTTCTACTTCCTGGAGATGAACACTCGCTTGCAGGTCGAACACCCCGTGACGGAGGCGATCACCGGTCGCGATCTCGTGTGGGACCAGCTCCGCGTGGCGATGGGGCATCCGCTGGGGTATGCGGCCGCCGATGTGCCGCTCTCGGGCCACGCCATCGAGTGTCGAGTGTACGCCGAAGACCCCGAACGGTTTTTGCCGAGTCCCGGCATCGTCGGCGACGTGCACTGGCCCCGGGGGCCCGGCGTGCGCGTGGATGCCGGGGTCGAGCCGGGTTGCGACGTGTCGGCCGAGTACGACCCGATGGTGGCGAAGATCGTCGCTTGGGGCCCGACTCGTGAGGTGGCGATCGCCCGCATGCGGCAGGCGATTGCCGACACATCGATTACTGGCGTGCGGACGAACCTGCAGTTTCACGCGCGCGTCCTCGCGGAGCCCGACTTTCGGTCCGGACGGTTCGACACCGGTTACATCGCTGCTCACCCCGACTTGGTACGGCCCGCCTCTCTCGATGAGGGCTCGTCCCAGGCCGTCGCCGCCGCGGCGGTCGCCCACGCGTTGTCGATTCACCCGACGACCGCTGCGATCGCACGCGGTTCGCAAGGCTGGCGGCACGCCGTTCGCTGGCGAGCTTAGCCAGCGGAGCCCGCCGTCGCGGCCGAGCCCGTGGCGTCATCCCGCCGCGCCGACGACATGCGGGCTGGCCCAACCCGACGCCGATCGGCGCTGGCAAGGCGCGAGGCTGGAGTGTTTGGGCACAAATGATCGACGAGCACCGCGGGGAGAGGGGTGTTTGGAGGCGTGTCCGGCGACAGGCGGCGCAACGGGTCGGCTCGGTGATGCCGTTGCGGGTGACGAAAGGCGGTCAACGACCGCAGCGCCGATGGCGATGGCGTGTCGCGAGCGGTCTCGCGGGCCTCGATGCGTTGATCTTGGGCGGCATTAGTGGCACCTATGGCCGGTGCGGCGCACTGAGAAGCAGACGAAGTTCGTGTTCGTAACCGGAGGCGTGGTGTCGTCGCTCGGCAAAGGCCTGTGCGCCGCGGCGATGGGCGCCTTGCTCGAAAATCGGGGCCTCAAGATCGGGCTACAAAAGCTCGATCCGTACCTCAACGTCGACCCGGGTACGATGAACCCCACCCAACACGGTGAGGTGTTTGTCACCGACGACGGGGCCGAAACCGACTTGGACCTCGGGCACTACGAGCGATTTGTCTCGCATCGTATGTCCCGCGCGAGCAACTACACGTCGGGGCAGATCTACGAGGCGGTCATTCGCGGCGAGCGACGGGGCGACTACTTGGGGCAGACGGTGCAGGTGATCCCCCACGTCACCAATGAGATCAAACGCTGTATCCGACAAGCGGCGGAGGATGTCGATCTGCTGATCGTGGAGATCGGGGGGACAGCCGGCGACATCGAAGGCTTGCCGTTTCTCGAGGCGATTCGACAGCTTCGGTTGGAAGAGGGGAGCGGCAACGCGATCTTCGTGCACTTGACGTTGTTGCCGTATCTGCCGGCGGCCGGTGAGGTGAAGACTAAGCCGACGCAACACTCCGTGATGAAGATGCGAGAGATCGGCATCCAGCCGGACATCTTGGTGTGTCGAGCCGACCGGGCCATCCAGGATGATCTGCGGCACAAGATCGCCATGTTTACCAATGTCCAAGCGAGTGCCGTCATCCCACTGCAGGATCTCGACACCATCTACAAGGTCCCGCTGGCCTTGCACGCGGCCGGATTCGACGATCGCGTCTGCGAACTGCTCAACATCTGGACCCGCGAACCCCAACTCGAAGCCTGGGAGAAGATCGTCGACACGATCGAGCGGCCTTCGGCCACCGTGTGCGTGGCGATGGTCGGCAAGTACGTCGACTTGGCGGAGTCGTACAAGAGTCTCAGCGAGGCGTTGACCCACGGGGGCATCGCGAACGACTGCGGCGTCCAGATCGAGTACGTCGACGCGGAGGAGATCGTCGAACGCGGGCCGGCGGCCCTGTTGGCCACGGCCGACGCCGTGATCGTGCCGGGTGGCTTTGGACAGCGCGGGAGCGAGGGGAAGATGGCGGCTATCGAGTACGCGCGGGAACAGGGCGTGCCGTTTCTGGGCATTTGCCTGGGGCTGCAGATGGCCGTGGTGGAGTACGCTCGGCATGTGGCGCAGATATCGCCGCAGGCGAATAGCTCTGAGTTCGAGCCCGAGGCCGAGCATCGCGTGATCGACTTGATGCCCGACCAAGACGCCGGGGCTGACAAGGGGGGCACGATGCGACTGGGCGCGTACGAATGCCGGCTGGCCCCGGGGTCGCGTGCGGCCAGCATCTACGGCACGGGCAGTTGCTCTGAACGCCATCGCCACCGCTACGAGGTCAACAACGCGTATCGCGAGCGGTTGACCTCTGCGGGTTTGGTGTTGTCGGGGCTGTCGCCCGACGGGCGCTTGGTCGAGATGATCGAACTACCCGAAGAGATCCATCCGTTCTTTTTGGCGAGCCAGTTTCATCCCGAGTTCAAGAGCCGGCCGACCGCGCCGCACCCGCTGTTCCGGGCCTACATCGGCGCGGCTCTGCGTCGGCGTAAGCAGGTGAGCTGATTGCGGGGCTGAGGCGCCCCGATGTGACTCGGTTCGCAACGGCGCGCTGCCCATCCCGCCCAGGAGAACCGGCGCATATCGAGGGGCGCGTCCGTGAACGGTCCCGGGCGCGGGATCGGTTTGGCCCGCGCAACGGCGATCTGGTACGGTTAGCGGGCACTCGAACGACGCTCCATGGCTCTCTACATGCGCCAAGAGCTGCGGATGAGCCAGCAGCTGGTGATGACTCCCCAGCTGCAGCAGGCCATCAAGCTGCTCCAGCTCTCGCGGATGGAACTGCTCGACCACGTTCGGGGCCAGTTGTTGGAAAATCCGTTGCTCGAGGAAGGGCAAGAGATGAACGGCGCGGCCGAGGAGGAGCCGGTCTCGTCGGTCGAGTTGCAAGACGGGGTTGAGACCCAAGGGGCGGAAGACGGTTTTGCCAACGCGACCGCCACCGAGACGGCCCAAGCCCAAGAGGTCTCGGCCGATGCCCCGAACGCTGACAACTTCGATTGGGAGGGGTACCTGCAGCAGCAAAGTCACTCGGCTCCGCTACCGCAAAGCGGGATCCGTGCCGATGACGACTTCTCGCCCGAGCAAAACCTGACGCGACCGGAGACGTTGGTTGACCACCTGCTGTGGCAGATTCGCCTGTCGTCGGCCAGCGAGACCGAGCGGTCGCTTGCCGACTACCTGGCGCGCACGTTGACGGCCGGCGGCTACATGCGAGGGCCATCGGTGATGCAGGTGGCGCGGCGTAACGGTTGTTCCACGCTTCGGGCCGAACTGGCCTTGCGACGGGTCCAGCAGCTCGATCCGCTGGCGATCGGCTCGCGGTCGTTGGCGGAGGCGTTGTGGATTCAGGCTCGCCATCCGGAGCACCCGATCGACGACCCGCTGGTGCTCGCGATCATCAGCAAGCACTTGCCCAATCTGTCCAACAAGGCCTACTCGAAGATCAGCAAGGACACCGGGGAGACCACCGAGGAGGTCTACGAGGCGACGAAAGTGGTCTTGGCCCTCGAGCCCCGTCCCGCTCGCGCGTTCGTCTCCGAAGATCCGCAGTACATCACGCCCGATGTATTCGTGTACAAGATCGGCGGGGAGTATGTGGTGACGCTCAACGATGACGGGCTCCCGCGTCTCAAGATCTCGGGGGTGTATCGCCACGCGCTTGAAGGCGGAGGCCAGACCAAGGAGTACGTGACCGAGCGGCTTCGGTCGGCGCAGTGGCTCATCCGTTCGATCCAGCAGCGTCAACGCACGATTTTGAAGGTGACACGCAGCATCTTGAAGTTTCAGCGCGAGTTCTTCGAGCGAGGGCCGCAGTATCTGCGGCCGCTCATCCTCAAAGACGTGGCCGAAGACATCGAGATGCACGAGTCCACGGTCAGTCGCGTGACCACCAACAAGTACGTTCACACGCCGCAGGGTCTGTTCGAACTCAAGTATTTCTTCAACGCGGGGATCAGTCGCGGGAACGGCGAGGAGCTGGCTTCCGAGGCGGTCAAGACGAAGATCAAGAAGTTCATCGACTCGGAGGATCAGCGCCACCCTTACAGCGATCAGAAACTGGTCGAGCTGCTGCGCAAAGAAGGCATCAGTATTGCTCGGCGCACGGTGGCCAAGTACCGTGAGCAACTCAACGTGCTTTCGAGCTCGAAACGCCGCAAGCTATTTTGACCGCAACCAAATCGAGATCATGCAAGCCCAGTTTATCTTTCGTCACATGGAGTCCTCGGACGCGCTGCGCAACTACGCGGAGGAGCGCCTCAGTAAGATCGGCCGTTATTTTGCGGATCCGCTGAAAATCAGCTGCACGCTGGGTGTCGAGAAGTTCTCGCACGTGGCCCAGTTCGACATCACCTTGCGCAACGGTTTGCAGCTGCATTCGTCGGAAACGACGGAGAGCATGTACTCGTCCATCGACATGGCGCTGGCCAAAATGGAGCGGCAAGTCCGGCGTTACAAAGATCGCATGCGGGATCACAAGCCTCACAAAGGGCGCGTGAATCGGGTGCGCCAGGCGGTGTTCTCCCCGGAGAGTTTCGCAGCGTTCGAGCCCGAGGCGGTCGCTCCCCCGCCCCCGACGCCCGCGCCCACCGAGCCGAAGCCCGCTCCCGAGGCGCGCCCGAAGGTCGTCCGGTCACGCGAGTTTCGAGCCGAGCGGCTATCGGTGGATCAAGCGGCAATGCAAATGGACCTACTGCACAAGGCGTTTTATGTGTTCACGAACGCCGACACGGGCGATATCAACGTGATCTATCGCCTCGACACCGGTGAGTACGGTCTGCTCGAAACCCAAGGTCACGTCGACGACGACGCCTAGGGCGTCGGAGCTGCTATGCGCAGAGACACGTCGGTCGCGGTCGAGGATCTGCTCGATGGCGAGGCGTCGCGTCTCGAGATCGAGCTACTCTCCGACTGGGGGGGGCTCGAACGCCGGATCTTGCGGCCGCGGATCCAAAAACCCGGCCTCGCATTGTCGGGGTTCGTCAAACACATCTACAACGATCGGGTACAGGTCTTCGGCCTAACTGAGATCGATTACATCGTGAGCAGCGAAATCGATCTGGTACGCCAAGGGCTCGAGACCTATTGCGCACGTGAGCTGTGCTGCATGGTGCTCACGCGAGGGCTAGAGCCCCCCGAGTTGCTCATGGAGGTCGCGCGCGATCACGGGATTCCCGTGATGCGTACACCGCTGCTGACGTCGACGTTCATTTCACGCGTCACGCATCACCTCGAGGACTTGCTCTCGCCACGCGCCAGCATCCACGGGGTGCTGGTCGATGTGCTCGGCGTGGGCCTGCTGATCATCGGGCGCAGCGGCGTCGGTAAGAGCGAAGCGGCGCTGGACTTGGTGCTCAAGGGCCACCGTTTGGTGGCCGACGACGTCGTCCAAGTGGTGGTGCGGCCGCCAGATACCGTGTGGGGAGCCGCGACCGAGCTTCACCAGCATCACATGGAGATCCGTGGGATGGGCATCCTCAACATCACCAACTTGTTCGGGGTGGCCGCGGTTCGGGACAACAAGAAGATCGAGGTGGTGGTGGAGCTCAGCGATTGGCACGACGACGAGTACGATCGGCTGGGTATCGACAGCAATGTCTGGCCGATATTGGGAGTCGATATTCCGTTGGTTCGTGTGCCCTTGCGGCCGGGACGAAACATCGCGTCGTTGATCGAGGTGATCGCTCGCAATCAGCTGCTCAAGGTTCGCGGGCACGATTCGGCTCGGGAGTTCGCCGAGAAAGTGGCGGCCCGCCTCGTGCCCGAGCCCCACGCACCCGGGGTCCCAGCCACGATCGCGGACGCGTCGAGCCAGCCCGTTTCACGAGACGAGGTGGAGTAGGTCATGGATCTGTTGGTCGTCACCGGAAACAGCGGAGCAGGCAAGTCCACGGCTCTGCGCGCGCTCGAGGACCTTGGGTACTTCTGTGTCGATAACCTGCCCGCCGACATGCTGCCGGCGCTGGCGGGCAAGCTCGAGGCCGCGGGGGACCGCCGGCGCGTGGCCGTGGGCATTGGGGTGCAGCTTCCCGGGCAGGCTCGGATCTTCGCGCGGGTCCGCAGCGAGCTCGTGGCGGCGGGCCACGACGTCAACCTGCTGTTCTTCGAGGCTGAGGTGCCCACGCTGATCCAACGCTACGCCGAGACCCGGCGTCGGCATCCGGTGGGCGAGCTACCCGAGGCCATTGAACGTGAAAACGAACTGCTCTCTGACTTGCGAGAGCTTGCGACCTCGGTCATCGATACCACCGCCCACGCCTCACGCGACCTGCGACGGTTGATCCGTGAGCGGTTTGGGGTCACGGGCGTGCTGCGGTTGGTCATCTTGTCGTTCGGGTTCAAAAACGGGCTGCCGCGTGAGGCAGACTTGGTGTTCGACGTGCGGTTCCTGAAGAACCCGTTCGACCACGCCGCATTGCGCCCGCTGACGGGTCTCGATGCGTCTGTGGCCCAGTTCGTGTTGGAGCAGCCAGCGGCCGCAGAGGTGCTGTCCAAGCTGCGCGATTGGTTGGAGTTCCATGTGCCGCACGCGATCGCGGAAGGGCGCTCGTACTTGACGCTCGCCATCGGATGCACCGGCGGCCAGCATCGGTCGGTCGCGCTGAGCGAGACGTTGCACGCTGAGCTCGATGCCGCCGGTTCACTGGCCGCGTGGCCGGTGACCATGAGCGTTCGACATCGCGACGTCCACCGGGAGACCCCGTGACGACCCGTGGGGGCCAGCTGCGTCGGGTGGGCGTGGTGATGGTGGGACATGGCCGGTGCGCTTCCGCGTTGCTAAGTGCGGCGCGTCCCATCGTGGGTGATGCCCTCGACGACGTGACTTGCGTCGATGCGGGCGAAGGCCAAACGCCCGATCTCGCGCCGCGACTGTGCGAGGCCCTCACCCAGGCCGACAGCGGGGCTGGAGTGGTCATCGTGGTGGACCTGTTGGGAGCGAGCCCCTGCAATTGCGCCCTCAAAGAGGGCTTCGGGCATCAGTTCGCGGTAGTCTCCGGGATGAATCTCGCCATGATGCTGAAACTCGCGGCGCTGCGCGGCCAAGGCTGCCGGCCGGCCGAAATCGCGGCCGCTTGTGCCGACGCGGGGCAGCGCTCAATCGTGATCCGAGACGGGAAGCAAGATCATGAGCAAAAAGCCGACTGACGGAGAACTTGAGATCGTCAACCCCTTGGGGCTGCATGCACGGGCCGCGAGCAAGTTCGTCTCCGTCGCCAATCGCTTCGACGCCGACGTTTGGATCGGCAAGGACGGTCAAGAGGTCAACGGCAAGAGCATTCTCGGGGTGCTCATGCTGGCGGCGGCCGTCGGCTCCAAGGTCACCGTGCGCTGTGCCGGACGGGACGCGGGCGACGCCTTCGCGGGGCTTTCGGCGCTCATCCAAGATGGATTCGGCGAGTTGTGAGCCACGGGTCCGCCAGCGGCAGCATGCCCGCCGCCAAGCGGGGGCGGGAGAAGTGGCGAGGCATCGCCGCCAGTCCAGGGGTGGGCGTGGGACTGGCCTACGTGGTGGATCGCGGCCGCGTGCACGTCTCACGGCGCGACATCGACAAGTCGGAAATCGACGGTGAGATCGCCCGCTTTCGGGCGGCGCTCAAGGCCTGTCTCGAGGAGCTCGAGGGGGTCAAGGCCCGCCTCTCGCACGGCGAGCACCGGCAGATCCTCAAGGCTCAGCAGCTCATGCTGAGGGATCCAGACCTGACGCAGGACGTGGAGACGCGGATCCGCGACGCCGGCCACAACGCCGAGTGGGCGGTGGCGGAAGCGACCGACGCGATCGCGGCGACGCTGGACAAGGTGACCGACCCGTACTTTCGCGACCGTCAGTACGACGTGACGTTCCTCGGAGATCGCATCTTGCGGGCGTTGCAAGGCGACAGTGCGGCTGCGATGGCGTTTCCGAAAGGAAGCATCGTCGTGGCGAGTGATCTCAGCCCAGGGGATGTCGCGGCGCTGCACAGCTCGGGGGTGGCGGGCATCGTGGCCGAGATTGGCGGGCGAACCTCGCATGCGTCGATTATGGCCCGGGCGTTCGAGATTCCCGCCGTGGTGGGCATCGAGGGCATCATCGATGGGGTGCGGACGGGGGAGACGATGGTCGTGGACGCGGTCCACGGGCTTGTCATCTCGAACCCGGACGAACAAGAGGAGAGCTCATTTCGTGGCGAGGTGCAGCGGTACCGCGAGTTCGAGGCGCGGGTACAAAAAGAGCACGGGCTGTTGGCCACAACCACGGACGGCACGCATGTCGTCTTGCGGGCCAACGTGGCGTTGCACGAGGATCTCGAATCGGCCGGGTACCACGGAGCCGAGGGCGTGGGGCTGTACCGCACCGAGTATCTATATATGAATCGCACGCAGCCGCCGACGGAAGAGGAACACTACCTGCTGGCCAAGCAGGTGTTGGCCCGGTGCGCGCCGTACCCGGCAGTGTTTCGCACGTTCGATTTGGGCTCGGACAAGCCGTGTACCTTGTTTGAGCACGGGCACGCGGAGGCGAACCCCGCCATGGGGCTGCGTTCGTTGCGGTTGGCCCTGCGCGAGTCAGATCATTTTGCCGCGCAGCTCCGTGGTCTGCTGCGCGCCGGTGTTCACGGGCCGCTACGCATCATGTTCCCCCTCGTCAGCGGGCTGGCCGAGCTGCAAATCGCATTGTCGATGGTCGAAGTGGCGAAACGAGAGCTCTCCGAGGGCCGGATTGCGCACGCGGCCGATGTACCGGTGGGGATCATGATCGAGGTGCCGTCGGCGGCGCTCATGGTCGACCAGCTGGCGCAACACGTCGATTTTCTCAGTATCGGCACCAACGATCTCATTCAGTACACGCTGGCCATCGACCGCGAGAACGATGAGGTCAACTACCTTTATCAGCCGTTGCACCCGGCGTTGCTCAAACTGCTGGGGCTGGTCTGTGACGCCGGGAAACGGCACGGGGTCGCGGTCTCGGTTTGTGGCGAGATGGCTGCCGATCCACTGTTCACGTGGGTGCTCATGGGCCTGGGGGTTCGCGAGCTCTCGGTGCATCCCGCCGCGATTCCCGTGCTGAAGAACCTGATCCGCGCGTCCGCGCTAGGAGACGCGATCGCGTTGACCAAGCGCTTGGCGAGCGTGGCCACCGCGCCCGAGGCCGAAGCGTTCGTACTCGCGGAGATGAACCAACGCTTTCCTGAGCATTTGCTCCACGGGGCGGCGGCAGCCAGAGGTCAGTGAGGCGAGAGTCGGGTGCACCGCTTCGGGTCTTCAGTGCAGGCGTCGTGGTCACCGCTCGTGCCACTCGAGCGAGGGCGAATGTTTGTTGCACGCTATGGCGATGTGGCCGGCGATTCGAGGCCGCCACTGGTGTTTGTGCATGGCCTCGGGGTCACCGGCTACGCGTTTCGCCGGGTGCTGGGCGCATTCGAGGATCGGGTGGTGCTGGTGCCAGATCTGCTCGGTTCGGGCAGCAGCGACCGACCGCAACCACGCGGCCCCCAAGACTACGGGTGGACCTTCGCCGGCCGCAACCTGGGTGAGTTGCTGTGGCGGTTGGACCTCGGCTCGGTCGATGTCGTGGCTCACGGGGTCGGGGCTTTGGCCGCGGCCAGCTTGGCTCGTCACACGCCGAGCGCGGTGCGTCGGTTGGTCCTGGTCGGTGCGCCGTGTGCCGGCTGGCGTCCGCCGGCGTGGCTGACCGCGGCCGGGACCAGGTGGGGCGGGCGTGCATTGGAGTTGGGGCTGACACGCGGAGTGTTGAGGCGGTTTCTGGCCGCTCGCTGGTCGACGCCGGAGCTCGCCGACCGTGACGAGTTGGCGGTGTACTGGGGCCATGTGGGACGGCGCGGCGGTCGACGGGCATTGGTCGCGACATTGCGCCACCTTCTCGACGCCAAGCGCATCGAGGTGGCCTATGACGGCCTCGGCGTGTCGGCGAGCTTGATTTGGGGGGATCGCGATCGGATCGTCCCACTCGAGCTCGGGCGGGCACTCGCCGCACGCATCGGGGCAGCGAGGTTCGATGTCATCGATGGCTGCGGGCACGCGCCGCATGAAGAACGCCCCCAGGCGTTTGCGCAGGTCGTGCGCGAGCAGTTGGATGGCGAGGTCGGGCCGCGATCGTTTGTTTCAGGTGACGAACGTCCTGGGCGGCGCGTTTGAACCCGCGTTGAGTCACGACGGCCATCGCTTGGCCTACGTCGGCTACACGAGCACGGGCTACGACCTTTGGACCATGCCCTTCGATCCGAGCCAGTTTCTAGTCGCGATGCCGGCCGCAGACAGCTGGCCAGTGGCTCCCGATCCGCATTTTCAGCCGTCCAGCTGGCAGGGACAGTGGCCGAGCGAACGGGCGCGGCGGTATCGGGCGATACGAACCTATTACCCCCGGACGTTGCTGCCGTCGACATTCGAATGGGAGTCGATCGGCTCGATCACGCAATCGGGCCTGTCGACGAGCATTCAAGACGTTCTCAACTTTCACCGGCTGATCGGGGCGTTTCGTTTCCAGTCGAAGCGCCCGGCGGGGTCGGTGGCGTATCGCTATCGCCGGCGCCACGGTGCCGCACGGGCCGGCTTCGGCCGCGGCTTCGCCTGGCGGCGCGGGTACCCGCGCTATGTCTACGATCCGCCGAGCGGCGCATCCTCGGATCATGCATATATGCAGACGCAATACGAGGAACAAGTGACACGGGTCGATGGTAGCTATCGCACACGGAGTACGTGCCGATGCCCGGGCCGGGACATCACGTCCTCGTCGCGCGGGCGGTGGGCGGTGCATCGGCCGGCGGCCTTGCGCGGCGCGGCGCGTTTGCGGTGGGCGGTTTTCCAGAGCGCCAAGACGTGATTCGGCGTGCGCTCGAGCGAAATGCGTATTCGCAGGCCGGCGTGCTCCGAGGCTACGCACAGGGCCAATTCGTGGGATCGTACTACGCGGTGTTCAACGTCGAGTACCGCATGCCGTTGCTCGACGTGGACCGCGGGATCGGCTTTGCGCCTTTCTTCATGCGTAGTGTCGTGCTGATCGGTTTGACGGATTGGGGCTATGCGTGGTGTGGACGGTTGAGGAGAAAGTCATTTGTGGGCAGTGTGGGCGCGTCACTGATCTTCGCGCCGTGACTGGTCTAGGCGAACCACAAGGCGCCAAGCGTCGCCGCGGCGAGCACCCACACCGCGAAGGCTGCGTACGCGAAACTCACGAATCCGCCTTTGATCAGCGTGATCGCCCAGGACTGACCGTAGACTCGGCGCATCCCGAGCAACATGTGGATCGCCAGGGCCCAGGGGAGCACCTCGCTCACTGGCGGCCCGATAAGCGCGGAGACAGACAACACGACCAGCGCGAGGGCGTGCAGGTTGAGCGAAAACACCAAATGCTCGACGAAGAAAAACGGCCGGCGTACCTGGACCACAAGCAGCAGGGTCGCGAGGACCGGGACCAGCGCCGAAACGGCCTTGGGCGCCAGATCCAGTAGTGCACGCAGGATCTGCTGGGTGGCGAGCTCGTCCCCCATTCGCTCGAGTTCGGCGAACTTGTCGAGCACGATCTGCGGCACCGGTTCGTCGCCGCGCTCGTGGGCTTGCCGGAGGGTGCGATGAACCGCTCGGGTCCACGGCTCGTCTTGCGATCGCTCAACCGCCGCAGACGGGCCGTTCGCTGGTGCCCCGCCGAGCGGGGCGGGATCGGCGGCGGGGGCCGGCGTCGAGGTCTCGTCGGTGGCGAGCGCTCGTGTCACCTCCGTCTCCGTGGCGACGATGTCGACTGTGTCGCCCGAGTCACTCGCCGCCTCGGTTTCGATCTGCAGCTCGGCGATCGAGTCGGCGAAGCGATCGGCGACGAATGAGAGCGCGAAGAAACCGACGACGAGCGTAAATAGGTACACCCGCAGCGGGGAGGAGTAGTGGACCCGTCGGCCCGCGATGTACTGCTCCACGAGGTAGCCCGGACGAAAGAAAAACGGGAGCAACGTGCGAGGAATCCGTCCGTCGACTTCGAAGGCTTCGCGCAGGATCTCCGCGGCGAGCTTGGCGAATGACTCCCGGTAGCTGCGGTTGCGCTGCCCGCATTGCGGACAGAATCGGCCCACCACTTCAGCGTGACAGTTGGTGCACCGTTGGGGCGACATGCCCGCAGCGTAGCGGTTCGTCGGTCCGGGGGCGAACGGGCGACGCTGGCCGGGGCTCGCACGCGGCGGCAAGGTCAAGCTGCATCGTACGGGGACGGTCGAGCACGAGCGCGAGCGCGGGCGCCCGGCCCGTATTGGGCGAGTCGAGGTGCGGCAGATCGGCGGGCCCAAGGCGACCGATCGCTTGACGCGGTTCGAGCTCGGAGACCTCGCGGGGGCGGGGAACTGGCCTTTTTGCGGGGCGCTGGGTAGTTTGCCCTGGTGACGGGTTTGCGTCGTACCACCTGGCTGCTTGTGGCGCTGTTCGCCTGCCAACCCAAAGGCGGCGGCGGGGCGAGTCAGCGCGAGCCGGCCGTCCAGACTCCGCGGGATGGCCACGAGTCAGGCCCGGCGGCGCGAGACGGGAACACGAGCACGGAGCTGGCGACCCGGTTCGAGCTGCCTCCGTTGCCGCCGGAGAAGCCCCCGCCGCCGCCTCCCGGTCCGGAGCAGGCGGGGGATTGTCCCGCCCGCGGCCGCAAGGACCCGGGCGTCGGGGTGATGGTCAGCCCGGTTCGCCCGGTCGTCGGTCGACCGGTGACCGTGCTAGCCGCGACGTTGGACGGCGAAGCGCCGCTCGCGGTGCGGCTGCAGGACGCGAAGGGGCAGCCGATCGACGCCGAACTCGTGCATCGCGACGGCGTACCGGCGACGACCGTCATCCGGTTTACGCCGCGCAAGAGCACCAAGTTCAAGGTGATCGTTGGGCGCGAGGGCCAAGGTCGGCGATGCCTGGTGTTTTGGGCGCGCCGCCGCCCCGATGTCATCGAACCGCCGCCGGCGGATTTCGAGCGAGTGTGGGCGACCAAACGGGCATGGACGGCAGGAGAAGAGGCGCTGTTTAGCGCGTGGGTTCGCGAGTTGTTCTCGGCGCCGCGCGGCGAGGACTTGGCGGTGGAGGCTCTCGATCGGCTCACCCGCGACCGCAAGCGCAACGTACTGCACAACGCGTTGGGCTTCGCCGAAGACGATCGACGCGAGGGACTGCGACTGCGGCCCGACTGCGCCGACACTCCGTACTTCCTGCGGGCGTACTACGCCTGGAAGCGGGGCTTGCCGTTCGGTTTTCGGCACTGTTCTCGCGGGGGCAAGGACTCGCCGCCGACCTGCCGGGCGTTTCTCAGCAACGAGAGCGCGCCGGATCTGACCAAAAAATGGCGAGAGGCGCTCGAAGATCCGGAGCAAACGCTCGAGCTGACCGAACTCGACATCGTGCAGCACTTCTTTCGTCGCACGTTGGCGTGGGGCGTGCACACCGGCAACGGCCGCACGGCGTACTCGGACTCCAACAGTGATCACTACCCGGTGCGTCTCGATCGCCAAGGCGTGCGCCCGGGCACGATCTACGCCGACCCGTACGGGCATGTGTTCGTGGTGGTGGAGCTGATGTCGGGCCGCAACGGCCGGCCGGGGGTGCTCTATGCGATCGACGGGCAGCCGGACGGCAGCATCACGCGCAAGCGGTTTTGGGAGGGGAATTTCCTGTGGAACCCGGCCCCGCATCTCGGCGGGAGCGGATTCAAGGCGTTTCGCCCGATCGCCTACGAAAACGGGGACGACGGTGAGCGGGAGTTGACGTCGTTCGACAACACCAAGATCCGCCGCTCCCGAGGCGACTTCGATCCTGACGTCGGGTCACTTGACGCCGCCGCCTTCTACGATCGTATGGACACGATCATCTCGCCGGGTGTCCGCGATCCGTTTCGGGCCCAGGCGGAAGCCGTGGTGGCCTTGGCCGAGGCGGTTCGAGTGCGCTTGACGTCGGTCGAAAACGGCGAGAAGTACGTGCGAGAGCACCCGGGCGAGGTTGTGGAGATGCCGTGGGGCCATGCCGTATTTGAAACGGTGGGTCCGTGGGAGAATTTCTCGACGCCGGCCCGTGATCTTCGACTATTGGTGGCCATGGATGTGGTTCGCCGGTTCGGTGAAAAGGTGGCTCGGCAGTCGCCAAGCTACGGGGTAAACGACCCGGCCGAGGTGACGCAGCTATTGGACAAGCTTGAGCAGCAACGTCGTCAGATGCTGCGCGACCCCGCTTATGCGATCGCGTATCGCGGGTCGAACGGGCGCGAGCAGTCACTTTCGCTAGAGGCGTTGCTCGAACGCGCGACGCGACTCGAGGTCGCGTACAACCCGAATGACTGCCCCGAAGTCCGCTGGGGGGCGGCACCTGGATCCGAGGAGATGCGAAGCTGTACGCGTCGGGCTCCCGACGATCAGCAGCGAAAGATGGAGGCGTACCGGGGGTGGTTCAAGGACAGGCGTCGGCCGAGTCGAGGGGACCGGGGTCCCGACGTGCCAGGCGTTGAGCGGCCGAGTCCAGAACCTTAGTCGACTGGTTTCCGCGGTGGCATCGACGGACCCACGGTCAGCGCTGGCCGGTTGCCGGCAAGGTGGCCCAGGGGCGGCCAGGTGCGCTCGGCACCGGCTGCGAGGGCAACGGCACCGTCATCTTTCTGCGCTACGCTCTAAGTGACGCGGCAACGGGGCGGATCGAACGCTCTTGGCCCCGTCTTGTTGGGCTTGCGATGAACATGAGTGAACGACGACAAAACCAACGGCATACCGTTCAGCTGGCGGTCGAGCTCGAGTTCAGCGGGCAGCAACTTGAATGCGCGTCGGCTGACGTGAGCATCGGTGGCATCCGGCTCGTGTTGCCCGACGGTTTTGTCTTGGGCGTCGGCGATCGAGTCGATGTGAAGTTTCGCTTGCCGGCGCTCGAGGCCACAGTGTCGGCGCCGGCGGTTGTACGGTGGGTCGACCGAATCGATGAGCGCAGCTGCGGGCTACAGTTCACCGTGGGGCTGCGAGCTCGCGAGGTGTGGGCCATCAACTGCCTGTTCGACGCGGCGATGTAGTCGCGCGTTTGTGCCGACGTTCTCCGCGAACCCAGGCGCGTCAACGGTGCTCACCGCTGGGTCGCCAGCGGCGCCGCCGGACGGCGCGGGCCGGTTTCGTGATCGGAGCAGGCGGTCGCGGGAGCGGGGCCACCACCTGCGCTGCCCGATCTGACGGCGAATTGCAGCGGTGGATGTCGCGCACGCCGCTGCCTTGTGAGACGCTCCCGGTTGCGTCACCCTCGTAGCGTGATCACGGTGGGTCACCGATGAGCGCGAAACGTTGGATGGTATCGCTTTTGTTGGCCGTCGCACTGTGGGCGGCGGCCACGACGACCGTGTCCGCTGACGTCAACGATGGCGTGCATTGGGAGATGGAGACCGCGGCCGATCGCTTGTCAATCGGCAAGATGACCTTGGTCTACGAACCGGCCGTGGAGGACGAAGCGCGGGCGATGCTGCAACAGCTTCCGCGAGTTTGGGCGGACCTCGAGGCCGCCCTCAATCGCGATCTCGACGATGAATTGAACGTGCGGTTCGTCGAGCACGCGGGGCACGTGGCTCGGGCCACGCACATGCCTCACTGGGTGGCTGGCGTCGCGCACTCGTCAACCGGCGACATCATGCTCGCCCAGCACGGTCCGGACGGCGCCCCCGCGAACTTGGCGGGTCTGTTGCGCCACGAGCTGGCGCACGTGGCCTTGTACCGCGCCACCAACGGAGCTCCCCTGCCGCGCTGGTTCAACGAGGGGGTCGCTGATTCGTTGGCCGAGGAGATCGACTTCGGAGCCACCGAGCGGCTGGCCGGTGCCGTATTTGGACGAGGCGTGCCCGCCTTAGACAAGCTGGACGCGACGTTTCGCGAGGACCCGCAGGCCGTGGCCGTGGCCTACTCCGCGAGCCGCGACTTCGTGAACTTCTTGCGCTTTCGCGATCCGACGGGGCGGGCGTTCGACCAGCTGTTGTTTGGGTTGCGTCACGGCAAGCACTTCGAAACGGCGGTCTTGGCGGCCTATGGCATCGGGCTCTACGAACTCGACGCGGAATGGCGCGAGGGCCTGCTCGGACGCTTCGCGTGGTTTCCCATGCTCAGTGCCGAAGGCCTGCCCGTGTTCTTGGTCGGGCCGCTCGTGGGCTTGGCGTGGTGGCGGCGCCGTCGGGTGTTGCGGCGCGCGTGGGCCCGTCTCGAGGCCGAGGATGAGGCCGAGCGGCGATTCCGGATGGAGTCATCCAACTCGTGGGCGTGGCATTCGCCCTAGCCTTCGCGTCGTCGGCTTTCTTCCCTTGGCTCGCCTCGCTATAGGTGCACGGTGCAGCGAATCATCGCGGGCGCCCACCGGGGGCGACGGTTGCTCGACCTGCCAGCCTCGCTCCAGGGAGTGCGGCCCACCGGTGCCAAGGTGCGCGGAGCGATCTTCGATCGCTTGCAGGGGGACGTTCTCAACGCCAACTTCCTGGACTTGTTCGCGGGCAGCGGGGCGATGAGCTTCGAGGCACTGAGCCGGGGCGCGGCCCGGGCGACGTTGGTGGAACGTGACAAGCGCGTGCACCGGTTCTTGCAGCGACAGATCGACACGCTGGGGCTCGGCGAGCGGTGTGAGCTGGTGTTGGCCGACGCGCAGCAGTTTGTGCAACGACCCCGGTCGGGCACATACGACCTGGTGTTCGTCGACCCGCCCTACGCCGAGCCGGGGCTGTATGCCGCGGTCGTTGAGCCGTTGCGCGAGGGCGGATGGCTCGCCGCCAGTGCGACAGTGGTCTTCGAGCGCGACAACGCCAACCGCGACGCCGTGAATCTGTGGCCGCGAGGTTACGAACTGACGGCGCAGCGGCGATACGGTCAGACGGCGGTTGATTTTTTGGCGCCGGCGAATCGATAGTATCGGCGTGACCGCCTCCGATGCGCCCATGCTCCGACTCCGTTGTCCGACCTGTGCAGCGGAGCGCGTCGTGCCGCGCGACTGGCCGGCGCGGCCGTTTTGCAGCGAGCGCTGCAAGCTGGTCGATCTCGGGCGCTGGCTCGACGAGGACTATCGTCTCTCGCGGCCCGTGACCGACGACGACCACGACAGCTAGACCGCGTCCGGTTGCACCGAGCCATCATCCCGGGTCCACGGGCGCTCGGGCGCCACCCACGGCGCCTCCGTCCCCATCGACAGCGACCGCGAGCCGCTAGCGGCGTCGATTCTTGCGACGAGCCTCTTTGGCCTTCTTGCGCTTGGCCTTATCTTGTTTCGCCTTCGCCGGCCCCCGACCGCCCAGATCGGGCAACCCGGGCATACCCGGCATGCCCCCGGGCATGCCCGCCGGCATCCCGGGCATCCCGGGCATCCCCCCTCCGAGCAACGCCTGGGCGGCTTGAGGGTCCTTGGCCATCTTGCGCAACGCATTGAGTTGTTTGAGCTTGCCCATGCCAGGGATCTTGCCAAGCAAACCGTCGCTGCCGCCAAACATGCCGCCGAGCATGCCCATCATGTCGCGCATGGCCAGGAACCGCCCGACGAGCCCGCGGACTTCTTCTTCCTCGCGTCCCGAGCCGCTCGCCACCCGGCGCACGCGACTATCCACGAACGCTTCGGGCCGTAGATCCGACGGATCTCGCATTTTCGTGGGCGGCCGTTTCTTGCGGCGGCTCAGTGCGGCCGCTTTCGATCCGCGTTCGCGCGCACCTTCGAGGAGAAAGACCTCGGGGTCGCGACGCTCGGCCTTGGTCATTGATGAGATCATGGCCTCGATCTTGATCAGCTCGCCGTCGTCGGTGGCTTTGTCCAGCGCATCTTGGGGCAAGTCGCCGCCGAACATCTGTCCGATCGGCATCTTGTCCATCAGATCCTTCATCGACCCCATCTTCTGGATCGTGCGGATCTGTGACACGAAGTCATCCATTGTGAAGTTGCCGCCGAGCATTTTCTCGGCGTCGGACATGGCCTGTTCCTCGTCGACGTGCTCTTGAAAGTCCTTCATGAGCCCGACGAGATCGCCCATGCCGAGAATGCGGCTGGCGAGACCTTCAGGACGGAATTCCTCGAGTTTGTCGATGGTTTCGCCGACGCCGAAGAACTTGATCGGCTTGCCGGTGGTGGCGCGGATCGACAGCGCGGCGCCGCCACGCGCGTCACCGTCGAGCTTGGTCAACACCACGCCGGAGATATCGATGCGCGCGTCGAACTGCTTGGCGGTCTGCACCGCGTCTTGACCGATCATCGCATCAATGACCAGCAAGATGTTCGCGGGGCTGACTGCGGCTTTGATCCGCTCGAGCTCTCCCATCAGCTGGTCGTCGACGGAGAGACGACCGGCAGTGTCGTACAAGACGTAGTCGATGCCGTCGTTGGCGGCCCGCTCGGTGGCCTCGCGGCAGATGTCGACCGGGTCGGCGCCTTCGCGGGCGTACACCGGGGCGTCGAGCTGCTCACCCAAAACTTGCAGCTGATGAACGGCAGCGGGCCGGTACACGTCAGCCGCGACCAACATGACGGACTTGTCTTGCTTTTGCAGATACCGGGCCAGCTTGGCGGTCGAGGTCGTCTTACCCGAGCCTTGCAGGCCGACCATCATGATTCCGGTGACGCCCTTCGCGGCGGTCTTGAGGTCGGCGTCGACAGGGCCCATGAGCTCGACCAGGGCCTCGTTGCAGATCCGGACGAAGTGATCCTCGGCACGGACCCGCATCTTGCCCCCGCCGGTTTTGGCGACGAGCTTGACTTCTTCTCCGAGGGCGCGCTCTTTGACGTCCGCCAAGAACTGCTTGACCACCCGAAACTCGACGTCGGCTTCGAGCAGGCTCATGCGGACGTCTTTGAGGGCGCTATCGATGACGTCTTCGGTGAGCTCTGCTTGGCCGGTCAGGCGTTCCCGCGCGGCGCGAAATCCCTTGGAGATGGTGTCGAACACGGGGAAGATCTAACACGAGGGGGCTGGGTTGGCTGCGGGGAGATGCGCGCTGGGGAGCGGATGTCGGCGAGGCGGGATCGAGTCGCGGGCGAGGTGGCCGAGCGAGCGAGAGCGGCTTGCACGGTAGCGAGGCGCTCGATAGGCTCGGTGCCCCGGCGCCCGGTAGCGGGCGTGGCGGGCTGGGCGTGGCGGCGTCGGCATGCGCCCGCGGAGAGGACGATCGACCTCGACTCGTGGCTCGGATCGGGCGAGGGCACGCGCCAACAACCGGCCGCCGCGGCATGGGGGGCAACGCAGGTCAAGCGGCAGCGCTTCGGCCGATGGGCGGCGCTGCATTCGTCGTACGTGTGCCTGAGGTCGGTTGTCTCGCGAAATCGTGGCGGTCGACCAACCGGATTTGCGCGCCTCGTCCGCTCTGGTGTTGTCGCTGGGTTTGTTTGCAAGCGGTCGAGGATCTCGATCGCCGCGCCCTCGCACGGCGGGCAAAGCTCGCGTAGAGGAGCGCCGCGCAGCGACGGGTTCGTGGCCAGGGCTGGGATGGTACGTGTCGTGCGGCGAGTCGGACGGGACGGGCTGCGTGCGACAGGGAGCGAGTACCAACATTCATGGTTCGCTGATCGAGTATTCGGTTGCAGATATGTGCACTGTGCAATCGTGCATTGCGTCAGAGACCCGGCAGTTCGGACTCGCGGTCGCAGCGACGTAGCGCTCACGAGCCGCGCTGAAACCGCGCGAGCTGCCCATGCAGGCTGGTCGGGAAAGGGGGCGCCGAGCGGCGCCCCCTTCGCCGCATCTTCGGAGCTAGAGGACGCCTAAAGCCTTCATCCCGAGAAGCCGGAAAGGACGAGGTATCGATCGACGTGCCGGAGCTGACGCGACCACGTTTTGCTCCCAAACTGGAGTTCTTGCGGCTTTTCAGCGCGGCAGGCAGCTGTGCACCGCGGATTAAGGTGCCCCTGTTGTTGGGATGCTTACCTGTTCGGCGCGGCATGGCGGCAACCAGGCCGAGGTTTTTGGGCACGATCGGATCGCATGTCGGATCCAAGCATGTGCGCCAGCTTGAAAATGTCGACTGAAATTTGTATGCCTCGCGTATGACGTTGAAGACACGCTGGATCAGTATTTGCTCGATCTGCTCGCTCGTCCCACTTGCGGTGGCTGCGCCCGGTTGCGGCGACCCGGAGGAAGATTCGGTGTGGTCGGATGATGATGATGATGGTGGTGGTGATGACGATGATGATGATGATGACGATGATGACGATGATGACGATGATGACGATG
>QKPP01000016.1:20340-75270 GCA_006508105.1 Myxococcales bacterium FL481 | reverse complement strand
GAGGAGCGCGAGCGCAACCCAGCGGGGAGCGACGGCGTTTCGACTCGAGTCACCGCGCACGGCCGCGGCCGCCTTTGCGGAGGGCCTAGGTCTCGCCACGGGGCCGCCGTCGCCCTCGGGCCCGCAGTCGCCCGCGACGGCCGCGGCTGCCATCGTCCGCAAACGGTGGCGGCAGCAGCGGCTCGTGGAACGCAGTGGTACTGCTCTGCTGAAGTTCGACTTCACTGATCAGCAGCGCCGGGGAGACGCCGCTGACGGGCACCGCTCCGCTTTCTGCGAAGCAAAACCCGTGGTCCGCTTCGTCGGCCCCGCCGTAGGCGATGACCCGTTGCAGGGCCGACAACGGCGTGCCGATAAGCTCCACGTCGCGGATCCGGGTGTGCTTGCCGGTGCTGACCTCGATGAGCACGACATCGGCTAGCTCCCCTTTGAACACCTGAAAGTCGTAGCTGCCGGTCGAGGTTTCTCCGGCCCTGATGCGTCGGACCAAAGCGGCGTGGGTTCGGCCCTGCCGGCGAGCGAGATCGACGAGGTCGGTGACGAGATCGTCCCAAGACCGGGCCCGCTCGGGACTGCCTTCGGCGATGAGATTCCCCATGCGCGCCATGATCCCCTCGACCCCGTCGTGACGGCCGTGCCCGTTGGATCGATGGCTACTGCGGGTGGGGGTGCGGCTCGTGAGAAAACCCTGCAAGACGCCGTCTTCGACCAGGTTCGCGCGCTCGGCCGGCACCCCCTGATCGTCGATTCGGTAGCTTCCCCACAGCGATTCCTCCCCCACGTGGGTGCGGGTGGGATCGTCGTAGATGTCGAGTCCCGGGGGCAAGATCCGCTGCCCGACCTTGTGAGCGAAGGTCCGCGTCTCTCCGCGAGACACGAATCGTTCGCCCTCGACCCGATGTCCAAATGCCTCGTGGAACACGGTCGCGGCCGCCTGCCCCGCCAACAGAGCCGGCCCGATGAAAGAGCTGCATGGTTCGGCCCGCGCGAGTTCCTCCAGCTCGGCAAGCACGTCGTCGATGGCCCGATCCATGGCCTCGCGATCGGGCATCTCGTCGAGCGATCGCAGGTAGAATCGGCGATCCGCCTCGACGTACACACCATCGTCGGTGAGCACCCATCCTTCGACCGAAAACTCGATGTAGCGATCCTCGGTGACGACGCGGCTACCCTCGTTGGTGCACAACCACCGCTGCAGACGATCGGCGCGAATGCTCAGCCGAGGGTCGTGCACTTGTGGATGCTCCAGGAACCGGCGCGACAGTTCCCGTAGCGTGTCGGCCCAGAGCGCACGCGGGAACTCGGTGGCGTCGAACGGCTCGATGTAGATCGTCGGTCGTTCATGAGAAAACGCCTCCACCTCGTCGCGCAGGTATTCTGACACCAGGGCCTTGCGGTGTTCGTAGTAGTCCTCGATGGCCTCGTCGAACTTGAGCTGGGTCTGCTTCCAAAGCGCGACTCTCAGTTCGTCCAGATCGAGATCGTCGGGCGCGGCGAGCCAGTCCGCGCTTTCCCGCTCCGTCGCTTCCGCGTCGAGGCCGCCGTCGACGAGGTTGTCGAAGCGACGACTCCCGACCCGGATGTCCACGAACACCGAGGATCTGTCGGTGGCACGATTGCGGAGCAACGAGCCGTGCGCCGCCACCAGCTCGACCCCGCGAATGCGCCGAAGCGCGTACGCGAGGTAGTACGGGCGCGGATTTGCGGGAACCTTGAGCCCCTCGACCGAGCGAGCGAGCTCGGCCTCCATGGCCGCAAGCACGGTGGAGGCCGACGGTCCGTCCTGAGGCTCACTTGCCGCGCCGCCTTCAGCGGCGGGCTGGGAATCGGCGAATGGGCGGGCTTGGTCGGGTCGATCGGGCATCAGCGTGTTCGGCTAACTACCCGGAGCGTTCGGCCGCAGCAAGCCTGCAGCCCAAACCCGGCGCGCGCGCAGGACTATTCGGGACCCGGCGATGAGGTGGGGGCGGGCTCCGAGGGCCGCGTCACGCCGTGCCGGCCGCGGCCGTTGCGTTCACCCGGGACCCGTCGCTCCCCTTTTTCCGCGCGGTCATAGGCTCGCACGATGGCTTGCACCAGCGGATGGCGCATGACGTCGGTTTGGCTGAAGCGAGCAATCCCAATTCCGGCGACCCCGTCGAGGATGTCGAGCGCGTGGCTCAGGCCGGAGCTTTTCCCGCGGGGCAGATCGATCTGCGACGGGTCTCCCGTCACGACCGCCCACGTGCCGGTGCCGATGCGCGTCAAGAACATCTTCATCTGCTCGCGCGTGGTGTTTTGTGCCTCGTCGAGAATGACGAACGCGTTGTTGAGCGTGCGACCACGCATGTACGCCAACGGGGCGATCTCAATCGTGCCCTGCTCAACCATTCGCTGCACCTTCGAACCGTCCAGCGCGTCATGCAAAGCGTCGTACAACGGGCGCATGTACGGATCGACCTTCTCTTCAAACGTACCCGGCAAAAACCCGAGGCTCTCTCCCGCCTCAATGGCCGGCCGGACCAGCACCACACGTCGCACCTGTTTGTCGAGCAGACGGCGGACCGCCATCGCCACCGCGAGGAATGTTTTGCCCGTGCCGGCCGGGCCGACGCCGAACGTCAACGAGTGCTTGCGCATCGCGTCGACGTAGTGCTTTTGCGCCAGGCTCCGCGGCGTGATGCCGTGGGCTACGCCCCCGCTGCCGTTGGCACCGCCGGAACTCGATCTTGTTACAACCTCGTCGCGAAACACTTCGGCCAGCTTGGCGGCGGGATCGGTGCGCAGCACGGCGATCGCACGGCTGACGTCGGCCGCCTGCAACGGTCGCCCCGATGCCGCTAGGTCGGCCATTTGGGACAGCAAACGCTCGACGAGTGCTTGTTGGTCTGCGGGCCCTTCGAGCGTGATGTCGTGCCCGCGAACGTGGATGGCAATGCCCGTTTCCCGGCGGATATCGGCGACAGCTCGGCGGTTTTCGGGCGAGCTGCCCAAGATCGCGTGAAGAGGGAGCCGATCGTTGAGGACAATCGTTCGTGTGTCAGCCAAAGGACAGATACGCCGGTAGAGGGCCGTCAAGACCGAGCGGGCCGAGTGCTGCCAACAGACTGTGCTAGACCCGGGCGCCCTTAGTCATGACGCTATCACGTGATTCGCAAAAGACCAACGCAAACCCCGCCGCCCCGTCGATCCGCGGCGGCGACGTCGGCGTCGAAACGAGCGCGGGGACGTTGTCGCCCGGGATGGCGGGGCTGATCGAGCTCATGGATCGCCTGCTTGCGCCCGACGGCTGCCCTTGGGACCGCGAGCAAACACTGACGACCTTGCGCCCGTACCTGCTCGAGGAAGCGCACGAGGTCCTCGAAGCGATGGATGACCCCGTCGAACACCGATTGGAACTCGGCGACTTGCTGTTTCAGATCGTGTTCCAGTCCGCGCTGCGCCAGCGAGAGGGCGCGTTTGGCTTCGATGATGTCGTGGACGCCATCCGCGACAAGATGGTGCGACGACACCCACACGTGTTCGCTCGAAACGACAACAGTCCGCCAGTCGACGCGGACGCGGTGGCCAGGAACTGGAGCCGAATCAAAGCCGAGGAGCGGCGTGACGCAGGTCCGGGCATCGAGAACCCGATCGCCGGGGTGCCGCGAGGACTACCGGCTTTGCAACGCGCGTGGCGGTTGCAGGAGAAGGCCGCGGCTGTGGGGTTCGACTGGCCGCAGATCGAAGGCGTCGCGAACAAGGTTGACGAGGAGTGGGCCGAGCTGCGGGCCGCGGTCGATAGTGACGACCGAGCTCACATGCACGAGGAACTCGGCGACTTGCTGTTCGTGGTGGTCCGCCTGGCGCAAAAACTCGGTCTCGAACCAGAGGACGCGCTGCGTGACGCGAACAAGAAGTTCGAGCGCCGATTCACCGCGATGATCCATCGGTGCGAGCGCGCCGGCACCAATGTACGGGACGCCGACTTGGACACACTCGAGGCCCACTGGGAGCAAGTGAAGCGAAGCGAGCGCGAGCCGTAGAGCGACGCCGAGCACGTGGCTGGCCCACGTCGCACAAAACTGACACGCCCGAGCGGCGTCGCCCGATCCGCCGCGACGCCGACCCCGGAGTCGGACCCTGGTGGGACCCGTCGCAGGACTTCATGTGGGCCGGAGGTGGCCGCAGCGAGCATCGTCTCCTACGCTTGTTAACGTAGCTCGTTGGACATATGCCGCTTCCTTCTCACCACAGTCTCGAGTTGACCCGCAGCTATCGTTCGCAGTCATCGGCTGCGTCCGACGACCCCGGACTCATCGGAAGACTGCTGCGTGACGCGAGCGAAGCGCTCGCCATGGCCTTGCTCACGCTTGACAGCGATGGTGCGGACGAATCGCGGCACGAAAAGCACAGTCGCGCCGCCAAAGCAAGGTCGTTGCTGGCCGAGGCCGTCACGGCGCTGAGCCGGGCCAAGGTCTACCTGCCGAAGATCCACACGTACGCGGTTCCGGCGGTCATGGCGAGTGTGCGAGGGGTGGACCGCGAACTGTCGCGACTGCACCAGCTCGCGTCGACCCTGACCATGCGAAATTGCGATCTGCTGCCCGGCCGCCGCGCGGACACCCCCCTGTCGCCGGCCGATGAGGCCCAGCTGCGCCAGGTGCTCGAGGAGTTGCGATTGCAGTCGAAACTCGGCCGCGTGGCGCGGTACCGCTGGTTGGGTTTCGCGGTGTGCCTTGCCGCGCTCACCCCGGCCTTTGGGGGAGCGACCGCCGCGCTAGCGCTGATCTGCGCCGCGGGAGCCGTCTGGCAGCTCAGCCGGGCGCGACAGCCGGCCCTGACCGCCGGGCGCTGATCTGGCGGCGTGCGGCGCCGCCGGCGGGTTTTGCGGCGGTGCCTTCGGAGCCTGCGTTGCCGCCGTCGGGCGCTGCGTCGCGCCACTCGAAGCCTGCGTCGTCTCCGCACGCCCGAACGCCAAAATGAGCATCGTGTAGCCGCCTGGAGCCGCCCGTTGTGACACGACCGGTGTGGCCGCACGACGCAGACCCAGTCGAATCACGGTGTCGGGTCCCGCGGACGCGACCTCGACCCCGTCGACCGGCGTGTTGAAGAAACGCGTGTCGAGTCGACGTTGGTTGTTGGCGACGTTGACGGTGGTCCCCGGGAGCGTGATCACGATCGATTGGGCCGTCTGGTCGAGTCGATACGCCACGGGGGAGCTGAGCTGAACGAAGACTTCGCTCGACCCCTTGGACTGCGGACGAAAACCCGTCCACGTCAACACGGTCGCGGCCGACTCACCCCCATTCGACAAAAGCGGAGGCAGGTTGTCGCTGCCGGGCGCGACCCCCTGGTAGTAGCCAATCGGGTTGATCTGGAGCAAAGTCTTCGGCGACTCCTCCACATACGCGGGGCGAGGAGCCTCCGTGCGGCTGAACGACCACGCCCGATCGAGGTTCGAACTTGGTGTGCGCTGGTCGATGACGGGGACCGGCGCGGGCGTCGGGGCCCGGGCGGGGCCCGCTGGCGGTGGGGCCGAGCGGCGCTTCACCGGGGTCGCCTTGTTGCGCTGGGTTGGCGCGGCGTCGCGGCCGGATGGCCGGGCCGGGCGACTTCGGGGTGATGCCGTCGCGGGACTGGCCGCTCGCTCACGCGGAGGCTCTGCCGCGCTGGCTTGCAGCCACGCGACGCTCGTCCAGGTCGCAAGCAGGGACACGATCATCGCGAGGGATCTTAGCGCTCGAGCCTTCCTGGTGCCAAGCGCTCGCGTTGGCGACGGGCTGGTCCACTGACGAGCCCGACTTGGAACCCGCTCACCTCCAGGCTAACACATCGACCTACCTGCCGCGCCGCGCTCGTCCCCGCGACGAGTCGGTCCCCCGGCGAGTCCGACTTGGTCTCCGCTCACGACCGGTGGCGCGGTGGCGGGGATCTCCAGGATCGGGCGCTCGTTCGCCGGCAAGGAGCGAGCCGACGAGGAGATGCGATCCGCACACCAGCACCCGAATCGGGTCCGCGCAAGCCTGTTGCCAGCGCGTGCGCGCCCGCGCCGAGCCGAGTTCCCCCACAAACTCCCAGCCGGGCAGCGCCGATACGCCCCGCTCGCCAAGTCCGACCAGCCAGTGCGTTCGAGCGAAGCGGCGCAAGGCCTGTGCCATGGCAACGGCCGGCTTGTCGGACATGCAGCCGAACACGATCAAGGACGGATCGAACTGGCGCACCAACGGGATCAAGCCCTCGATCGCATCGTCGTTGTGGGCCACATCGAACACCACGTCGGCTCGCCGGATCGTGCGCCGATCCCAACGGCCCGGGCAGCGCACGCCATCGAGCCATGACCAACAAGCGCCCGGGAGCGCGGCACGGACCGCCGCGAACGCGAGGGCGGCGTTGCTGCGTTGGAAGTCGCCCACGAGCCCGCGCGGCGCGACCGGAGTTGGCTCGACGAACCGAAGCTCGCATCCGGCGACTTGCGCGGCGCGGTGTAGGACGAGCTCAACCTCGGCCCGTTGACCGACGGAATAGGCAGGCGCACCAGCGTGAAGCACCGCGGCTTTCTCGGCGGCAATGTCCTCGAGTCGCTCGCCGAGAAACGCTTGATGATCGAGGCCGATGCGAGTGACCAACGACACGGTCGATCGTCGGATCCGGGTGCTGTCCAATCGCCCCCCGAGCCCGGCTTCTAGCACGAGAGACTCCACTCCGTGATCGGCGAACCAAAGCAAGGCGGCGAGGGTGATGACCTCGAAGAAACTCAGTTGCTCGCCGACCCGGCGCTCCGCCGCCATCACGCGTTCGACCAATTGCTCCACCGCCGCGTCGGGGGCCGCGGCTCCGTCCACGCGCATGCGTTCACCCACGGCGACCAAGTGCGGACTGGTGAACAACCCCACGCGCCGCAGCCCCCCACGCGCCAGGCCGTGGGCGACCATGGCCGCGGTCGACCCCTTTCCGTTGGTACCGACGATGTGAGCGACGAAACGAGCGTTCGCCACGGGACAGCCGAGCTCGCGGTCGACTCGCCGGATCGCGTCGAGGCCCAGGCGCACGCCCATCGTGCGGCGGCCGAACAGCGCGTCGCGCCAGGTCACGTCGTCGTCGCGTCGCCCGACACGAGCATGCCGAGCATGCGGCCGAGCTCTCGGCGCATCTCCAAGCGTGGAACGATGCGGTCGATCATCCCGTGGTCGAGTAGAAACTCCGACCGCTGAAAACCCGCGGGCAGTTCTTCGCCCACGGTTTCTTTGATCACGCGAGGCCCGGCAAAACCCACCAACGCCTGCGGCTCAGCGACGATGATGTCTCCGAGAAAGGCGAAGCTCGCCGCGACCCCACCGGTGGTGGGGTGCAGCAACAACGAGATGTACGGCAGACCCAAGTCCCGCAGTTTGGCCCGTGCCGCGGAGGTCTTGGCCATTTGCATCAGCGAGAAGATCCCCTCTTGCATCCTCGCGCCGCCGGAGGCCGAGGCCACGATCGCGGGACATCGCCGCTCCAGTGCGCGCTCGAAAACGCGAGTGATCTTCTCGCCGACGACCGACCCCATCGAGCCCCCCATGAACTCGAACGCAAAAAACCCCGCGCTCACCGGAATGCCCCCGATGGTGCCCTCCCCCGCGGCGAACGCATCCTGACGCCCGGTGACCCCGACGGCTTTGTTCAAGCGATCGCGGTACGACCCCTGATCCACGAAGCCGAGCGGGTCACCGGAGGCCAGTTCATCGTCAAGCTCGCGCCAAGATCCGGCGTCGAGGGTGGCGGCGATGCGCTCGTCGGTCGGCATCCGGTGGTGATGCCCACACTCCGGGCAGACGCGCAGGTTTTCGACCAAGTCCGCCGTGTACGTGATCTCTCCGCACGCGTCGCACTTGCTCCACAGCCCCTTCGGGATGGAGACTTTGCTCTCGCTTGCGCCGCCGCGGTCAAGCGGCTCCTTTTTGCGTGTCCACCAAGCCATGATCGTGTGAAGACCGCGCAGGGGGCTGTCCGCAGCGCGTCCGCCATGAATGACGCGTTTGCCGGGGACGAGCAACCCACCGCCGCCGCCCGCCGGAGGCGAGCGCGCAGCCGACACCACGTTGCCACGGCCGAAGCCGGGCTGGTATGGCCTTTTCCCATGAGCAACGGCTCCGGCGTTGAAGACGCGAAACCCGGTCGATCGCTGACTTACAAGGACGCGGGCGTCGATATCGGAGCCGGCAACGAGGCCGTGCGCCGCATTCAGGCGATCGTCGAAAGCACGCACATCGATGGGGTGGTGGGAGGCATTGGCGGCTTTGCCGGCGCGTTCGCGATGCCGAGCGGGCTGCAAGAGCCCCTCTTGGTGTCTTCGACGGACGGAGTGGGCACCAAACTGCTGGTGGCGATCGCCATGGATCGTCATGACACGGTCGGCGTCGATCTGGTGGCCATGGTCGTCAACGACATGCTGGTGACCGGCGCCAAGAGCTTGTTTCTGCTGGACTACATCGGCACTGGCGTACTCGCCCCTCAGAAGGCCGAAGCCTTGGTCGCTGGCGTCGCGAACGGTTGCCGCCAAGCTCGCTGCGCCCTCATCGGAGGAGAAATGGCGGAGCTACCGGGGATGTACGCGTCCGGCCACTACGATCTCGCCGCGTTCGGTGTCGGCGTCGTGGAAAAGCAGCGCGCGTGGGGGCCACAACGAGTCCGAGTCGGTGATCGGGTGATCGCCTTGCACGCCTCGGGCCTGCACAGCAACGGTTATAGCCTGGCCCGGCGAGCCTTGCTCGAACCGGACTTTGCTGGACTAGGCCTAGACGATCCCCTCCCCACCGCGCCGGAGGTGTCTGTGGGGGAAGCGCTGCTCACCCCCACGCGAATCTACGAGCGCGCGCTCGCCCCACTTCGCGCCCTCGACCCCTGCCCGGTCCACGCCGCAGCGAACATCACCGGCGGGGGCCTGCTCGAAAACCCGCAGCGTGGCCTTGCCGAGAACCAAGGCGTCAGGCTCGATCTCCGCGCCGTCCCGATCCCGCCCGTCATGCAGGCCATCGCCGCGCAGGGGGTCTCACTCGAAGAGATGCGCCGAACGTTCAACGGAGGGGTCGGGATGCTGTTGTACGTCGACCGCGAGCAAGCGGAGCCAACCCTCGCCGCGGTTCGCGAGACCGGCTGCGACGCATCGCTCGTGGGAGAAGTGGTCGAGCGCCTCGGTGGTGACCCCGTTCGGTTCGAGGCGTGAGTTGTCCGTTGCGACCAACCACTACAACTTGATCGTTCTCGGGGGCGATCTCGCGGGCCTGGTCGCCGCCGCGCTCGCGGCCAACCGGGGGCTGCGAGTCCTGGTCATCCCCACGCGGCCCATCACCGGCACCTACTCACTCGGCGGGCGAGCCATGCCCATCGACCCCGTGCCGCTCGTCCAGCTCGACAGCCCGGCGGTGCGTCGGTCTTGCGAAGAACTCGGCTTGTGGCCGCAGATTCGCCGCGCGCTGCAGCCCGCCGCCGCTCGCACGCATTGGGTCACCGACGGACACCGGCTAGATATCGAGCTCGGCGCCAAAAACCTTGCCCGCGAAGCGGCACGTGAGTGGCCCGACGTCGACGTGATGGCGGCATGGCACCGCTTCATCGAGCAGGTGCAGACCGTCAACCCCGTGTTCGAAGACCTGCTGGGCAGCGGCGAGCAAGTCCCCACCGCGGAGCGGTTCTGGACGCGGCGATTTCTCGATCGCACCGCGAGCCGATTGCCGCGCGCCGACTTTGACCTGTGGGCCCCCGTCACCCGCGGCCATCCGTTGGCGTCCGTCTCGGACGCGGTGACGAGCGCCATCTCCGACTTGTCGCCCGAGTCTCTGGGTGCCGGTGCGAAGATCCGCTTGCTGAGCCAGTGGCACCGCGGGCCGTTCGATCGCATGGGTGGACTGGCCGGGTTGCGTGAGTTGTTGATCACTCGCATTCGGCTCAAGTCGGGCGAAGTGAAGTCGGGTCTGCGGGTCGCCGATGTCTTGCTCAAGCGCGGCCGCGTCGTCGGCATTCAGTTGCTGGGCAAGACCGACCGCTATGGTTGTGACCACCTCGTCCTCGCCGAGGACCCGCGGTCACTGGTTGGGGGAGCCTGGCTCGCCGAACACCTACCCCGCCCCCTCGCGCGATCTCTCGCCGGCATCGACGTGACGGCCTGCCGCTTCGTCATGAACTTGACCGTGGAACCACGTGGGCTGGGTCCTGGCCTCGACGGACTGGCCGTGTGGGCACCGCGAGTCGTCGCCCCCGGCAAGCGCCCTCCGCTTGGCGCGACGATGATCCGTCGCAGCGACCCCCTCGACGATGGCGCGTACCAGCTCAGCGTGTCGACCCTCGTGGCGCCTGGGGCATCCTTGGATGACCAAGCCGAGCGGCTGCTCGAGGAGCTGGAAGACCAAGGGGTGCTGCCGTGGTTGCGTCGCCACATCCGCGTGATGCACTCGCCCCATGACGGTCTCCCGGCCCGGGACGGCCACGGCCGCGTCGCGCCAGGGGTCGGGGCCAATACCGCCATGCGGCTCCCCATGTCCGCGCTGTTTCGCGGCGACACCAGCGGGGCCTTGGGCGTGGGACTGCTCCCTGCGGTGTCCGGAGCCCGAAACTTGCATCTCGCGTCCCGACTCACCCTGCCTGGCCTTGGCGTCGAAGGTGAGTTCGTCGCCGGGCTCGGGGTCGCGAGCGTCGTGGCGCCGCCAAAGCGGCCCACGTTCGGCCGGACCCTGTTTCTGGGTCGCGGGCGCTAGCTCGAGTCGGATCGCCAGGGCGGAGCCAACCGCCATGTCGACTAGCCCAGCGCCTTTTCGACTTTGCTGATCAACTCGTCGATCTGAAAGGGCTTGGGCACGTAGAACTTGGCCCCGACGCGGATGCCCTCGATCATGCTCTTCGGATCGCTTTTGGCGGTGAGGAAAATGACCGGAATCGGCTTGGTATCCGCGTTGCGCTTCATCGCCTTGACGAACGTCATCCCGTCGAGACGCGGCATCATGATATCGACGATGACCAGGTCGGGTTTGCGTTGTTCGAGCGCGGTGAGCCCCTCGAGACCATCTCCGACCAACGACACCTCGTACCCGTGGGAAGTCAGCGACTTTTCGACCAGCAGGCGCACAGACGCATCATCTTCGACGACGAGGATATGGGCTTTGGCCACGCTCGTAAGCCTCCGAATACGGAGTAGCACTTCCCGCATACGGTCGGTAGGCGACCCGCGTTGGCATCGATCTCAAATCGGGTCGTGCCGGCGCCGAAGGCCACTTGCGATCGACGGCGACCGCCTCGCTCGCGCGTGATCCGGCTGCGCGTCGTGGGCGTCCCGGGCCGCCTCGTGAGCGCAATAGTCGCTACGCCGGCCCAAGATCCCTTAGTGTGGTAGTCTCGCCCACGTTTACAGGCGTGAAGGGCTTTCGATGAAACAGATGATCTTCGCGGCCGTGGTCGTCATCGCCGGCGCCGTCTGGACGGCCAGCACCGCTCGCCTGGTTCGGATCGCCGCTCTCGGCCGGCCGGCGGACCTAAATGAGACATGGACCGCGCGCCTTTGGAGCCTGCTCAAGTTCTTCTTCGGTCAGCGCAAGGTGATGGAAGAACGCCGTAGTTGGCACCACTTGGCCATCTACTGGGGGTTTCTCATCGTTTCCATCGCCTCTGTGGACATGATCTTGAGTGGCTTGTTCGGCGACCAAAACGATCTGCGGATTGTATTCGGCCAACCGATCTACGGCTACATCTACGCGGCGATCGAGCTCGCGTACATCCCCGTGCTCGCGGCGGTCGTGTGGGCGCTGTTTCGCCGTCTCGTGATCAAGCCCGCGTTCGTCCCAGCGAGCCTCGACGCCATCCTGATCTTGTCGGCCATCACGTTGCTCAGCTTGACCCACTACGGCTACCACACCTGGCACATGGCCGCGGTCGCGGAGGTCGAGCCGGGGGCGATGATCTCCGCGTTCCTCGGCGAGGCGCTCGGTCTATGGTCGCCGACATCCGGCCCCGAGCTGGACGTACACGTTGACCCGGTCCAAGCCCACTTCGCCGCGGAGGCGCACTGGTGGACCCATATGCTGTTGCTGCTGGGTTTCCTCAACTACCTGCCGTACTCCAAGCATCTCCACGTCATGGGCGCCGGGCCCAACATCTTGCTGCGCCACCAGGGTCAACGGGGGGCGATGCCCAAGCTCGCGCTGTTCGACGGCGACCCCAGCGATGAATCGGCCGAACCGCTCTTCGACAACTGGGGGGTCGGTCGCATCGATCAGTTCGATTGGAAAAGTCTCATCGACAACTACGCGTGCACCGAGTGCGCCCGCTGCACGACCTACTGCCCGGCGTTCGCCACCCGCAAACCGCTGAGCCCGATGCACCTGATCCACGACCTCAAAGACGAGATGAAGGCCCGTGGACCCGCTCTGCTCGCGCTCAAAGACGCCGGCGCACCGCTCGAACGTGACCCGGAAGATACGAGCGAAGAGCCAGCCGACGTCGCGCGATTGCGTCATCATCTCGATGCGATGCCGCCGATGGTCGGCGGCCGGATCAAAGACGAGACGCTGTGGGCCTGCACGACCTGTGGTGCTTGCCAAGAAGTTTGCCCCGTGTTCATCGAGCATCCGCTCAAGATCTTGCAGATGCGCTCGCACATCGTGCTCAACGACGAGACGGGACGCACGCCGGGTGATGCGGTGCGCGTGATTGGGAACATCACCGAAGGCCAGGGAAACCCGTGGAATCTGCCCGCAAGCGACCGCATGCGCTGGGCCGAGGGGCTCGATGTGCCACGGCTCGCCGACCATCCCGACGCGGAGTACTTGTTCTTCGTCGGCTGCGCGGGGGCGTACGATGACGAAGCCAAGAAAACGGCCCGCGCCCTCGTACGGGTTCTGCAGGCCGCAGGGGTGGACTTCGCCGTGCTCGGTGACGACGAGCGGTGCACAGGCGATACCGTGCGCCGTCTGGGCGACGAAATGAACTTCCAGCTCATGGCCCAAGCACAGGTCGATCTGCTCAAGGAACACAAGGTTCGCAAGATCATCACCAGCTGCCCGCACTGCCTGCACACCATCAAGAACGAATACCCCCAGTTCGGCGGCAGCTTCGAGGTGGTGCACCACGCTCAGCTCGTCTCGCATCTGCTCGCGCAGGGGAAGCTCCAGGTCGACCAGCCGTTGGCCGCCCGCGTCGGGTATCACGACAGCTGCTACCTCGGACGTTGGAACGGGGTCTACGACGCACCACGCGAGGTGCTCAGCCGAGTGAGCGCGAAACCCAGCAACGTGACCGAGTTCGGTCGTAACCGTGAGCACGGTTTTTGCTGCGGCGCGGGCGGAGGCCGAATGTGGCTCGAGGAAGAGCCGGAGAAGCGGGTCAACATCGATCGGGCCCAGGAGATCGTCGAAAGTGGCGTCGAACGGGTTGCCGTGGGTTGTCCGTTCTGCAAGACGATGATCGCGGACGGGATCAAACACCTGGGTCAGGACGATCGCATCGCGGTCGCCGACCTCGCGCAGATCGTGGCCGACAGCTTGCCGCCCGCGACGAGCGAACGTCCGTAGCGCCCGGCCGGCTCGCCGCCGACCCGTCGCGTGGCCGTGACTCGACGTGACGTGCACTCACCCCCTATTCTGACGACATGCGTACCCAGCAAGCCATCGAGGACAAGCTGCACGTCGCCTTCGAGCCGGTCCACATGGAAGTGGTCGACGACTCGCATCGGCACAACGTCCCGTCTGGCGCTCAGTCCCACTTTCGGGTGTTGGTCGTCAGCGACCGGTTCGAGGGGCAGTCGCTCGTTGCCCGTCATCGCGCCGTCAACGACGCGCTCGCGCAAGAGCTCGCCGGATCGGTTCATGCGCTCGGCATCACGGCCCTTACGCCACAGCAGTACGCGGCGCGAGGCGGCGCGCTGCCCAGTGCGCCGCCGTGCCGAGGTGGGACGGGTCAGTAGCGGTTTGGCCGGCTCGCTCCCCCCGACGCGCTGACATGCCGCTCGCGGCCGAGGATCCCACCGTGCTTGGCTGGCGCCCCATCGTGGGACTACAATCGCGTGAGCTAGGAACGATGAGGAGGCCATGGGCCCTGCGCTGGATGAAAACACCCTTGCTGCGCTGCGTGAGCTTGCCGACGAGGACGACCCCGGGTTCCTCACGGACCTGATTGACACGTACCTGCAAGACTCGGCCAGCTCCTTGGCCAAACTCGGCGAAGCGCTCGCAGCAGACGGGGTCGACCGGGACCAAACCCGCCGCCTCGCGCATACCCTCAAGGGTGCCAGCCAGAACATCGGAGCCATCCAGATGGCCGCGCGGTGTTTGGATCTAGAGAAGACGGCGCCGAGCGCGGCGCCGGCCGAGCTCCGCGAGATGCTGGCCCGCGCGGAGGAGGCGTTCGCCGTGACGCGCGAATCGCTTGGCCGCGAACTTGCGCGCGCGAGCTAGCGAGCGAAGCGGATCAGTAGGCCGCCGCCTTGCCCCCGTCACGCTCGACATCCGCCACCGCTCGAAAGCCCCGCGACTGAGGATCGACCTCAATCGCGTTCACATGTCCAATGCGGGAGCGCTCGCGCAGCTCGTGTCCGCGGGCGCGCAGCTGTGCTGCCAGATCGGGACGCAGCGCGGCCTCGTGGTAAACGGCGTCGGGCAGCCACTGATGATGGATCCGCGGCGAGGCCACGGCCGTCGGGAGATCGTGGCCATGATCGACGAGTTGCAGGACGATCTGCGCGACCGTGGTCGTGATCGTGGGCCCGCCAGGTGACCCGACGATGGCCCGGAGTTCGCCGTTTTTGACCAAGATCGTCGGTGTCATGCTGCTGAGCATGCGCTTGTGGGGAGCGATCGCATTTTGCGGGCCCTGCACCAAACCGAACATGTTCGGTTCCCCGGGCTTGGCCGTGAAGTCGTCCATCTCGTTGTTCAAGATGACCCCGGTGCCGGGGATCACCTGTTTCGCGCCGAATCCCCCGTTCAGCGTGTAGGTGTTGGCCACGGCCATCCCGTTGGCATCGACCACCGAAAAGTGAGTGGTCTGTTCTGATTCACGCGACCCCGCTCCGGCCCCGATCGTGCTCGACGGCGTGGCTCGGGCCGGGTCGATGTCGGACAGTCGCTCGGTGATGTACGACACATCGAGTAGCTCGGCCATCGGGATCGAGATGAAGTCGGGGTCCCCGATCAGCAGGTTTCGGTCCGCGTAGGTGCGGCGCAGGGTCTCCACATACAGGTGAACTTGCTGCGGTGCTTGCCACTCGTAGCGGTGCAGGCCCAACGTCTCGCTCGCGGCGAGAATCTGACGCAGCACAACCCCGCCAGCCGAGGGCGGGGGCATCGCGATCACCTCATGATCGCGGTAGGCAAATCGCAGCGGTTCACGTTCAACAGCGCGGTATTGCTCCAGATCTTGGATGGACCAAATCCCGCCGAGGCCACGCACGCCGTCGACCATCCGCTGCGCGAGTGCTCCTCGGTAGAAGCCATCGGGGCCGTGTTGAGCGATCAGCTGCAACGACGCGGCTAGCTCCGGTTGAAACCACCGGTCACCGGGTTCCAACGACGACCCGTCGGCTCGCCGAAACGCGGCCGCGGCTTGGCGGTGCCCCACCTTGTCCATGCGCTCGCTTCCCCATCGCAAGTCTTCGGCGTGAAACTCGTCCAGGATGTGGCCGTCGCGAGCCAAGGCCACGGCCGGTTCCACCAACCGGCTCCATGGCAACGAGCCGTACTTTTCGTGCGCCAAGGCGAAGCCGGCCACATTGCCGGGAATGCCGGCAGCCAGGGCCCCAACGCGGCTGCGATCCGTCACGTTGCCCTGCCCGTCGAGATACATGTCGCGATGGGCCGCCCCCGGCGCGGTTTCACGGTAGTCGATGGCCGTGGCTCGGCCGTCGCCAGTGCGCAACACCATGAACCCACCCCCGCCGATGTTGCCGGCGGACGGATGCGTCACCGACAACGCGAACCCGACCGCAACGGCAGCATCGACGGCGTTGCCTCCGTCTCGAAGCACGGCCAAGCCGACGTCAGTGGCCGCCGCCTCCGCGCTCGCGACCGCTCCGGACACCCCCACCGCGACGCCGGGGCGGGCCGGTCCCGACGGCAGGGCGCGGGGCGGGGGTTGGGCCGGCTCGGTGGCTGCGGCAACCGACGGCGCGTCAGCAGTGGGCGCGGGAACAACGGGCGCCGGCGCAGGTTGAGCTGAGCCACAGCCGCCCGCCGCCAGGCCGAGCGACAGCCACAGCGCGAGCCATGGTCGTCGCAAGTCTCGCCCCCTCCGCGCCGCGCCGAGAGCAGCGAGCCGCACGCCTCCAGACGGATCGGTGCGCTTCGCGAGTGGCCGGCGCGGGAGAGGACACGGGATCGAAAGCAACGTCGACATGCGAGGCGACCTTACCTCGCGCACGGGGCCCAGACGGCGACCCACGGTTCCGAAGTTGCGCTTCCCCCAATCACGCAGCCAATCACGCAGCCAATCACGCAACCAGTCACGCAGCCAATCACGCAGCCAATCACGCAACCGGTCACGCGACGCGTCAGCGCGACAGGCCTCCACGGCCGCGCCCCTCCCGGTCACCTGACCGGTCGGCACCGCGCCTCTTGACGACGCACGGACGCTGGGGCATGGTCCGCGGCCTTGGCCCCGTCGTCTAGCGGTTAGGACGGCGGCCTCTCACGCCGCAAGCCCGGGTTCGATTCCCGGCGGGGTCACTCAACGAGACCGCATCTGTCCTCGCGTGTATCGTCCCCTCGGTCGATACGCGTGCGTATGAATGCCTGCGGAGCGAACGGAGTGACAAAGCACCCAGACGTTGTCACTGCAGACACGATCGCGTCCGCCGAGAACACCTCGCCGTTTCGCCTTCTCCCCGGCGAGCGCTTTACTCCGCTCGTCGTCAGTGTTCCCCACGCCGGCCTGGAGTGGCCCGAACGGCTTGCGGGGCGCCCCCACGTCAACCTCGCCCGCAACGCCGACTTCGGCGTCGACGAGCTGTGGGCCCAGGCGCCGCGGCTCGGCGCCACCATGGTCGTCGCCCGCTACAGCCGCTTGGTCGTAGATCTCAATCGTGCGGAAGATGATGTGTCTCCTCGCGTCGTCGAGGGACACCCTTGTCCTCGGCCCCGCGCCCGCCCGGGCGCCGCCGAGCCGGTCTTGTCATCACGGCAGCTCGACGCCAAAGCCGTCCATCGCGGCGTCGTTTGGGACACCGCGGTGGGGGACATCCGCATCTTGCCGCGCCCCCTGACGCGGGCCGAGTTCGAGCACCGGATCGCGTCGTACCACCGTCCCTATTGGACCGCGATTCGACGGCTTTTAGAGCGACGCCGCGATCACTTCGGCTACGCGGTTCTCGTCGACGCCCACAGCATGCCGGGATCGGTCGGCGTCGACATCGTGCTCGGCACCGGATCGGGTAGATCTTGTGACCCGAAGTGGCAGCAGCGGGCCTTGGACGCGCTCGCCGCACCCGCGCTGGACGTCAGCGTGGATGCACCGTACCCAGGAGGTGCGCTTGTCGCCGAATTCGGTAGACCGGGATCCGACATCCATGCGTTGCAGGTTGAAGTCAGCCGTGCACTCTACATGGACGAACTTGGTCTGCGCATGTACGCCTCCGCGCCCTCCGATCCTCACCGAGCGCGCGCTAGCAAAGCTCGAGCGTCGCAGCAACGCAGCCGGTTGCGACTTGAAGACCGCCTCGCCGCGCTCGTTCGCGTGTTTTGCGACGCGCCGGAAGTGTAGCGTCGGGCCCCGAGTCTCGGTTGGAGAGCAACCGCGCGACAGCTTCCGCGGGGCGCTCGCAGGGGGCCGACACCACTGTACAGGCCCACGTCCAACCGCTAGCATCGCGCCCTCCGCTCTGCCGCACGGGACGAGAAAGGACACGCCACTGTGACCCAAAAAACTCGAGACGACGCAGACGCGTTCGACGACCTGCTGGGTCAGCTAGTTGACGAGCTGGCGATGACGCCGACCGTCGACGCCGAGCCGACCCCTGACGCCGTGCCGGCCGCGGCTCTGCCCCCCCCTCCTGAGCCCCCGGTCGCCGAGCCGGGGATGGACCCGTCGAGTGCAATGCCGGCGGACTACCCGAGTCCGCCCGCGAACAACACGTTTCGGCTCGTTGCCATCGTGGTCGGTGCATTTGTTGTCGTGGCGATCGCCGCGATGCTCATCTTCAAAGGCGACGACCCCGCCCCCGCTCCGGCAGAGAAGGCAGTGGTCGCTCGCCCGCCCGCCCCGGCCCTCCCCGCGGCCCCCGGCGCCGTGCCACCAGCCGCCGTCGGTTCGCCGACCATGGCCCAGCCAGCCGGCACGGTCCCCGGCGCCGCCGTTCCGGGATTGGCACCCGGGACTGTCTCGGGCCAACCCGGGGTACCGGTCGTCGGCGGCACCCAGCCCGGCATGGTGCCGGGTAGCGCGGGCGCCGGCGTGGTCCCCGGCATCGTTCCGGGCGCGGCGGCAACCGCAGCCAAATCCAAAACTAGCAAACCTCGTCGCAAGTCGCCGAAACGGAAGAAGAAAGCCTCTTCCTCGAGCAAAAAGAAGAGCTCATCTTCGAGCAGCAAAAAGAAGACACCGAAGAAGAAGAAGGACTCCTTCGACGACATGTAGCTCGCCGCTACGACCCGCCCTCACCATGCGCCGCACTCGACTGCCCGTTATCAGCTCGCTCATTGTCTGCCTCGCGCTTCAGAGCCAAGCCGCCACCGCGTTCGCTGCCGCCCCAGCCGAAGAACTCTCCGAGGACGAGAAACTCGAAAAGGCCCGAGGGCTGTTCGGAGAGGCGCAAGACGCCTACGCCGACGAACAGTACGGGCTGGCCGCCGACAAGTTCGAACAGGCCTACTTCCTCGTTCCGGCAAAGCACGGGTTCGCCCACAAGGTCGGCATCGCAGCGTACAAGGCGGGCGACTGCCAGCGCGCGGAGGAGTACCTCAAGCACTTCTTGGAGTACGGAGACGGCGACAAGCATCCTGACAAGATGTCCGAAGCGAAGCTCACGCTGGGGGAGATCTCGGCCACCGGCTGCGCTGACAAGAAGAGCAAGTCCAAGCCGAGCGGCACGGGAACCGCAGCAGGAACCCAAGACGCCGCCGACCCGGCCCCGATTGACGATCAGCCCGAGCTGACGAGCCGCCGTGCGACCCGCGCAGAGGCGGCGGCGGCGGCCCGTGACCAAGCCGAGCGGGAGAACCGCGGGCCGTTGTTCCTGGCGGGTTTCGTGCTCACCGGAGTCGGTGTGCTCGGCGTTGCGGCCGGGGTCACGACCCTCGTGATGGCCAACAACACCGCCACCACGATGGCTGACCTCTCGGCGCCGAGCGACTACACCGGGTTCCCCACGGGCGACTACTCGCTCGGCGACGAGGACGCGGAGTGCAGTTCAGACGTGAATCAATGTCCGTATCTGCTCGGCAATCGGCTCTCGACGCTCAACTACATCACGCCCATCGCCCTGGGGGCCGGTGGGGCGGCGTTGGCCGGCGGCGCAACGCTCCTCATTTTGGAACGCCGGCGTCGCAAAGGCGGCGGCAAGAAGGAGGAGTCTGACGTGGCGCTCCAAGCCGTGGGACCGATGTTTGTTCGCGGCGGGGCAGGTGCCGCGGCCACGCTCCGTTTCTAGCGTATGCCGTCCCGTGCGACGGAGGGGGCGACGATTCGCGCCCGGGTCGAGCGGGAACACGTCATCGTCCCTGCGCGGCCGGACGCCCCCATCGTGTTGGCGTACCCCAGCCCGTACCGCGCGGGCATGTCCAGCCTAGGCTTTCTCACGCTGCATCGTCAGCTCAATGCCGAGGGTCCGGGCGCCCATCGGGCGTTCCTTCCTGACGCCTGGGAGCCGCTCGCCATGCCTTGGCCGGCTCCGTCGCGGCCGATCCTTAGTGCGGAAGCGCTCAGGCCGATCTCGAGCTACCCCATCATCGGGCTGTCGGTTGCCTACGAACTTGAGATCGTGGGCGTCATCCGCCTGCTCGCCGGCGCGGGCATCACCCTCCGGGCCGCGCAGCGGCGCCCCCGCGAGCCGGTCATCGTCGCCGGCGGACCGCTGAGCAACTCCAACCCGAGCTGCCTACTCCCGTTCGTTGACGTGCTCGTGTGCGGGGAAGCCGAGGACGTGCTGCCTCGCGTGATCGAGTGCATTCGCAGCGCGCCGTCCCGTCGCGCCGCGATCGAAGCCGCCGCCGCCTTGGATCACGTGATGGCGGGAGATCTCGCCGGTGACGGCCACTCCCTGCCGCCGCTGCCCGCGCTCGCCTCTGCCGGTCCGCGGCGCCTCCCGGCGCACGCCGGGCTCATTTCCCCGGACACCGAGCTCGCGGACATGTTCTTGGTCGAGCCCGAACGCGGCTGCTCACGGCGCTGCACGTTTTGTGTCATGCGTGGCGAAACCACCGGCGGCATGCGCTTGCTCGACATCGACACGCCGTTGGATCTCATCCCGGACGCGGCCAAAAAGGTGGGCCTAGTCGGCGCTGCGGTGACCGATCATCCCCGTCTCGAAGAGCTCGTGTCACGGATCGTGGAACAAGATCGGGGGATCGGGATCTCGAGTCTTCGCGCCGATCGGCTCACCCCCACCCTGCTCAAGAACCTCGCACGGGGCGGGTATCGCACGATCACCGTCGCATCGGACGGGATCAGCGAGCGCATGCGTCAGCGGCTTGATCGCCGCATTCACGAACGGGACCTACTGCGGGCGGCTGAGTTGGTTGCGGAGCATCGCTTCCATCGCCTCAAGATCTATCAGATGCTCGGAGCACCCGATGAGCGAGACGAAGATGTCGACGAACTGATCCGATTCGTCGGCGAACTGTCTCGGATCGCACGAATCACCCTGACGTTTTCAACGTTCGTGGCGAAACGAAACACCCCACTCGATCGGGAGCCATTCGTCGGCGTGCCCACGGCCACTCAACGACTCGCGAAGATCCAATCCGCGCTACGCCGCCGCGTGGAGATCCGCCCCCAGCCCCCGCGGTGGGCCTATGTGGAGTACGAACTGGCCCAGCGCGGCATCGAAGGGGGGCTCGCGGCGGAACAGGCCGTGCTCGCGGGGGGTCGCTTCTCCGATTGGCGGCGAAGCTTCAGTGAGCTCGAACCGAACGAACGCGCCGCCTGCTACGGCAACGAGCAAGCGCTGGCCAGGCGCCGCGGTCTGGCCCGGCGCGACGGCGGTTCGCCCTCACGTTTGGTCGTTCTGCGCGACGGCTGAAGGTCCTGGCGCGGCCGACGGCAGCCGCTTGCGACGTGGCCCTTGGCTCTAGAAATCGTCGGGGTCGTCGTGAAGCGATTCCATCACGCGAAACAGATGGTTGCCCACGCTTTCGTACGCGCCAACCAGTTCCGAGACCAACAGCGCGCGTTGCCAGGCTTGCCCCTGCGACGCGCCGTCCGCCAACTGGCGCCGGACTTCGCTTTCGATGCCATTGATGCGGATCTCCCGGCGGCGCGCTTCGGCCTGATCCACCTCGCCGGTATCGATCCCCGAGTCGAGCGCGTCGATCGCTTCGAGGACCAGACCGTGGACTCGCTCGGTCTGCTCCCGATCTCGATCCGACATGGTGATGGCCCGCTCGACCCCACGATCGGCGACCACGAGCAGGGCCTCGATGGTGCCTTGGAGCTGCAACAACGCCAAGGCCAAGGCGGGGGTGGAGACGCGAGTCAACGGCGAATCGACGGTCGGCGAGGCATCCCGGAGCAGCGCCTCGATCGCGTCTCGAGCTTGTCGAAGGTCGCGTTCGGCGACGCTCCCGTCGTGGCGTTCCCCAGTGAGGCTCAGCGCCAGACAACTCGCCAGAGCGCGGCGCTGCACGCCGAGGGCGGCGCGCAGCCGTTGGCTGGCGTCCTCGCGTCTCGGCGGTGCGGCCTCGACCGCTCGCGCCTCGAAGCGACGAGCAAACAAAGGGATCAGCGGCAACGCGAGCAGCGTCACGATGCTCTGTGATGATACGAAAGCCAAAGTGAGGTGGGCGCCGACGTTGGGGTACAAGAGCTTTTTGCCCCACGCGATCTCATGGGGGTCGGTGGCAAGTATCCATTCGGCCCCCCCTGCCCACACGGGCACGGTTGCCGCGAGCAGCACGGTCGCAGCCACGCCGAAACCGACGTGCAGACGCGCCAGTCGAGCGCCGCGACGACCGAACGCAGATGCCACCGCGACCGTACCCAGAGCCGCTCCAAGCGGTACGCCGCCGAGGATCGCCAGGCATTGATCCACGGTCAGCAGACCGCTCGACTCCGCCAATCCCAACACCAGCACAAAACTCGGGCCGGGGCCTTGCAGTAGCGCGGTCAACAGCGTGCCCGCGAGGACGCAAGCGACAAGGCCCGCGACGGTATCGACGTTGAGGTAGCGCAGATACGCCAAGATCTCCGGATCGTCCACGAGCGTGCTGGCGCCGACTCGCACGAGCTGCAGCCCGTGAAACAGCAAGCCCAGACCCAGCACCAGCTCGGCTAAGCCGCGCTGGCGTCGATCGTTGACGAGCATCAACCAGCCGACGCCCAACGCGACGATGAGCAGGCCCTCACGTCCGCCGGCGAGCGGCAGCAAGGCCCCCGTCACGCCCGCCCCCAGCTGAGCTCCCATCAGGACGGCAAACGCGGCGAACAGACTCAGCGCGTTCGCGTGCAACAGTCCCATGAGCATGCCCGCCGCAGACGTCGTAGCCTGCAACACGCCTCCCGCTACGATGCCCAGGCCGAGCCCCCCCAGCCGGCTCGAAGTGACGCGTGCAAGCTGTCGCCTCAACCCCATCCCGATGTAGCGGCGCAAGCCTCGCGACAACGTGCGCAACCCCAACAGGATGAGCGCCACACCACCGACGAGATTGCGTACGAACTTGCGCCGTTTGGCCGGCCCGATGTCAACTTTGTAGTGACCCGAGCGCGAGTCTCCGCGTCTCAGCGTCAGTGCAGCCGAACCGGGCCGCACGTCACGAGGAATGCGAAACACGTATTGATCGTCCCGGCGATAGAGCAACTCGAGCGGTCGTCCCTCGAGCACGGCTTCGGGCGGCCCGTGGCTCGCGGCGCGGTCAGGAAACGCGATCTGGACCACCAGCGCGCCGCCCGGGCTCACGCGGGTCGTCTCCACCTCGGCGACGATAGCCGCGCTCGCCGGCCTCCACGCCACGGCGCTGGGAGCCGTCTCCCCGGGTCCAGTCGCGATGTAACTGCGACCGAGATCCGTCACGACGTAGGCCAACACCAACAGGGCCAGGGCCCAGCGCAACCCGGCCCGAAACGATGCCCGGGGCCGCCTGGATGGCGTCTTCATGGCGCCTCGACTCCGCCGGGCACGTCGACGGCAGCCAACACCTCGAGTTGGCCCGCGTCCGGATCCAACCACTGCACCAAGCCCACCCCCCGCGCGAACCATGTCTCTTGCACGGGGCCGCTCGAGGTCCCCACGATCCGCGTCCGACGGATCCGCACGCAGCCGAAGCTCCCCGCAGGCACCGTGACGGGCTCGAAGCTCGAGCGCACCTCGTAGCGATACACTCGCCACTCGCGGCGAGTCAGCTCTCCGGTCCCGGCGTACTCCTCGTGGAGGTACTCGACGTGGTCGTCGCGGTTCGCGTTCTCGAGCCACGCTTCGTCGAGCACCACACGACCGACCTCTCCGTAGACGGTCGTGGACAGCTCGGTTTCTCCCGCGAACCGACGCTGCGACAGGGTCCGCACCTGCTGACCGTGCCGCGCATACGTCGTCTCGACGCGATCGTTTTGCCCGTCGACCCGCACAAACCGTCCCTCACCGGCGTCCCGCAGAGAGCTCGTACGTGGCGCAGACCACTGCCCACTCGCGGTGCGTCCGACATATTGCCAGCTCGCCCCGTCTACGAGCGGGAAGTGACTCACGCGCTCGTCGATGCTGGGGCCTTCGTGGAAGGAGTCCTCGGCGCGTGATGGCGGCTCTTCCTGCGAGCAGGCTCCGGGGAATACGCAGGTCGCCGCCGTCCACGACACGGCGACCCATCGCGGTGACGGCCACGCGTTCCGAACGGGCAAGGATCGACGGCGGGTCATCACATCTGGAGAGACACCAGGAGATAGTAGGTCTCGCGGGCGGCCCAGCGATTATAGCGGCTCGCATGGCCCACCGGGCGCACGAGCTCGACTTGGGGCAGCACCCGGAGATACTCGGTCCACAAGACGTTGAATCCGCCGATCACGCGCAGCGCCTCGCTCTGGCTGTAGACATGATGGGAATCAGCCCACTCGGCGAACACCACCGGCTGCAACACCCACTCGCGCCCCACCGGAATGTCGACGTTGACGTAGCCGACGGCCCCAAGCATCCACGGAAGTGCGTCGAGATTGTCGTCGCCCTTGACGTCGTAGCTCCAGTCTTGGGCGGCGCCGAACTCCAAAGTCGCGTACACGCGTCCCGCCCGGAACCGCAGGTCGCCGCCCGCGGCCCCGCCGTCGACCGGGTCGCCCGCCGCGTTTTCCGTGCGTTTGATGCCTCCGTTGGCGCCCATGGCCAGCCAGTCGAGCGGTTCGACCTGCACCCGGGCCGAGAGGTCGACACCGGGGTTGCCCGGGGCCGGATTGCTCGCCATCAGTTTCCATTTCAGATCGACCCACGAGAGTTTTCCCCAGGCCATCGCGCCCACGGCCCGATCTCCCCAGGACAACTCCTCGATCGCGAGCTGGTTGAATAACCCCCGCCCACGAAACGGTAGTTTCGACACCCCTCGGTTTTCCAAGCGGGAGAACGGTCGCCGGAGACGCCCGGCACGGAGTTGAAAGGCCCGGACCACCCGTAGGTTGGCCCACGCGTCGCGCAGATAGCTCAGCTGCTCGGTGCTGCCCAAGGCGTCGGCAAGATCCGCGCTGATTTTGGCCCGTAAACGATCCGTGAACCGGAATCGGGCGTTGAGCCGGGCCTGGTGCAACTCGAAGCGATGACGCACCCCGTCACGGCCCGTTTGCGCCTCGGTCGGGCGGCGGTGGTCAAGCTCCCACGCCGTCATGACTCGTCCGTCCCACCCGACGATGCGACGGTCGCGACCCGTTCGTCCGTCGTCCCCATGCACACGCGCGGCCGCGGTTTCCATCGTCGCCGCGCGGGAGTTGTCGTCGGCCACGTGCGCCGACGGACGTGGGCTCGAGCGGCTCGGCCCCCCCTCCGACGGCGCCGCGGTCCCCGGTGAATCAGCCGCCGCGTGAGTGGTACGGACGGACGCGTGTTCGGTGGTCGGTTCGTTCGCCGGGCGGCGGGACCCGTCCGGTCCCCCCTCCGTCGCCGGAGCAGGGGCCACAACCAGCGGCGGTGGGCGTCGTCGATGCACGTCGATCGGCGGGGCTACCTCGGCGCCGCGCGGCTCCGATGCGGGGGCGGTGGCCGCGGCCGACGGATGCTCGCTCGGCCGGGGATACTCCCGGGCTGGCGGGTCCGCCTCGGCGAGCGGGCCGGACTGCGGTGCGGGCCCGACGGGGGTTACGGGCACTCGGTCCCTGCCGATCCCCAGCGACCCAAGGCAAGCCATGAGCACGACTGGAACAATGGCAGAGCAAAACTGGAGCATGGGCAGCGCGAGCCCGGCGTTAGCGGGCGATACTAGCACGCGGTCGATCGCCGAGCGGGGCCGGGCGGGGGAGCCGACCTAGCTGGGGCCACGCCGCCAGCCGATCGCACCGGCGGCGGACGATCCACGGCGAGGCGCCAGTCGACGGGTCGTCGGGAGTGACCCGGCCTGCTACCGTGAACGCGTGAGCCTGTTGGCACTCGGTCTGCTCGCCGCGACGAGCACAGGGGTTCGCGCCATCGATCCCGTCGCGTTCGACCTCGCGGTCGAACCAACGACGATCGCGTTTATCGAAACCCGCGAGGCGGAAACGGTGATCCGCGGGCGCCCATGGGTGCCCCACCCGCGCTTGGGCACGGTGCGGTCCGGCACCCGATTGGCGGTGCGCGGTCAAGTGGCGAGCCGCGACGAGAAAGGTTGCCACGGCAAGCCGTGGTACGCCGTCCAGCCCCTCGGGTTCGTGTGCTCGCACGGCGTGCGGCCAACGCAAACCGAACCGAGCACGGACCTCGCGCCGGTGGTACCAAGCGGGCGCACCCTACCCTATCGCTACGCCCGCGTGCGCTCGGACGCGGTGCCCGTGTACCCCTCCGCCGACGCGATTCGGGACGGACTGCCGGCGGGTCTATTGGCCAAAGGGATGAGCCTGGCCATCGACGACTCGCGCACGGTCGAGGGCCGTACGTATCTCGTGACGACTTCGGGCCGCTGGGTCAGCCGTGAGGACGTTGGCTGGCTCGGCGAGGGCTCGACCTGGCAGGGCGTGCGCTTGCGTGGGCAGCACGTCGGCCCGAGCTTTGCGTGGACGCGACCGACCAAGACTTCCGTCTACGCGGCACCGTCGAGTCGGTCGAAGGTGCTGCGCAAGCTCCCACGGCGCTCTCGCGTACCGTTGCTCGCCCACAACGGCGCAGCGGGGCGATCCGCGATGTGGCGGATCGACGACACCGGCTGGGTCGCGGCCACGGCGCTCAACGAGGTCGTTGTGCGTGAACCCCCCGAGGGACTGATCTCAGCGGACGACCCCAACCGGCAGTGGATCGACGTCGATGTTGGCGAGCAAGTGCTCGTGGCCTACCGCGGTCGATCGCCGGTGTTCGCGACGATGATCTCCAGCGGCCGCGCCCACCCTACGCCGCTGGGCAACTATCCCATCTGGGCCAAAGTGACCGACATGAAGATGGGCAATCAAGCCTACGAGGACAAAGCCTACTTAGTGGAAGGCGTCCCCTGGGTGCTCTTGTTTCAGGGCCACAACGCGCTACACGGCGCGTACTGGCACGACAGCTTCGGCACCCGCAAAAGCCACGGCTGCGTCAACTTGAGTCCGAAAGACGCTCGCTGGGTGTTCAACTGGACGCTGCCGATTCTGCTCGAGGGATGGACCGGGTTTTTGCCGGGCCTCGAGCGCAGCATCACGGTGCATGTGCACGACTCGCACGAGTCTGGCGACCGCGCTTTCTCTCAACAACGCCCCATCGGTCCCCCCGATCGCGAAGAGGAGGCGATCAAGCTCGAGGAAGCGGAGGCCCGGCGGGCCGAAGCCGCCCTGCCAACGCTCGACAACCCGCCGTCGCTGGACGAGGTGCTCAGCGGCATACGACGCGCCCCGGGGCCCGTCGACGCCACTCGCCCGCTGCCGTCGCCGCAGTCGCCACCGCGATCGTGGCGCCGCACCGGGACCTTCCAACGCCGGACCACGCGGCTGGAGCCCGGCACGACATCCCGGCCAGAGTAGCGAACGCCCGAGAGTTCACGGCGGTCTTGGTCCCCGCGCTGCGTCGCGTTGCACTGGCGCACGACGCCTCGCCGCCAACCGTTTCGCGAGCTCTGCTCCGCGCCGGGACGCACGAATCCGGTCTCGCCCGCGCTGGCGCGGCGACGCGGGCTACGGCGGTATCGCGGTGTCGTGGGGGTTTAGGCGTGCGATTCGACGAGCGCCTGCGCGAGAAACATCTTACGACCGACCGTGCTGACCAACCCGTCGCGTGCCATAGCGGTCAGTGTTCGCGAGACCGTCTCGCGGCAGGACCCGACCATGCGTGCGAGTTCGGTTTGAGTGGGTACCGGGGCCAACACCCAGTTGGCGCCCTCTTGCAGCCGTCGACCCTGCCGGCGGGCCAAGACCGAGAGTGTGCGACGCAGACGTTGTTCGACGTCGCACAAGGCCAGGCCGCTGGCCACGCCCTCGATGTCCGCCAACCGTCGCTGAAGCAGACCGAGCATCCGTACGCTCGTCGCGGGAATCTCCTCGAGGTGACGTCGGAGATCGGCGATCGGTAAGCGGCACAACTCCACCGTTCCCGCGGCAACGGCGGTGGTGGAAGCCACGCCTTCGGGCATCACGCCGGCTTCGCCGAATAGGTCGCCGGCGCCCAAGCAGGCCAAGATCAGTTCGCGCCCCCGGTGGCCGCCGCGAAGCAAGTTCACCCGCCCTCGGAGCACCACGAAGGCCGCCTCCGGTCGATCGCCCGCCCGAAGTAGCACCTCTCCCGCGAGCCCGCTGACCCGCGTCGCGGAGGCGGCGAGTCGTTCCAAGGCCGCCGACGGGCTCACGACGAACGGCTCGACGCAACCGAGCATCGGCACGGGGTCCAGGCGGTCAAGGGGGATCGCAGGTCGTCGGTTGGTATGGGCAAGCATGGGGTGAGGAGCAGCACAGGATGTGCCACGCGGCCCAGTCGCGGATACGTGAGCGTAAGCCGCTGATTTTTCAGTTGTATCCCTGAGACTGCGGTCGGCGCCGACGGTTGGTGACTGTGGCAAAACAGACACACTGCGGGGAAATGCCAACGCCGCGGGGCCGGCGTCGCGCGGCTACGCGCGCAGAGGGATTGCGTTACCCTCCGTCCGGTGCCGACCTTGATGGTCAACGGCGAGAGCCACGAAGCCGACGCCGAGGCGACGGTCGCCACTCTTGTCGCCAAATTGGGGCTAGACGCCCGACAGATCGCCGTCGAGTACAATCGCGAGATCCTGCCGCGCAAGGACTACGGCGCCACGCGGCTCGCCGACGGCGACATCCTCGAGATTGTGACCTTCGTCGGAGGTGGTTGATGAGCGAAGAACAAGACACCTGGACCCTCGCGGGCCTCTCATTCGCTTCGCGATTGATCATTGGCTCCGGGAAGTACAAAGACGCGGCCGAGACCGTCGCATGCATGGAGGCCTCTGGCGCGGAGATCGTCACGGTGGCGCTGCGACGCGTCGATCTCAAGGCCGCGGACAACCTATTGAGCCAAATCGACCGCGAGCGCTACATCTTGTTGCCCAACACCGCGGGCTGTTACACCGCCGACGAGGCCGTCCGTACGCTTCGGCTGGCGCGGGAGCTCGGTATCGCGGATCTGGTCAAACTCGAGGTGATCGGCGACGCACGGACCTTGTTGCCGGACAACGAGGAAACCCTCAAAGCGGCTCGCGTCCTGTTGGACGAAGGCTTTCAGGTGTTGCCGTACTGCACGGACGACCCGATCGTGTGTCGCAAACTCGAAGAGATGGGATGCGCGGCGGTGATGCCCTTGGCCGCACCGATCGGCAGTGGTCTCGGCATCCGAAACCCGCACAACCTGCAGATCATCATCGAACAGGCCGACGTCCCCGTGATCGTCGATGCGGGCGTGGGCACAGCCAGCGACGCGGCGGTGGCGATGGAACTCGGCTGTACCGCTGTGTTGATGAACACCGCAATCGCTCGCGCAGAAAACCCCGTGCTGATGGCGGCAGCGATGCGTGATGGCGTGATCGCGGGACGCAAGGCGTTGCTGGCGGGGCGCATTCCCAAACGTGAACTCGCTCAACCTTCCAGCCCGAGCTCGGGGATGATCGGGTAGCCGGTCCGGCCGAGCGCGGAAGCCACCGGCCCGGCGCAACGTCGCCCTCCCCCGTCTCGACCGCGCCCTCGCGCCAGCTCGAGTCGGCCGAATCGACGGACGATGAGGAGAGTCGGATGAGTTCCGAACGCGAGGAGGGCACGACCCACCGCGGACCGGCCGAGCCTGGGACCGCCTCGGTCCGCGGCGACCGAGTTCGCTTTCGTCTGCTTGCCATCACCCCGCCCGCGCAGGACCCGACCGCGAGACACGTCGACGCCTGGCTTCGCACGGGAGTGCCGGCGTCGCAGATGGCCGCGCTGCTGCGGCGACCGGACGAGTCGCTCGCCGCCGCGTTGTCGCGAATCGACCAAGACGCGACCTGGCGGCGGTTTGTGGGGGCGTGCACCGAAGCCGGGGTGTGGCTTCTCGCCAGCGCCAGTGCGAGGGAGGTGACGCTCGCCGCCGAGCCCCTCGCTCGCTCCCCCGCGTGCGGCGTCCAGCTGCGTGGTGATCCCAGTCCCGCGGAGATCCACCGAGCTCGAGAGGCGCTCGGCGGTGACGACGGCGCACTCATCGGCCGCTCCGTCCACGGCGCGCCGCCGTTCGACTCACCCCACGGGGCCGATTACACGTGCCTCGCGCCGGTCTTCCCCCCGCGCACGGACCAAGCGGGTCGCACCAAGGCCGCGATTGGCTTGTCCACGCTGCGCCGATGGACCGCGCTGCGGCATGCGGGTCAGGTGTTCGCCCTGGGCGGGGTGGATGCCACCAACGCCAGCGCTTGTCTGAACGCCGGCGCGTATGGCCTAGCGGGAATCCGCGCGTTCTTTGGCGACGTGGGCCAGGTGCGTGAAGATGTGGCCGCGCTGCACCAAGCTCTCGCCGCGGCGCCGCGACACGCCGATGCCAAGTCGATACCGCGGCTATGAAGAAGAGGATGCCCCGCGCGCGAGCGACGAGCGATCCTTGGCCAACCGACTGGCGTGGCTCGTGATCGGTCTCGTGGGCGTCCTGGTGTTGCTACGGGCGACGATCGTGACCGTCGTCACCGTGGAGGGAGCCGGGATGGAGCCGACCATCCGCGACGGCGACTTGGTCTTGCTCGTCCGCCACACCGGTCAAATCGCACGCGGCGACGTGGTGGTGTACGAACCTTTGCCGACGGTGATGCTGGCCGGCGGTGAAGAGGCCCGCCCGCCTCGCGTGCCGCTCCCGGGTGAAGCGGCCGCCTCGACGGAGTCAGCCACGGCCGCGTCGGCTTCGGGCCCGCCCTTGCCGAACACGGCCGTGGTCGATCGGGCGAAGCTAGAGCGCAACTGGCAAGAGCTGCAGTCGGCGGCGTCGGCCCCCGCGGGCGCCCGTCCCCCGCTCCGAGTGGCTCGCGTGTTGGCGGTCCCGGGCGATGTGGTCGCCTTTCGCGTGCCTGGAGCCGCGCTGGGACTCGCCATCAACGGCCAGCCGCTGCGCCAAAAAGACGCGATGCCGGCTCGCTTGCCGCTGACCGCCGTCGCCCGCGGAGGCACCGACGCCGCGCCCGCGACTCCGACGGGCGGGCCATCGGCCGCGACCCCGACGGCTCCTGCCTACGAGTGGCTCGACGATCTGCGCTACCCGGTGCGCCCGGACTCGCGAGGCACCACGTGGGTTGGGATGGATTTGCCCGCCGACGGAACCCCGGTCCAGGTCACAGCGGAGGCCTACCTTCTGCTCGCGGACAACCGGCCCGATGGCGCGTGCTGTGACAGTCGTGCGCTGGGCTGGATCTCCGCCGGCGCCATCTCCGGCGAGATCTACGCACGGCTGGAGCGAGGCCACGAGGCCGCCCATCGAGGCTTGGAGTGGCTGCCCTAGGTTGGGCATCCAACGGTCGAGCGACCCCGCGGGCTTGTCGCCGGCGCTTCGCACTGGCGCTTGACCGTCACTTGGGCTGCGCTTACAAAGCTCGCCCACGCCGCTTTAGCTCAGTTGGTAGAGCAGCTGATTCGTAACCAGCAGGTCGTCGGTTCAAGTCCGATGAGCGGCTCTCTAGGCCCCCGAGATTCGGGGGCTTTTTGTTCGGTGCCGGTGGAGTGGCGGGGACCGATCCGGTCCAGCAAGCGGTTGGCACCCATGCACCGGACGCTCGATCCAAGGCATCGTCTCGGCACCCTATCGAGAAATGGTGGCTTAAAATCTCGGGGTCACGACGCCGTAAACTCCGCATACTCGAACGGCCCGCTCGAATCATCCGCATGAGGGACTGCCGCGGGATGACCTCAGCTCCAATCGCCATAGTCGAACATGCAGACATTGTTGTCCGACCCGGGGGCAGGTGTCGTCACCTCGACATTCATCCCGGGCGGTGGCGCCGTGATATTCAGCGACGCCAAACCGTTGGCGGGGCGCACAGCGGTATCGATTCGCGAAGCAGTAGCCGGATTCTCAGTCGGGCGTGATTGTGCATTCCGTGGGGACGCAGACGTTTAGCTCGTTGCCGACGTCTGGTGGGGGGTCCACAACTGCACAGTTGTCTCTCGCCGCGGTCCGCGTCCGTCGAACACCGGTCCTAGAATCATTGGTTGCGCCCACCAGGGCTCACGCTCATCTGTGGAGCAGACCGTCGGTTCGATCCTGACGAGGAGACCGAGTTCTTCCTGCCAATGCGCCCGTTGGGAGCGGCCTCATTGCCTCGCCGGATTGAAACCGACCACGGTCCGCAGCACGGTCCCCGTGGGCATCGAGACATCTGCCCCTCGGCGATTGAGCAGCATGAGGTCCACCAAGCTCACGCTGGCACGATGGTGCTCGGCAAATGCACGCAGCGTCATCGACTGCGACAACGTGACGACCCGCAGTTTGCTCGGCTCGACCTGGATCTGCTGAGGCGACGGTTCGCCGAGCGTCAGCAGGGCCGCTCGAAGGTCGGCGACCGCCGGGTGTTCAGGGTCCTCGGCGAGACCCACCGCCAGATGCACCCCGCCTCCCCACTGCGCGAAGACGGCCCACCCGGGAAACGCCGCGGAGCGGTCTCGCATCGAAAAACGCGAGGCACGGACCGGCCGTCCGCCAATCTGCTCGACCCATGTGCCCTCCCGTACGAAACTGTCCACTGCGAAAAATGACGCCTCGGCCTCTTTGGCGCTGTCATGGTCGCCGGTCCCGACCAACAGCAGCGCGGCTTCATCGGGGCTCGAACCGGAGGCAAAGCCACCCATGACCTCGACTTCCCAGTCGGCCGGGAATTGCAGCGCGAGCTGGGTCCGCGGGCACACGAACTGACCCGCCAGCAAGTACCCTTCCTGCGGGTCGGCTCCGTAGGGCATCCCGTCGAGCCGCTGCACGTAGTCTGCGTCCGGTGGGCCCGACCATTGGCCTCGCTCCTGGTCGGCCCGCAGCCGTTCGATCTGCCGCACGATACGAAGCTCGGGATCGGGATGGGTCGACAGATGCGGCGGTATTTGGCCGGTCGGCTCCCGAGCGCCGATCCGCCGCAGCGTCTCCAGCACATCGATCATCGCTTGCGGACGTCCGCCGGCTTTGGCGACGTATCTCGCGCCCAGATCATCCGCCTCGAGCTCGTCGGCCCGACTGTGATGCAGCAGACGCAGCTGCACTGCCCCCGCCGCGAAGCCGCCCACATGGCGACCCCGTGGATCGATGATGCGAAACACCCCCAATCCCCGCCGCGCCAGGTGAGTTTTGCTCAGCTGATTGACCGAATGGCGTGCGGTGACATGGCCGATCTCGTGGGCGATCACGCTGGCGAGTTCGTCGTCCGATCCGAGTACTGCCAAGAGCCCGCGGGTCACGTACACGTAGCCTCCGGGCAGCGCAAACGCGTTCGGCGTGGGGTCGTCCAACACTCGAAAGCGCCATTTGAGATAGCTGCGCTCCGACACCGCGGCGAGGCGAGCTCCCATCGCGGCGACCCGACGATCCCAGCCGCCGTCCTTGTACAGACCCACCGCGTCGCGGATCTGATCGTCGATCTCGGCGCCCAAACGCCGCTCGTCGTCTTCACTGAGAAGGGCCAGTTCAGCCCGCCCGCTCGCCGGATTGTGCCAGCAACCGGCGGCTTGACTCAGCCCAAGCAACAGCGCGGCGCACACCGGCGCCAGACCACGGCGAACTCGAGCTCGCACTCCCTGACAGTATGACTCGGCCCGCTCGGTGGGCTACCACGGCGGTTCGGACCCCCTGGTCCCGCCGCGCAACGCGACTGGCCGATGGACCAGGCCGGCTCGCCTCACCCGCCCGGCGCGGGCCCGGGCGTGGTGTCTCACGACCGGCATCGGACCGTCCCCACCGGCTCCGACGCCGAGCGAGCCCACGAACGTCGGCTCGCTCGGCGACATGTCCGCTAGATCCGGTTTGCCCGATGATCTGCCTTTACCCCCCGACGGCTCTCGGCTATCTTCCGGCTCCTTCGGGGCGTAGCGCAGTCTGGTAGCGCGCCTGCTTTGGGAGCAGGATGTCGAAGGTTCGAATCCTTTCGCCCCGACCATGCGCTCGTAGCTCAGCAGGATAGAGCATCGGCCTTCTAAGCCGGCGGTCCCAGGTTCGACCCCTGGCGGGCGCGCCCGTTTTCGAACGAGAACCCGAACGAGAATGAGTCGCGCGTGACGGGACGGTCGATCGCCGCCGGGCCGATGCGGTGACATGGCGGCGACATGGCTGCCAGCCGCCCGGCCACCGCCCCTCGTCGTGTGGCGCGACGCCCAGGTGCGTCGCTCAGGACGGTCAGGTGCGACACCCAGGTACGACGCCGAGGTGCGAGGGGGGGGCCTACCGCCGGCGCGTGGCGGGCGAGGACGACTAGCGTCGCCAGACCGCGAAGAGTCGCCGCAACGCCTCGCCGCGATGCGAGCGTGCGGCTTTCGCCGCGGGTGCGAGCTCGGCGAATGTGCGGGTTCGTGCGTCGATCCAAAAGTGCGGATCGTACCCAAAGCCCCCGTCGCCCCGCGCCGTCGTCCGGACCTCGCCGTCACAACGTCCGGTCACGCACAATGTAGTGCCTCGGACCTGTACCTCGTCTGCGTCGGTGGCCGTGACGACGACGGGGTTGATCGTGTGGGTCAACGCAAGCACGCAAACATAGTGCGCGAGGGATTGCTCACACCCGATCGCACGCAACTGCGCGACCATGTGAGCGTTGTTGCCGGCATCATCGGCGTGAAGGCCCGCGAATCGAGCCGAATACACCCCCGGACGGCCATCCAACGCGTCAATGCAGATGCCGGAATCGTCCGCCAACACGAAGCCACGCTCACCGCGCTGGCGCAGCCACGCGGCGATGCCCTCCGCTTTGAGCACGGCGTTGTCAATAAAGCTCGAGCCCGTCTCGTGAATCGTTGGTGGTTCGCCGAACTCGGCCATCGTGCGCACGGGCATCGACCCGGCGACCATCCGTTCGAGTTCAACAACCTTGTGACGATTGGTCGAGGCCAAGATCAGCGGATCAATCACGGGTGCTCCCTTGAGCGACCGCCTCGCGCTGTCGGGCCAGGAGCTCGTCGATCGCCGGTTCCGCGAGATCGAGCATGGCGTTGAGTTGGTGACGCGTGAACGTGTCGCGTTCCGCCGCGCCCTGAAGTTCGACCAAGCTTGAGTTCGCGTCGGCGCGCAGCATCACGACGTTGAGATCGACGGACGCGCAATGGTCTTCGGCGTAACAAAGATCCACCACCGGTCGGGGATCGTCCGGCTCCTGCACTGCCATCAGTCCAACCGAGACGGCGGCCACACTCCCGCGTCGCGGGTCGTGCTCCAACTCGCCTTGGCGGCGCAACCGAGCCAGGGCCAGATCTAATGCCACGCTCGCGCCGGTGATCGCCGCGGTACGGGTTCCACCATCTGCCTCAATCACGTCACAGTCGCAGATCAGCGCCAGCGCACCGGTCGGACCCACGAGTCGCGACAGATCCAGACTTGCTCGCAGCGAACGGCCGATCAGGCGTTGGATCTCTCGTCCCCGACCACCGGGATCTCGTCGCCCGCGCGGCGTGGTGGCCCCCGGCAACATCGCGTACTCAGCGGTCAACCAGCCGCCGCTCACCAGCCACGACGGGACCTTCGGTTCACGTGAAATTGTACAGATCACGCGGGTTCGGCCGGTCTCGATGAGCACCGACGACAACGCACTCGGGACAAAGTCAGGGGTGATCCGAATGGTTCGAACCTCCCCTGGCCGACGGCCGTCCGGTCGCATGCCCGGAACTTACCTGCTTGTCCGCACGATTGGGCACCGCTTCGCGAAAAGAGCGGGGTTTGTCGAAACCCCGCTCCCTTCTCGGTCTGCCGATTCTCGGCCCGACGCTAGTGAGCCGCGCCGCCGGGAGCAGGAGCGGCGGGCTTGTCGCCGCCCGGCTTCGCGGCTCCGTCGGCCGGTTTCGCGGCGCCGCCCGGTGCAGGAGCGGCGGCTCCGCCAGCCGGTTTCGCGGGAGCTGCCGCGGGTTTGGGAGCTTCCTTCTTCTTCTCGTCTTTCTTTTTCGCGTCCTTGGCGTCGGCTTTCTTGCCGTCCTTTTTCTTCGCGTCCTTGGCCGCCTTGTCGTCCTTCTTTGCTTCGCCGCCGCCACATGCGGGCGCGGCGAGAGCAGCGGAAATCATAGCGGCGAGGAAAAAACCTTGGGTGCTCTTCATCGTGTTGGTCCTTTTGTGGTGAACCGACAGGTCGAGTCGTCGGACGGCGTATTTAGGCACGCTTTGTCGTTCGCAGCAACGCCCGCCGCCGGGAGATGCGCAGATGGCGACTGGGTGCAAACGCCATCTTTGCCCGGTTTTTGCGGGGAGATCGTCCGAACCGACGCGAATCGTAGCGCGCGCGGCCATTCACAGTGAATACCGATGCTGCGCACCGAACTACGCGAACTGCGCTACCAGCGACAGTTCCACTCGCGGGTGGTCGCTTTGGCCCCCTCGGCCGCGGTACGGCAGCCGATCTCGAGGGCGGCGTCGGCGGACTTGGCGCCAGATTTCATCTGTTTCCAGGCGGCGACTTGCTCCGCCAGTGCCCGCCGCCGGGTTGCTTGCTCGCCGTCCGGCACGTGCTCCTCGATGCACTTGAGGTACCGATCGATGTACGCGTCACATCGTTGGACTCCGACGCTCGGATCGGCGAGCACCCGCTCCACGTCGAGGGTCGATCGGGCGGGCGATGGAGTCGCCGGGTCGGAGCGCTTCGCGGGCCGATTCTCGGGGCCGGTCGCCGCTGCCCCGGCTGGCGCGGGCTTCAACGCAACCGGAGACCCAGACCGGGCCGTGAGATCTCGCCCCGCCCGGCGGTCGCGGCCCGCCGAGTCGGCCGTGGATCGGGCAACCGAGCCCACATCAGACTTCACCGATGTGGATGCCGCCGAGTCCTGGGGACCACCGCAAGCGAAAGACGACACCAGCAACAGCGCGCCGAGAAGCGGGTTGAAGACCCGGCGCCCCGGCGAGGTGCGAAGCTGGGGCTGGATGCCGGGGATCCAAGTCGTCACCTTCTCGCGCCGATCGCAAGGTGTGGTGACCACGGAGTCGAGGCCCCGATCCGTGCCGCGCCCCAGCGGGGCTCGTGAAGCAGCGGCGAACGTGCGAACGCGAGCGATCATGGGGTCCGATGGTGTCACAAGCTCGTTCCTCCCCCAAGTGGTGACCTCGCGTCGTTGGACCGCGGTCGAGATGATGATCCGCCGTCCGGGTCCGCTTCGCAGCGTTGCGCGATTCGCCAGCGCGGAGGCGGATCGTGGGAAAGCTCATCTCGGCCCGCCGGCCTGATGACGCTCCAACGCCTATGCTCAAGCGAGATGAGCGTCGGGACCGATCGCACCGCTTTTGCCCCCTTCTTCTTCGAGCCTCCCGGGTCGACGAAAGCGTTCGTCGTCGCCGGAGCGTGCGGCAATGTTGGATTCGGCAAGCTGGGACAGTTCGCGCGCCTGCTGGCTCCCCAGGGGATCCCCGTCGTTGCGCTCGACGTCGCCGCGGCCGTCCACGAGGTCAAAGACCGGCTCCGCGAGGCGTTCGGTGACCGGTTCGCACCGGACGTGGTCGACCGCGTGTTGAGTGGGATCCAGTCGGTGCAGGGCGGTCCGAGCGATCTGCCGGCGACTGTCGAGATCGGCATGGTGTTCGAGGCCATCCCCGAGCGTCTCGAGCTCAAGCGTCGCTTCTACGCGGCCGTACGCGAGCGAGATCCCGATGCTTACATCTTCTCCGCTACGAGCGGCCTGACCACGCAGGCGTTGTTCCACGGCCTGCCGCAAGCTGATCGCTGCGGCGTGCTCCACCCGTTCTTTCCCCACCTGACCAACAAACTGTGGGAGGTGCCAGAACGCGGCGGCGTGACGAGCCCCCACACCCACCAGCGCATGCGGCGATTGTTCGCCCGGCTCGGGATGACTCGCATCACCGTCGCCGATGCCCCGGCCTTTGCGGCCGACCGGATCTTCTGCGGGATGATGCTTGAAGCCGTGCGGATCCATGCCGAGCTCGGGCTGACCCCCGCCCAAGTCGACGACGCCTGCAAGCAGATACTCGGAACCTCGCCGTTTTTTGTCCACAATCTGATCCCAGGGTCCAACTACCTGTCCGCTCATTGCATGCAACTGCTACGCGACGAGAACGACTCGACGCTCTACGCCATTCCGGATCGCTGGCGTCCCTACATCGACGATCCGACGCGACAATGGCCGTACACACGAGGCGAGCGCTGCCCCGCGGATCAGCTCGAAGTCGTCCGCGGGCGCATGTTCGGCATGCTCTTGGCACTGACGGTGTACATGCTCGAACACGATATCGTCGCGCCAGATCGCCTCAACTACCTGTGTGAGAACGCGCTGGGGTTTCGCATGGGTCCCCCCGCGCTGGTGGAAGCGATGGGTCACGACGCCGCGGCCGCGGTGGTCGACCGATACCTAGAGCAAACAAGCGTCTCGGCCGGTGCCACGGTCGCGCCAACCGGCGCGCTCGCAGAGGCGCGACCGGGCTGGGGACAGCTTTACGTGCACACATCGGTGCATGACGAAGTCGGTCTGATCTCGCTCAAGCGAGCCACCATCAACGACGTCTTCGTTCGTGAGCTCGACCAGGCGTACACCCGCTTGGCCGGCGACGATGCGATCCAGGCCATCGTCATCGCGCCGGACGGGGAACTCTCTCGGGAATTCGGGCACGGCGCAGACCCGCACGCATTCCTCCCCATCCTCGGCGACTACGAGCCGGCGTTGGCGTTGATCCAGCGGTGGAAGGCCACGCTCGCCAAGCTACGCGGCGGCAAGCCGACCGTGGCCGCACTCGTGGGTCGGGTGCTCGGCGGCGGCCTCGAACTGGCCTGCCATTGTCATGCACGCATCGCGGCGGAAGGGACCTGGCTCGCCCAGCCCGAGCCGACCGTCGGAGTCATTCCCGGACTGGGCGGCTGCCATCAGATTCATCGACTGTGTGCGGAGGAGGCCACAACCCGCATCAACGAGCTGCTGCTGACGGGGGATCGATTCACCGCAACCGAAGCCGTCGCTCTCGGACTGGTGCAGCGAGCCGTTCCCGTGGCGGATCTCCGCCAAGCGAGCCTGGCCCTGGCGGCGAGCCTCGCACGCGGCCAGGCACCGATCCCACCGTTTCGGCGCGGCCCGGCCCAGGTCACCGTGGACCGCGGCGTGAACCACCGCAACGAATCCGGAGCGGTCCATGACGCGAAGCTACGCCAACTGCTCGCCGACACGATCGAGGCGACCAATGGCCTCTCGGTCGACGAAGCATCGAGTCTCGAGGAGCAACGCGCCGCGACGAGTCTGACGATGAGCTCGAGTCGCATTGGCGTACGCGCGCTCATTCGCGGCAAATCCCCGCAGTTCGAACACCCGATCGACGCGGCATCGACCGCTGATGGCGGCGGGCAGTGAACCGTCGACGCGCCGAGGCCACCCCCGTATCGCGCCGCGGGGGACGAGGCGGGCCCCAAGGAACCCGCCGCCTCGACTAGATCGGCGACGCCGCGGACGGTGTGGCGGTGGACGCCGGCGTGTCGGCGGCCGGTCGAGCGATCCGGGGACGGGACGCGCGCCATCGGCCTCCGAGCTGGCGCAGCCCGACGGCCCGTTCCTCGGCGTCTAGCGCAATGAACCCCCGGCGGATGAACCGATACTCAGACACGGTGCTCCCGACGAGCAGCGCCACGACTTCTCGGGGCCGCGCCGTCACCCCGGCCACATCCGTCCGCAAGCGAAAGCGTAGTGTGTCTTCAGCGATCTCCACGTGGCTCACGATCGGCCGAATGTCGAGTTCTCGGACCTCGCCAGTCGCCGCTCGCGCCCCTTTTCGCCGACGCTTGAGTTTCGGTGCTCGCGTGACCAGCCACGGTCCCGTGAGTGCCACGCCCGCCAGACGTTGTCGCGTAGCCTCGGCCAGCTCGCGGCCGAGCACGACCTCGTAGTCCGCTCCGACCGTGAGTTCGCTAGCCTTGTGTTCCCCGGGGGCCAGCACCCGCGCCGCGAACACGTCGATGCCGGCCGGCGCGACCCCGGTGAGGCGCGACACCAGATCGTGAGCCATTCGCTCCCGATCCGCGACGCTGAGGCGATCGGCCATATCGTCGGCCGATTCCGTCAGCAGCAAGTCCACCTCGACGTACTCCTCGTGCCCGGCCATCCCCAGCGCAAGCGCCGGGCCCATGCTCATCCGAGGCTGCGGCTTGTAGCCTCGCGAGAACCCCATCTCCAGCCCGGCACGCCGCATCATGCGGGGGATCAGCCGCACCAAGTCGAGATGTCCCAGAAATTGCGCGGTGTCGGTTTTGCGAAAGAACACCCGAACCCGGCTGTAGGGAGCCTCCGCGTTGTGTTTGAACGCATGATCGTCGCCGAGCACGCTCTTGGGCAGTCGCCCGCGGAGGCGATCGACCGGCACATCGATGACCGGCGGCGCCGGTGAGCGAACCGCCGCCGAGGCATCGACGTCGGGCGACGGGGCGTCGGTCTCGAGGTCGCGCAACGCGTCGATCCGATCGTCGCGCATCATCGTTAGATCGCACGCAACACCGCAGTCGTAGCAGACTAGCCGGCGCGTCTCGGCCTCCGCCTCGGCCCGGTTCGTCGGGTGAATCTTGGCCCCGAATGGCTTCCCGCACGGCGGCGACAAGCGGTCGCGCAACGCCTTGCGATACTCGCCCACGAGGAAGTCCGGCTCGAACCCGATGTCGATGTGATCCCAGGGCAACCGCGCCTCGACGGGAATGGTTCCCGTGTACCACGCCGGATCGACCGACTCGGCCTCAAGAGCCTCGACCCATCGGTCCACCCGCAGATGCTCTTTCCAGCCATCGAAACGGGCACCGGCCCGATACGCCCGCTCGAGCACCTCACCCATGCGTCGATCCCCGCGCGCGAACAAGCACTCGAGCCAGCTCGTTTCGATGTCGTGCGTCTTGAGGGCGACCTTGGCGGCTTTCGATCGTCGGCGAAGGTACCCGGCTTTGTCGCGCAAGTTGTCGACGGTTTCCATCGCGGCCCACTGGAACGGCGTGTGGGGCTTGGGGACGTGCTGACTCACGCTCACGGTGATCTGCGGCGCTCGCTTCAGATCGAGTTCGCGGGCGACCCGTACCACCCGTTCGGCCGTCTCGATGATCCCCTCGACGTCCTCGTCGGTCTCCGTCGGCAGACCCATGATGAAGTAAAGCTTCATCCGCGAGTAGCCGCGCTCGAAGATGCGTCGGGCGGAGGTGAGAATGTCCTCGTCGCTGACGTTTTTGTTGATGACGTCGCGCATCCGCTGCGTGCCGGCCTCGGGGGCGAATGTCAGACCGTCGATGCCGACTTTACGGATATCGTCGACGAGCTGCTCGCTCAGGCCGTACGCCCGCAAGCTTGCGACCCCGAGCTTGACTTTCCGCGCCGCCAGTTCAGGGACGAGCTCGCGGATCAAAGGCTCGATGCACGACACGTCAGCGGTGCTGAGGGCGGTGAGACTGGTCTCGGAGAACCCGGCCGCATCGGTCCCGTCGAGGACCGCGGAGATGATGCTTTGGGGTTTCCGCTCACGCACGGGGCGGTAGATCATGCCCGCTTGGCAAAACCGGCACCCTTCGGTGCATCCGCGGGTGATTTCGACGGCGGCGCGGTCGAAGATCGCCTCGGCGTAGGGAATCGGGAAGCGAGTGGGAAACGGGAACGCTTCAAGGTCTCGCACCCAAGCGCGCTCGATCGCAGCGGGAGCCTGCGCCGCCTCCCCGGCTGCATTGCGACCGGTCACGACCTGCAACCGGGTATCCGTCTCGACATGGACGTCGTAGTAGGCGGGGATGTAAACCCCGGGAAGATCGACGAGCGAGGCCAACACCTCACTGCGGGCTCGTCCCGAACGACGACCTCGTCCGATCCGCCGCAGCAGCTCCGGGACCACCTCTTCCGCTTCGCCCACCACGAACACATCGATGAACGCGGCCAGCGGCTCGGGATGCGTGGCCGTGGGTCCGCCCGCGATCACCACCGGATCGCGATCGCCTCGATCGGCACTCCGCAGCGGCACGCCGCCCAAATCGAGGTTGAGCAGCACGTTGGTGTACGACAGCTCGTACTGCAGGCTCACCCCGACGACATCAAACGCGGACAGCGGGGTGTACGTCTCCAGTGAGACCAGCGGAACCGCTCGCGCTCGCAACTGCGCCTCCATGTCGGGCCAAGGACTGAATGCGCGCTCGCACACCAAATCGTCGCAGCGATTGATCAGATCGTACAAGATGCGGGTGCCCAGGTGGCTCATCCCCACTTCGTAGAGGTCAGGGAACGCGAGCACGAAACGACAAGTCAACTCGGCGTCTGCGGGCTTGACGATGCAAAGCTCCTCGCCGCCAAGATAGCGTCCGGGCTTCTCCACCTCGCCGAGGAACTCCGCGTACGGATGCCGCACCAGCTGCGTCGCCGCGCCAGCGTTGGACGCGCTGCAAGGGGGGGCCGAGCGGTCATCGAAGCGGGAAGCGACCATAGCCTCGTCTCTTGCCACAGGCGACGATCTCTCGCCACCGCCGCGGCGCCGCGTGACTTCGGCCTTGCGCGTGAAACGCTGAGACTTATGCTCGGTGCTGGTGAAAGACCCCTACCAGGCGCTAGGCGTGGCCCGGACGGCCGACGAATCGACGATCAAACGGGCGTTTCGCAAGCTGACGCAGCAGCATCATCCCGATCGCAACCCCGGGGACAAGGCGGCCGAGGATCGGTTCAAGGAAGTCTCGCAGGCTTACGAGATCCTCGGTGACGCGGACAAACGCAAGCTATTCGACGAGTTCGGCGAGGCCTCGCTGACGCAAGGCTTCGACCCGGAGCGCGCGCGGGCCTACACCCACGCCCGGCCCAGCGGGTTTTCGAGCAGCGCTGATTTCAGCCCCGGCGGGTTTCACTTCGATGACATCGGGTCCGCCCGGGCGACATCGTTCGACGACCTGCTCTCGAGATTGTTCGGGGGCGGCAAGGTCGCGGACGCCGGCGCACCGTTCGGACGCGGCCCCGGGACCGATCCTCGGCGTGGCCCCGATATCGAAGGCGAGATCAACGTGGATTTCCTCGACGCGCTCGACGGCGTGACGGTCCCCCTGCGGGTCGAATCGCAAGCGGGCGGTGCTCGCACCCTCGATGTCAAAGTACCGCCCGGCATCGCGGACGGGGGCAAGCTGCGGCTGCGGGGTCAAGGCGGCAACGGGTCACCACGCGGCGACATCTTGCTCACCGTGCGGGTCAAACCCCACCCCAAGTGGCGCCGCGAAGGCAACAACCTGCGGTTGCTCGGGCTGCCCGTCACCGCCCTGGAAGCCTATCGCGGGGGCGCAATCGACGTGCCATCGCCGTGGGGCACGCTTGCGGTCAAGCTCAAGCCGGGTTCACAAAGCGGTCAGACCCTTCGCCTGCGCGGCCAGGGCGTGCGGCGAACGGGCAAGGACGCCGGGGACTTGCTGGTCACGCTCGAGGTCCGCATGCCGCCCCCCGGCGACGACGATCTGACGCAGGCTCTCGAGCGCCTTCAAGGCGGTCTCAATGTCCGCGAAGCGATGAACGTCTAGCAGCTTTCGCGAAGCTGGGCCGTCAACGAGGCCGAGCGGGCAACGGGATGTGTCGACCGTCGGGCCCGCCCCGCCGTGGGCGACCTGATCTGCACCGGGAGGCAATGGCGGGCTCAGCCGCAGTGTGGCCCCCCGGCTGCGACCCCTCCCGGGTTCCGATCCGTGTCGTGACGACTCGGGCGAGACGCGGTGCGGCACTTCTCGGTAACGCGACGACCGACGATCGAGACCGCCGGTGGCGCACGCCGTCGACGTCAGCCGCGCTCGGGGTTCCGTCAGGCTGGACGGCCTCGTCGAGGGCCCCGTCTGGCGCTGCGGTCGACAGCAACGATGTGCTATGCCCGATCCGTGAGGACCCATCTGCCCGTGCTCCCCAGCACTGCGCCTCCGGCCACCGTTCGACCGCGCAAGCACCCCGACTGGCTGCGAGTCCGTTTCCCCGATGGCGAGAACTACCGCCAGGTTCAACGACGCGTCCGCGAGTTGGCCCTTCACACCGTCTGTCAAAGCGCGAGTTGTCCGAACATCGGGGAGTGTTGGAACAACCGCGCGTTGACCATCATGATCCTGGGCGATATCTGTACCCGGTCCTGCCGGTTTTGCGACGTGAAGACGGGTCGCCCGCAGCCGGTGGACGAAGGCGAGCCGCGCCGGGTCGCCGAGATGCTCGCAGAGTTAGAGCTCAATCACACGGTCATCACGTCGGTGGACCGCGACGACTTGCGAGATGGCGGGGCCCGGATCTGGGCGGAGACGTTGCGAGCCTGTCATGAGCAGGCGCCCGCCATGACCCTCGAAGTGCTCGTCCCGGACTTCAAAGGTCAACTCGAGCAGGTCGACACGGTTCTCGACGCCGACCCCGACGTCTTCGCTCACAATCTCGAAACGGTGCCGCGCTTGAGCCGAGAGGTCCGGGTGCAAGCCCGTTACGACCGCAGCTTTGCTGTCCTTCGACACGCGCGCGCCCGCGGGGCACTGACCAAAACTGGCATCATGCTCGGCCTCGGCGAGACCATCGACGAGGTGCATGACGTGATCGACGAGCTTGGCGCGCTCGGTTTGAGTATCCTGACGCTCGGCCAGTACCTCGCACCCAGCCGTCGACACCTTCAAGTCGCGCGGTACGTCACGCCTCAAGAGTTCGAGAACCTGCGAAGGTACGCGCTCGAAGCCGGTGTGGACCACGTCGAGAGCGGTCCCCTCGTCCGAAGCTCGTACCATGCAGAGGGCCAGGCCGGGCTGATCGCTCGTCTCCAAGCCCGCCCGGAGTATGGTCGAGTCGGGTTTGCGAGCCGTCCTTCGAGGTAAACCCACGATTCGATGGGGGCTTGTGCCCCACGGTCGGCCGACTTGTCGCCTGCCGTCGGCACACCGATCGGTCTCGGCCGGTTTCGCTGCGCTCGACGTCAATCCCGCACGCTTCAACGACGACCGACGCCAACGCCATGAGGTCGAGGCCGTCGTCGCGTTTTGTCGGATCCCAAGCGGTGGAGTCGGACGTCAATCGCTTCGCTGGCTGCAAACACGGATGCTGCGAACTCGAGTCAGTCGTCGCGGTCCGACCGATCCCGAGCGGCAGAGTCGGACGCTCGCGCGGCCAGTGTCGCGGAGATTCGCGCCAACGCGAGCGGCAGCCGGCTCTCCGGCACATTGACGCGGGTCGGCATGCCGCCGCCAAGGTCCAACAGCTCGACGAAATTGAGTCCGCTGTGAAACGGTGCCGCGATGGTCGTGTTCCCCTCCTCGGTCACGATCGCCACGGTTGCGCGCCGCTGACCGATGAGCAGCAACTCCGTCTTGTCGAACGGTCGGTGCTTCGCCGGAATCGTGACCATGGCGATGTCCCCGTCGACGTGGTAGCCGGCTGCGAGGCGCTGCGCCTCCTCCACCATGCGATCCTGATCGGCCGCGGCGGCTTCGATGGCCTCGAGCTCGCCGCCGGGCCGGAGCCCCTCGATCAAGTAGTGGACGATGCGGGTCTTGAGGACCACGTCGTTGTAATGGGCCCGCAGTGCTCGGTCGATCAGATCCGCTTTCGGGCTCACGGCCCCGACGCGCGTGTCAACGGCCCGAGCGTCCTCGTCCGCGCCCGCGTACGGCTCATGCCCGCCCAAAATCCACTTTGCCGCGGCGTACAACCCGTCCAGATCGAAGTGGGCGACAATGGTGTCGATCGGCCCGGTTTCTTGCACCATCTGCGGCGTGATCATCTCGGGACACGCGCCGTGCTCGGCCTTGGTGCACAGCACGAACCGAGGATCCGCGGCGAACTCACTGTGGCGTTCATGGTCGTGGTGATCGACCCAACGCGCCAACCGCGAGCCCAGCTGCTCGATGAACTTCCCCGTCGTACGCGCAAAACCTCGCCCCAAGCCGTCCGCCGCGAAGGCGATGTCGACCACGACCACGCGGCCGCGCAGGCTCCCCGCGCGCGGTAGCTTGCGCGGACTGGCGAACACGAGGTCGGGAATCGACTCGACGGTCAATCGAGCTCCGCGCGCGCAGCCTCAAGCTCGGATTGGGTGTGCCCATCACCCGCGTCGCGGGCGACCACGATGCCGCGATCGTAGACCTCGCGAGCACCCGAAGGATCGCCCCGCTCGGCCATCAAGTTTCCGGCCATCAGGTACGTCGGCAGATACGACGCATGGTCCTCGAGCAAGGCCGCGAACACCTGATGGGCCTCTTCGTATTCTCCGCGTTTCCGCAGCTCCATCGCAAGTCCGTAGCGCGGGAACGGGTCGGTGGCCCGAGCGGCGACCATATTGCGAAGCATTTGCAGACGATCCACGACGCCCCCCCTGCCGCTAGGTACCGGCTGGTGCCGGTCCTGCGTCTTGTCGCTGCGCGCGTCGAGACTGGGCGGACTCGGCGTGGGCCGCGGCGTCCGCACTCGACATGCCCAACGCCTCGAGCACTCCAGGCGTCTCGTCGAATACGGAGGTTTCTTGGAGATGACCGATCAACAACAGGTACGTTGCGACTTCATGGGGGGGGTACTTCCCGAGAAGGACGGTCGCCCCCTCACGAAGCTGCTCCGGCGTGCGAGTCTCGCAGAAGTCCTCCTCGGTCTCCCCCTGCTGGTGCTTGACCTCGAGAAAGTCGAGGTAGTCGACCAGCATGTTTCGGTGATGACGCATCAGCCACTCGATGAGCAGCGCGAGAGCAAGCTGATCATTGCCACCGGAAAATTCGGCATTGAACCGCGCCCGCCAGATCTTCCGTCGAGCGGCTTGGGTAAACGCAGTCGACGGAGTGTTGGAATGCGACCCGCCGGCCTTGAGCACGGCGCGGATCTCCTTGCCGGATAGCTCGTTGTAGTAGGCATCGACCCGCTCGGGGCCCAACACAGTACAGATCTCGATCGGCTTCACGTGACGGCTCTGGCTGAAAGGCGTGCGCGCCAACCTAGTCGGGCGCCGTCACGCGTGCAAGTGGCGGCAGTTACTCGCACTCGCCGCGCCCCACCGCGCGCACGTAGTCCTCGTACGCCTCCCACAACTTGCGCGTCAGCGGGCCCATACAACCCGCACCGACCGTCTCTCCGTCCAGGCGGGTGACGGGCATGATCCCGCGCACGGAGCTCGTGAGGAACAACTCGTCCGCGGCGGCCAGTTCGTGCGGCGAAATGGCCCGCTCGCTCATCGAGGCGCCGAGGCGATCGCACAGCTCGAATACGATGCTTCGAGTGATGCCCGCGAGCAGCCCCGTTTCCAGCGAAGGCGTGCAGATCTCTCCCGAGGCGACCACAAACACGTTGCTGGTGGCGCCCTCGGTAACGAAACCGTCGCGGTTGCACATGATCGCGTCGTCGCCCGCGCGCTCGATCGCCTGCCGCAGCGCCAAGATGTTCGGCAGGTAATTCCCCGTCTTCAGCCCCGGGTTGGCCACTGTACGCGGATCCACCAACGCGGCGGAAAGCCCGCGAGTGTACGACGCCTCGTCAGGCAGCTGGAGCGCCTCGACGTACACCACCAGCATCGGCTGCGACGACGTCCGCGTGTCCAAAGCGATCGGCCCCGTCCCGCGGGTGATCACCACGCGGATGCGGCTTGCGGCGTTTTCGGCGGCCGTGAGCGTGTCGTCGATGGCCGCGATAAGCATCTCGTCCGAAAATGGGATGGAAAACCCGATCCCAGCGGCACTGCGATGCAGTCGCTCCAAATGCCGACGCAGCGCCACCACGCGTCGCGGACCCGAGGTGCGCAACGTCTCGTACACGCTGTCTCCGTAAAGGAATCCGCGATCGAACGCGCTGACGGTGGCGTCCGCGGGGTCGACGACGCCGCCGCGCGTCGAGAGGTAAACCTTCGTGGCCACGGGATCTCCTGTTTCGTCGGTAGAGCAGCGCAGCAAGCGGACCCGGCCCGCAAGCCTGGGCCACGGATTCGCGCCGCAAGACTGTGCGAGGCGCCCCTACGAGTCAAATCGGGCCGCCGATCCCGGCTCTACGGTCGCGCCGTAGACGCGATCACAACCCTCGCGGCGCATGACGTCGGCCCACTGACCTGTGGTAATTGTCTAAGAACGAGGACGTACGGCATCTTGCGAAAAATACGCTGCCACTACCCGTCCGGAATCGCGTTCCTCGAGGCTCGCCTCGACGACAACGCGTTACGGGTGTACACCACCGAACCTTTCGAGCCGGGTGAAGAACTACTATTGGAGCTTTCCTATCAAGGACTGTCCGGCAAGCTGATGGTCCGAGCCATCGGACGAGAGTGGCACGGGGCTCGCCCGCGACTGCGGATCCGCGCGGGCGGGGTGGTGCTCTGCACCGGTTCAGAGCAACAAAAGCTGCAATTCCTCGCTGCGGTCGCGCACGGCAACACGGAGCTGCTGCCACGACGCAAGCACCTCCGCCTGCCCTTGCTGGTCGAAGCGCGGTGGCGTTTTCCTCGCGACCGAGAGCTACGGCAAGCTGCACTTTCCGAGGTATCCGAAGGCGGGGCGTTGCTCATGACCGAGTCTCGGCCATCTCCGGGCGAAGAGATCATTATCGAACTGACGCCTCCCGGCAGCGCGCGACCCCTTGAGATCTCAGCGGTGGTGCGAAACGACTCCAACCCGGCTGGCGTCGGCTTGGAGTTCATGGCGCGTGATATCGGCGGCATCCATCGCATTCGCGAAGTGATCCGCCGCCTGGTCGAACAGTAGAGCGGGACGTCCGCGGGAACCGCTGGGACGCCCAACACGGGCGCCCCCAGCGAGACGGAAACCCGTATGCTCCGGCCGTTCCTCGCCGCTATGTATCCACCCGTGCACAACGCTTGTCTCGTCCTCGCCGACGGCACCACATTCATGGGCAGCGCCTTTGGGGCGCAGCTCGAAGGCACCGGGGAGGTCGTCTTCCATACCGGCCTTTCCGGCTATCAAGAGGTTCTCAGCGACCCGTCCTACGCCGGCCAGATCGTGTGCATGACCTGCCCCGAGATCGGCAACGTGGGGGTCAATCGCCAGGATCAAGAGTCTCGCGGGGCGTTTCTCAGCGGCTTCATCGTGCGCCACTACGTGGACACGCCCTCCTCGTGGCGGGCCGAACGAAGCCTGGGAGAGTATCTCGTTGAGCACGGAATCCCCGGCATCTTCGGCGTCGACACCCGACGCCTCGTTCGGCACATTCGCACGCTGGGCGCCACCAACGGCGTCTTGGCCACGGGCGAGTTTGATCTAGACGAGCTCCGTCAACGGGCCGCCGCCCTCCCCTCGATGGCGGGCAGCAACTTGGTCGACACCGTCACTTGCCACGAGCCTTACGGCTGGACCGAGGGGTCGCTGTGGCGAGAGCAGGACACGCCGACCCCCACCTACCGCGTCGTGGCCTACGACTACGGGGTCAAACACAACATCTTGCGCATGCTGGTCGACGCGGGATTCGACGTCACCGTGGTCCCGGCGACGACGCCGGCTCGCGAGGCGCTCGCGCTCGCGCCCGATGGCGTGTTCTTGTCCAACGGTCCGGGCGATCCCTCCGCGGTGCCGTACGCCCCGGATATCATCCGTGAGCTCCTCGACCACAAGCCGATCTTTGGGATCTGCTTGGGCCACCAACTGCTGGGACGGGCGCTCGGTATCCCGACCAGCAAGCTGCGATTCGGCCACCACGGGGCCAACCACCCGACCAGCGTCGTCGGCACGGGCCGCGTGCTGATCGCCTCAGTCAACCACGGTTTCGCCCTCGACAGCAAGGCAACCGAAGAGCACCCCGATGTCGACATCACTCACATCAATCTCAACGATGGATGCATTGATGGGATCCGGCACCGCCAGCGCCCGGCGTTCTCGGTTCAGTTTCATCCCGAGGCATCGCCGGGGCCTCATGACGCCCGCGACTTGTTCCTCGAGTTCCGGCGCGTCGTCTCCCAACACCGCCAGGCAGCCGTCTAAACCGAATCACCGCCGTTTTAGCCAGCGAGTTTGACCTTGCCCAAGCGAACCGACCTCAAGAAGATCCTTCTCATCGGCTCCGGTCCGATCGTCATTGGACAAGCCTGCGAGTTCGACTACTCCGGCACGCAAGCGTGCAAAGCGATCGCCGAGGAAGGCATTGACGTTGTTCTCGTCAACTCAAACCCGGCGACGATCATGACGGACCCGGAGTTCGCCGCACGGACCTACGTCGAGCCGCTCACGCCTGAAACGCTGGAGCGCGTGCTCGAGGTGGAACGACCGGATGCGGTGCTCCCTACCGTGGGGGGGCAAACCGCGTTGAATCTCGCCATGGCGGTTGCCGAGCGGGGCGTGCTCAAGCGCCTCGGCATCGAGCTCATCGGAGCCAATCTCGACGCGATACTCATGGCCGAGGACCGCGGGCAGTTTCGTCAGGCCATGGCCGAGATTGGCGTTCGGGTGCCCCGGTCGGTCTGCGTGCACAACCTAGACGAAGCGCGCGCCGCCCTGCGCGAAGTCGGAGTACCCGCGATCATTCGCCCCAGCTTCACGCTCGGTGGCAGCGGGGGGGCGATCGCCCAAAACGAGGCCGAGTACGAAGAGAAGGTCCAGTGGGGCCTGACCCAGTCCCCGACCAGCGAGGTGCTCATCGAAGAGTCCGTCCTGGGCTGGAAAGAGTACGAACTCGAGGTGATGCGCGACACCGCGGACAACGTCGTGATCATCTGCACGATCGAGAACGTCGACGCCATGGGTGTGCACACCGGAGACTCGGTGACCATTGCCCCCGCCCAGACGCTGACGGACAAGGAGTACCAGCGACTGCGAGATGCATCGATCCGGATCATTCGCAAAATCGGCGTCGACACCGGCGGGTCAAACATTCAGTTTGCCGTCAATCCGCGCGACGGAGAGATCGTCGTCATCGAAATGAACCCGCGCGTCTCAAGGAGCTCGGCGTTGGCGAGCAAAGCCACGGGCTTCCCCATCGCCAAGATCGCCGCCAAGTTGGCACTTGGGTACCGACTCGACGAGGTCCCGAACGACATCACGAAGAAGACGCCGGCGTCTTTTGAGCCCACCATCGACTACGTCATCACCAAGATTCCTCGCTTCGCCTTCGAGAAGTTCCCCGCGACCGACTCTCGTTTGGGGGTGCAGATGAAATCCGTCGGCGAGACGATGGCCGTGGGGCGCACGTTTCGTGAGTCGCTGCAAAAAGCCGTCAGATCCCTTGAGAACGACCAATACGGATTCGACCCGCTTACGCAAGACGATGCTGCCCTCGCCACCCGACTCGAAGTGCCTCGGCCGGGACGACTTTGGGCCGTGGCCGAGGCCGCACGGCGCGGCTGGCCGCTGGCGAAGATCGCCGAGTTGAGTGCGGTGGACCCATGGTTCGTCGGCCAGATCTCCGAAATCGTCGCCGCGGAGGCAGCCGTCACCGCCGGCGCGGATCTGGCGTGGGCCAAGCAGCAGGGCTTTTCTGACCGCCGGATCGCCGCTTTGACCGGATCGACCGAGGCCGAGGTTCGCCAGCGTCGACACGACGCCGGGATTCACCCCGTCTATCGCCGCATTGATACTTGCGCGGCCGAGTTTGAAGCGAGCACCCCGTACCTCTACTCGGCGTACGAGGAGGAATGCGAAGCCGAACCGACCAATCGGCGCAAAGTTATCATCTTGGGCGGCGGGCCGAACCGAATCGGCCAAGGGATCGAGTTCGACTACTGCTGTGTTCACGGGGTGATGGGACTGGCGAAAGACGGGTTCGAGACCATCATGGTCAACTGCAACCCCGAAACCGTATCGACGGACTACGACACCTCGGATCGGTTGTATTTCGAGCCACTCACGCTCGAAGACGTGCTTGAGATCGTGCACCGTGAGCGGCCCTACGGCGTGATTGTCCAGTTCGGCGGACAAACACCCCTTCGCCTGGCCGTCGCGCTCGAGCGGGCCGGCGTCAACATCCTGGGCACCTCGCCCGACGCCATCGACCGCGCGGAAGACCGAGAGCGCTTCGCTGAACTGCTGGACTCGCTCGGGCTCGCCCAGCCCCCCAACGGCGTGGCGCGCAGCGAATCCGAAGCGATCGCCTGTGCCGAGCAGCTAGGCTATCCCGTGCTCCTACGTCCGTCCTACGTACTTGGCGGACGTGCGATGCAGATCGTGCACGACCGAGATCAACTCCGAACCTACGTCCGCGAAGCGGTTCAAGTCAGCGATGAACACCCCGTGCTCATCGATCGCTTCTTGGCCGACGCCATCGAGGTCGACGTCGACGCGTTGTGCGACGGAGAGCTGGCGATCGTGGGCGGGGTGATGGAGCACATCGAAGAAGCCGGCATCCACTCGGGCGATTCGGCCTGCTCCCTGCCCGCGTACAGTCTCAGCGCCGACGTACTCGAACAGATCAAACAGGCCACCAGAAAGCTCGCACTCGAGCTCGGAGTTCGGGGCCTGATGAACGTGCAATTCGCGGTTGCGGGCGGCCAGATCTACGTGATCGAGGTGAACCCTCGGGCGTCGCGCACGGTGCCGTTCGTGTCCAAGGCAATCGGCCGCCCGTTGGCCCAGCTCGCGGCCCGGGTGATGGCGGGCCAATCGCTGCCCGCGCTGGGCTGCTCCTCCGAAATCGAGCCCGAGCACGTCTCGGTCAAAGAGGCGGTGTTTCCCTTCGTGAAGTTCCCCGGGGTCGACACGCTCTTGGGGCCCGAGATGAAGAGCACGGGCGAGGTCATGGGTATCGATCGCGATTTCGCCCGGGCCTACGCCAAAGCTCAGCGCGGCGCCGGCATGAATCTGCCTCTGTCCGGCACCGTGCTGTTGTCGTTTCGTCCGCAAGACAAGCCCGCGATCCTGGAAGCGGCGCAGTCGCTGGCGGAGTCGGGCTTTGCGCTCGTCGCCACGCCGGGGACGGCTGAGTTCCTACGCCAGCATGGTCTCAACGTACGCAGCGTGGCCAAGCACTTCGAACGCGAAACCACCACGCTTGATCTCCTCCGCGACGGTCAGATCGACCTCGTGCTCACGTCGACGGCACTCGGCGATGCCAAGGCTGCCGAGGGCTCCGCTCACATGCGCCGATCCGCTCTCGAACGCGGGATTCCCTACTACACCACGGCCGCCGCGGCACGGGTGTGCGCCCGTGCGATCCGTTCGCTGCGCGAGGCCCCACTCGAACCGGTCGCGCTGCAGGATCTAGAGCCGGGAACGTCGGTCTGATCCAGATCGTCAATCGTGGCCCAAGAGGCAGGCACCCGCGTGGTCCGTCCCCGAGGTCACAAGTGTCAGGGTGCCATGCTTCGCCTAGAACTAGAACCCGATTCGCCGCATAACAAAGCGCGGCAGTTGGCGAATCACCAGCAAAATCCACCGCCAGATCGGCGGCGCATAGACGATTGGTCGCGGACGGTCCAATGCCGCCGCGACCGTCTTCGCGACCCCTTCCGCGGTCCCGGCAAACGGCGGCGGAGTGAGCCCCGCGGTCATGTCCGTCTTCACAAAGCCCGGTTTGACATTCACCACCCGCAACCCGGCCGCGTGGTAGCGATGATCGAGTCCTTCGAGATACGCTGACAGTCCCGCCTTGCTCGCTCCATAGAGCACGACCGGCTTGCGACCCCGGTCTCCCGCCACCGAAGAAAACGCACACAAGACTCCCCCACCCTGCTTGAGCAAGAGCCGGCGAGCCGCCTCGCAGAACAACACGGCGTTGGTGAAGTTGAATGTCAGTACGCGTTGGGTCAGTTCGGCACTGTCTTCCAGCGCCTCCTGGCTCGCGAACGCGCCCGCCGTGAGAACCACGGCATCGAGACGCCCGAGCTCCGCCACCGCCCGCCCAAGTCCCGCGTCGAACGAGTCTGGCTCGCCGAGATCGCACACGGCGTGGCCCACGGGTCGCTTCGCCCCGCGTGCTTCCAAGTCAGCCGCCGAGTGGGCCAGCTCATCCGCGGAACGGCCGAGCAGGAAGATCGCGTCTTTCCGATCGGCTAGCAGGCGAGCCAGGGCGCGCCCCATTCCTCGGGTCGCTCCAAATATGACAACGTTCATCTCGTGCTCCTCTGTCGGGCCAAGCGCCGCACTTCGGCGTCATGGATTCGGCCGCAGCGAATCGACCCTCTCGGTCGGAAAGCTGTCCACGTGCACCGTCTGGGTGGGGAAAGCAAAGCTAAGGCCCAGTTGCGAGACCGCGTCCATAAACGCCAGCAGCAACTCCTCTCGCGTCTGCATGTACTCCTCCCAACTCGTGGTGACCGTGAAGCAATACACAAATACGTCGAGACTCGACGGGCCGAGATCGGTGAAGTTCACCAGCCAAAAGCCCTGATCGATCCGCGCATCGCGACGTAAACAGTCACGGAGAGCCTCGAGTGCGTCGCGCATCCGCTGCGGCGAGGTGTCGTACGTCAATCCGATGGTCAGCTTGATCCGACGCTTGTTCATGCGAGACCAGTTGTTGATCGCGCTGGTGGTCAACGCCGAGTTGGGTACCGTAATCAAGCTGTTTGCGAACGTCCGAATACGAGTCACGCGTAGACCCACCTCCTCCACCGTGCCCTCGTGAGAGCCGATCTCGACCCAATCGCCGATCTGAAACGGCCGATCGACAAAGATCACGATCGATCCGAATAGGTTGGCAATCGTGTCTTTCGAGGCCAGCGCCACGGCGGCGCCACCGATGCCGAAGCCCGCGAGGAGCGAACTGACCTCGCCGCCGAGGTTTTGAATGACCATCACGACGCACACGGCGACCAGAAACACCTTCAGCGCCGCTCGGACAATCGGCACGAGCTGGTCGTCGAATGTCGAGTCCGTCTCTGAGGCTCGTTTGGCCCACACCTCCGCCAGATTGTCGACCAAGCGCAAGGCAAACCACAGCGTGAAGGGCAGCTCTGTGGCGAGCAAGATGTTGTTCTGCAGTTCAGCCTCGGTGGGGTGTCCGGGCTGCCGCATCACCACGGCGAAGCCGATCCACGCGCCGGCCACGGCCAACGCCCATCGCAGCGGCCCCTGAAACGCGTTGAGCACCGCGCCCCGGAACGTCTCGCGGGGGACCAGACGGGCGGCACGCCGAACCAAGGCGTCGATGACCCGCGCGTCCTGGCCCAGGCGCGGGAGATCCTGCGGCGTGTGCCGCTCGCCGAGCGAATCTATGCCCGGCTGCAACGCGACGGGCTCGGAGACCGGGTGGCCGACTTCGTCATCAGCGAGGCGTCGGGTGACTACGCCAACCTGG
>QKPP01000016.1:8397-20330 GCA_006508105.1 Myxococcales bacterium FL481 | reverse complement strand
CAAGGCGTCGATGACCCGCGCGATGCCGAGCCCCAACAGGCCCGCCACGACGATGGTTACGACGTCCGCGGTGCTCACCGGCCCCGCGAGTCGCGTGGTCACCAGCGGCGAGGTCCAATCGAAGCTGCCCATGCGTCGCGCAGCCTAACGCATCGACGCCTCATCGGCACGATGAGGCGTCGCCCCGGGGGGAAGGTGGGGGAAAACCCCAGCGAGGGCACGGGTCTACGACAGCACAGGCAACCGGGCGGGTTCTTCTTCCTCGAAGAAGAACCGCGGTTCCCCAAAGGCCGGTCGCAAGTCATCGAGCCACGTGGCGGCCGGATCATACCTGGCGAAAAACGGCCGCCGCACCCAAGTCGGATCTCGAGCTTGGAGGAACTCGAGCACGAAGACCCGCTCGTCTTTGACCTCGGCTACGCCCACCACGGCAACCTTGCCCGGGAACGCCGACATCGACGGCCCACGAACGGTGCGAGCGAGTCCCGACACCTGCTGGTACGCCTCCCGAAACAGGTTCCAGGCGTGCTCCAGCGGCACTTCGAAGTACCCTTTGGGTCCCGTATCCCGTTCGACGAACATGTAGTAAGGGATGGCTCCGAGCTGGACCCCCGTGCGCCACAGCTCAGCCCACGCATCGGCGTTGTCATTGACGTGCCGGATCAACGGTGACTGCATCCGGACCTCCGCCCCGGTGGACCGGATCCGGGCCACGGCTCGGCGCGCCACGTCGGTGCTCAGCTCAACTGGATGATTGTAGTGCCCCATGATCGCGAGATGGCGGCCGCTGGCGACAACGCGCTCGAACAGACGCAACACATCATCGGCGTCCCGATCGCTGACGTAGCGGTGCGGCCAATAGGCCACTGACTTGGTCCCGATACGAATGTTGCGGATGTGTTCGAACTGCGGGTCCAGCAGCGGCGACAGGTACTTCTCGAGCGCCGCCGCGTTCATCACCATGGGATCCCCGCCGGTGACGAGCACATCTGTCACCTCGGGGTGGGCGGCGAGGTAGGCCGTGAGCTGGTCGGTTTCTCGCGCCTCAAACTTCATGTCCCCAAGCCCCACAAACTGCGCCCAGCGAAAGCAAAACGTGCAGTAAGCGTGGCAAGTCTGGCCCTGCCCGGGGAAGAAAAGCACGGTCTCGCGATACTTGTGTTGCATTCCGGGCAACGGCTCGCCGTTGAGGTGCGGGACGTTGTGTGTCTTTTGTCCGGCCGGATGCGGATTGAGCTGATAGCGAATCTCGTCCGCTGCCGCGCGGACGGCTGCCCGGTCGGCGCCGGAGTCCAGCAAGTCCTGCATCCGGCCGAAGTCGCGCTCAGAGAGCATGCCCGGCTGCACGAATGTCAGCTGGTACATGGGATCGTCCGGCACGTTGCTCCAGTCGATCAGCTCGCTCATCACGTAGCGGTTGGTGCGAAACGGAAGTACCGTTGACACGGTCTTGACCGCTTCCTGCAGCTCCCGCGGGACCCAGTCCCATTCGGGAGTGGACTCGATATTGGCGCGCGTGATGGCGCGATACCTCGGGGCCTTGGTGGGCGCGGGGGACAGCATCAGACAAACCTCCGTCTCGAAGCGAGTGGCACGATCGAACTGCGAGTAGTCGCCGCGCACCGCCGCGCAACGATATTCGCAGTGAGAATCGCTACCGGATCAACCGCACCGAATCGGACGAACGCGTCGCCAGCAAGCGCAGTGGTCGATCCCGCGGCAGCTTGCCCCTATGGTTGCGCAACTTGGCCCCCAATTGCAACCCCGGCCTGCGATTTGCAGCAGTCGGCGGACGCCGCCGTGGCGAACGCGCGACCGAAGTCCCCGGAGTTCGCGGGGTACCCGCTGCCGCCGCCCCAGCCGTCGGTCACGCATGGAGCGGCGCGCCCTATAGTCCGGCTCGCGATGCGCGTGATCTTGTTTTCGAGCAGTGAACGGCAAGCCCCCCTACTTGTGCGAGCGCTCGTCGACGAGCGTCTGGTGGCCTGCGGCAACGTGTTCCCCGGCGTGCGAGCGATCTACCGCTGGCAGGGGCGGGTCGAAGACGAGACCGAAGCCGTGGTGATCGCAGAGACCAGCGACGAGCTGGTAGAACGCGCCACCACCCGACTGCGGGCCCTTCACGACTACGATGCGCCGAAGATCCTGGTCCTCGAGGCAGCGTCGAGCGCTGCGGCGTATTCGACTTGGCTGCGCGAGCAACTACAGCAGGAATAGCGACGCGAGCACCGCGGCAGCCACGAGTCCGACGCCGATCGCCACTGGCGCCCAAGATCGAGGCCGCTTGCGCCCTTGCTCCAGATGTCGCTCCGATGCCACGGCGGGGACACCCTGGTCGTCGTGGGGGCGATCCGCTGGTGCAGTGTCGGGCTGGGGCTGGTGGTCGTCCGCGACGGCTTCGGGACCGGCCTGGTCATCGCTCGGGCTTGCCGACGAACCGCTCGCGACATGGTCGATCACGGCGGTTTGCCCGGCATCCGAGGACCCGGCACTGGCCTCCGGTCGAACATCAATCTCCTTGGGAGGCTCGAACGCTGGGTCTTCGGGTACCGCGTCGCGTGGTTCACTCGCACCGAAGCTCGGGCTCAGTATCGTCTTGTCTGGAGCGTCACGCCGGGGATCGCTGGCCGCGACTTGGCGTGTGGATTCGGCGCTGACTTGGGTCGGTCGTTTCGGGTCGAATGAGACCCAGCCTTTGCGCACCGCGGTAGCTTTGTCCTCCGGCGCTCCCGTCGGAGCGACCCCGTGAGCCTGACGCGACACCTCGGCGCGCAGCCGCGCGGCCTTGGCTGGCGACAGCATCTGGGTGCCACCGGAAGTCGGCGCCGGCGCATCGGTCTCCTTACTCGGAGAACCCGGTCGTTGCTCGGGCCGGCTGGGACCATCGTCTGGGCCAGCTGTCGGTTTGCGAGTCGCGACCACGTCTGACGCGGGTTCCTCTTCGGCCGGCGCCGCGGGTGGCCCCGCGTCGCGTGTCGCCTCGGAGTCTGCGGTTGACCGTCGGCCCGGCTCCTGGCCACGTTTGGCTTCGCCCGACTCCTGGTCCATGAACATGGTCCAGCCACGGGTCGCAGGGGCCTCGGTGGGCGGCGACGACGACGCTGGATCGGGAACGTGTCGTCGCGCCGCCGGGGTGAGCTCCTTGCCGCGGACCGGCGGCACCGGGTCTCCAACGCTCCCCGGCAGGGAGCCCGCCGCCCCCGGTGGGATCATGACCGTCGCGTCGACGGATGGAGCCGAGGCCGATGGGGACGGCTCCGTCGCGGGCTCGACGGGATCCGCGGATGCCGCAGCGGGAGCTGCTTGCGACGGCAGCACCGGGGCCCCCGGCTCTGCGCCCGACGGCGGGGTCGTCGGCGCGACCGGGGCGGTGGTGGACGTCGGCGGCGCTGCACCTGGAGGGGACGCGACCGGCTGGCTCGCGTCACCACCTCCTTCATCCATGAACAGCGTCCACCCTCGTGTCGTGGGTGGAGCGGCGCCCTCCGACGGCGGGGGCTCTTGGCTCGAGCCACCTGACCCGTCCCCGCTGGCCGGAAGATCACCGGGCGATTTCGAGCCGTCCGGGGATGCACTGGCTGGCGGGTCCGCGACATTCGCCGTCTCGGCCCCGCTTGCGCCCGTCGAGGAAGGGTCCGCCTCGTTCCCGTCGTCGTCCATGAACATGGTCCAGCCACGGGTGCTGGGCGACTTCGTCTCCTCAGCCACGGGGGGCGCCGCGTCGGACTCCGCTGGCGAGCCGTCGCCCTCCATGAACAAAGTCCAGCCGCGGGTGCTCGGAGCCCCGCCTTGCGGTGTCGGTTCGGGTGACGTGGGGGCCTCGGACGACGCGCCCTGCGGTGCTCCTTCCGAGGCGTCGACCTCTTCGCCATCGCCCTCCATGAACATGGTCCAACCGCGGGTGCTCGGGCGCGCCGCCGGAGGGGGTGCAGCTGCTGGCGCAGGGTTCTTCGGCGCGGGTGCTCCACCGAGGTCGGTGAGCTCTCGCAAAAACTGCCGCAGCATCATCGGCCGCGATCTCGGCTCTTTGGCGAGGGCCCGCGTCAACCGTTGATCCTCGACGTGATCCGGGGCCTGCTGAACGTGCGCGGCGACCTTCTCTTCAACCGTCCCAGCGAAGAGCGGCTTGCCGTGGCGCAGTTGGTACTGCAGCGCCGCCAGGTTGTAGATGAGCGAACGCTGATCGACGACTTTGCCCTGAACCTGTTCGGGCGAGATCGTGTCCACCGATCCATGACTGCGTTCCGCGAGCGGTTCGCCGACCGCGAAGCCGGTTACCTTGAGACCCGCCGCGGTTTGAATCACCACGCTGGCGCCAAGGTTGCGGTGGATGATCCCGGCCTTTTGCGCGGCGAGCAACGCTTCGCCGATGAGTGTCATGATCCCGGCGACCTCGTTGGCAGATCGCACGACGGTCACATCCAAAACGTCGCCTCGAGCCACCTCGGTCACCTCGTACACCCCGCCGTCATCCAGTTTTCCGGCGGCCAGAACCCGCGCGACCGGCTCAGCGTTGACGGACTTGAGCTGACGCAACTCACGCAGCGAGCGCTCACGCACGAGCGCCGATGGGAAACACGACTCGTCGTACGCCGTGAGATGGACGGGCTGCCCGTCGCCGTCGGTCGCCTCGTAGGTCGTCGCGCCCGTGCGCGACCGCACGCGCTCCCCGATTGTGTAGCCCTCGACAACGGTTTCCGAGCCGAGTTGAGAACCGCTGCTGCTCATCGTTGTACCCCGCCAATCAAGCAAAGTGAGACTACGCGCAGCTTCGCCGGCGAATCAAGTAACGCAAGGCGTTCGCTCGCGGTTCGCTCACCCATGCGCGTCATAGCGAGCCGACGGTAGGTCTCCTCGCCCCGGGTGTGTCCATGTGTTCGAACTTCGCCCCAGGTTGGTGCTCGACCAGACGACCGGGACGAATCTGATCCGTGGGCCCAGCGGCACCGCGCTCGTACGAACACAAGCCGTCAACCGCGTGATCGCCCCCGCCAACGACAATGACAACGGACGTCAGAAGCGCTCAGGCGGGGCGTGGCTGACTGTGCGCCGACGCGCCAAAGCAGCGGCAGCATCGGTGATGCTTCTGCGCGGTCGCGAGACCGAGGCCCGCGCCACCAGCCACGATGATAACTCTGCGCGGTCGCGGGACCGAGGCCCGCGCCACCAGCCACGATGACACCTCTGCGCGGTCGCGGGACCGAGGTCGCGCGACCAGCCATCGCTGGGGCCTGGGACCCACGCAGACGTCTGGACCGAGTCTGGACCGAGTCTGGACCGAGTCTGGACCGAGTCTGGACCGAGTCTGGACCGGGCCCGAACGATCCGATGCGTCGGCTGGATTCGTCGACTAGCGCGAAGCGGCCGTGTCGCCCGCGTCCGTGGGCGCCTCGGCAGCGTCACGTGGCGCGCCGAGCCCGGCAAAGACCTCGGCGTACGACAGCGTGCTGCGCTTCCCTTGTCGGGCCTTGCGGGCCTTACCGGCGTTTTTGAAGCGACGCTTTCGCTTACGACGGACAATGTCGGTATATGAAGCCATGTCTTCCTCGGGGAGGCGGGAGGATACGTTGTTCCCGCAGTCTGTCAACCGGGCGGTTCGCCCTCGGCGGCATACACCCGGTCGACGGCGAAGACGCCCGGGATCGCAGCGAGATCACGCTGGAGGCCGGTGAGCTCCTCGAGCGAGTTGACCGTCATGTGGAACGTGTTGACGGCCCGGGTGGCGCGGCCGTCGGTGCGGCAGTGGGCCTGCTTGATGTTGATTCCGCGTTGCGAGAACGCGCGGCTCATCGCGGCCAAAAGGCCCGGCTCGTCCCCCGTGCGTACCTCGAGCGTGGCGGGGCGCTCGAGTCGCAGCCCCTCTTCCCACGTCACAAACACCCGACGCCCCTCGATGCGAGTAAGCGCGACCGGACAAGACTGCGTGTGTACGAGCACCCCACGACCCGCGGCGAGATAGCCGAGAAGCGGATCCCCGGGTAGCGGATCGCAACAGGACGACAACTCCAGCCACGCTTCGGACAGCGAATCACGCGTGATGACAATGGGATGATCGGTCCCGCCTTGTCCGGCCGGAAGACGAGGCTTGGACGCGGCTGCGGATGACCCCTTCACCCGGCGCAAGATCGTCCGTAGCAAGCCGGAGTCTTCGGTCCGGTCGGGGTCCGATGACCGAGGCGCGGCCACCAACCCCCGCACCACCGCATCGACGTCGACTCGCCCCGCCGCGATGTCCTCGTACAGCCCTTCAATCCCCCGCTCTCGGCCCACGCCGTGCACCTCACACTGGCCCTCGAGACGGTCGACGATCGCGGGATCTTGCAGATCGACACGCTCATCCGCCGCCGCCTGCTCGAAGGAGCGACGTCCGGCCTCGACCAGCTTCACCCGTTCACGCTGGCGGAGATACTGACGGATACGTGCGAGCGCCCGGGCACTCTTGCAGATCGCCAGCCATTGCGGTTTGGCCTGCGCGTGGGGGCTGGGGAGCACCTCGACCGTGTCGCCCTGCCGCAAACGGTACCGCAAGGGGACGATTTGACCGTTGATCCGTGCGCCGGAACAGCGCAAGCCGAGTTCGGTGTGGACGGCGAACGCGAAGTCAATGGGCGTCGAACCGCGCGGCAGCGTGATGATGTCACCACGCGGAGTGAACACGTACACCTCATCGGCGAACAGATCGCCTTTGATGGCCTCGATAAACTCGTGCGGATCCGAGATCTCGTCCTGCCAGTCCATGATCTGGGTCAGCCATCCCAGATCGCCGGCGACGTGCCGAGGACTGCCGCTATCGTCGAGCGCCGTCACGACCCCACGACGCGCCCGGTCAGCCATGAGCTTCGAGCGAATCTGTACGTCCACGCGAGCCCCCGTGCTGATCACCACCACCGTGGCCAGCCCCTGCCTACCCGCGCTGCTCGGAAGGGCAATGTGATCCTGAAACCGCCCCGGCATGGGCTTGAACGCGGCGTGGAGCTGCCCGAGAGCCGCATAGCAACCGGTGCGATCGCGGGTCACCACGTCGTAGCGCACGATCTGAAACAGCTGATCGATCTCGTGCTGACACGACTGCTCAGTGACGTGCAGCTGGTAGATGCCGCGCAAAATCGGGGCAACCTCGACCGGGCCCAAGCTCGGCGTGTCCCAAGCGATCTTGTCCCCCCCGCCGATGTCTACGGGGCCTGTGAACGCCGTGGCGATTTCGGCCGAGGTCTCGTCGAGAAAGTCGGGCTTTTCCTGCAGCAGCGCGTCTCGCCGGCCGACCACGGCGGCGAACGAAGCCGGCTCGAGGTAGCGAAACGACAAGTCCTCCAGCTGTTCACGCAGCCACGGCAGGCTCAAGCGCCCCGCCAGCGGCGCGTAGATATCCATCGTCTCTCGCGCGATACGAAGCTGCTTGTCCGCGGGCATATGCGCCAGCGTGCGCATGTTGTCGAGCCGATCCGCGAGCTTGACCAAAAGCACCCGAATGTCTCGGCTCATCGCCAGCAGCATCTTGCGAAAACTCTCGGCTTGCTGCTCTTGGCGCGAGAGGTAGGGGATTTTGCCCAGCTTCGTGACACCGTCGACCACGTTCGCCACGGCTCGACCGAATCGTTCGGTCAGCTCGACGACAGTGACCTCAGAGTCCTCGACGGCATCGTGCAAGATGCCCGCGGTGACGGTGTCGACGTCCAGCCCCAAGCCGGCAATCGTCGTCGCCACCCGCAGCGGATGCATCAGGTACGGCTCGCCGCTTCTGCGTCGCTGGCCGGCGTGGCTGCGCTCCGCCAGCTCGAACGCTCGTTGCACCGAGCCGAGGTCGGCGTTGGGCCGATGCGCACGCACCTCCTGCCGGATGCGCGCCAGTTGTTCATCGAACATGGAGCGTTCGGGAGAACGGGTCGCGCTCACCGAGTCCATGACCACGGCCCTTCAGCTCCGAGGGCGTAGCAGCCCTTCGGCGCGGTGGCGCTGCCGCTCGGTGCGGTGCCGGACGGCCACGTAGACCGCCCGGAGGGCGTCGTAGGCAGTATCGAGAGCATCGTTGACGATCACGTAGTCATACTCATCGTAGTGGCCCAACTCCGACGTGGCCACCCGCAGCCGACGAGCAATGGCCCCCGGCTCGTCCGTGGCCCGGCTTCGAAGGCGACGCTCTAGTTCCTCGAGCGACGGGGGGAGGATGAACACCAACACCACGTCTTGGCCGAACCGCGCGCGAAGTTGGCGCCCCCCCTGAAAGTCGACGTCGAACAGCAAGTCGTGGCCAGCATCAAGGGCGCCGCGAACCGCCGCCGCGGAGCTGCCGTACATGTTGTCATGCACCACCGCGTACTCGGCAAACTCGTCCGCGGCAACCATTTCACTGAACCGCTCCCTCGAGACGAAGTGGTAGTCCTCGCCGTCACGTTCCGTCGGCCGCGGCGGGCGAGTGGTGTAGGAGATGCTGAAGCCCAGCTCGGGGAACTCGCCTCGGAGTCGGTTACAAAGGGTCGTTTTCCCGGCACCAGATGGCGAACTGACCACGAGAAGCTGACCGCGAGGAGTGTTACTCGACATTTTGCACCTGCTCGCGCAGTCGCTCGACGACGCCCTTGGCACGAATCACCAGCGTGTTGGCCTGGACGTCGGCCACTTTGCTGCCCAGCGTCGTGACTTCCCGCACGAGTTCTTGAACCAGGAACTCCAACGTCTTCCCCTGCCCGGACGCGGCTTCAGCGGCCACCACGGTACGGATCTGGTCGATGTGGGCGTTGAGACGCGTGAGCTCTTCGCTGACGTCTGCCCGCGCGACGAGCAACGCCACCTCTTGGGCCAACCGAGTCGGATCGAGGCTAGCCCCCGCGTCTTGGCACAGATCCGCGACCCGCCGCCGCAGCGACTCGGCTCGCCGCGCCCCGTCGCCTGCGACCATCGCGATCACCCGCTCGCGCATTTGGGCCAGCTCATCGACGTGCCGCAAGATGTCCTCGGCGAGCGCGGCCCCTTCGGTCGTTCGCATCGCGACGAACTGGTCCAGCGCGGGTTCGAGGGCGTCCAAGACGGCTTGAGTCGGGATCTTAGCGGGGTCGAACGGCTGAGCCGAGGCCGAGAGGAACTTGAGCACCTCGAGCGGCGAGTCGTCCGCCGGGTCGAGGCCGGCAGTCGCCAGCGCGGCGCGAACCTCCACCAACCTGCGAGTGACGAGACCCAGCCGATCGCGATCAACGGACGCCACCGGGCTGGATTCGTCGTCACCGGATCCTTCGCATCGAATCGCTACGTCGACGCGTCCCCGCCCTACGTCTCGCTCGATACGTGTCCGAATCTGGCGTTCGACGGCCGGTCCGAACGGCTGGCGAATCTTGAGCTCGCAAAAGCGAGCGTTTAGCGAGCGGATCTCGACGCGAATCCGCTGCGTGTCGACCCCGTGCGCGTCGCGCCAAAGGGTCTGAGCGTGGCCGAAGCCCGTCATGCTACGAAGTGGCACGCCATCGAGACCTATCGCCACCCGATGGCGCACGCAACCCTCGGCGCCGTTCGAGTCCTCGCTGCACCCGCTCGAGTTTCACCGCAGGCAACCAGGCTCGGTTTTTGGGGGGCCTTGCGGCCCACGACAAGCCGGCGGGGGCCGGGTATCATCCGCGACGATGTCAGGTTGGCTGCTGTCCGCCGCGTACACGATTCTCGCGTTCTCTCCCGCGCCGCCGGACGCTTCGGCGTCCAGCGGGAAGCAGTCGACGACAACGGATGCCGCCGCCTCGACGCGCGCGCGCACCGAGCCCGCGGCCGGCCCCCATTCGGCCCGCGTGGGTCCATCTCGCCCGGGTGATCCGACGGGGGAGGCGAACCATCGCCCCACCGAGCCCGCGCCGACCAGCGCGAGCACCCCACCACGCGCTGCCCGATCGCCCGGGGTCGGTCCCGTCGAGGACCCACCGGCACGACCCACCGCGAACGCAGCGACGGCGACACCGGGCGACGACAAGACCGCGGATGGCGGGGCCGCCTCCCGATCGGCCGCAGACACGGGACCCGTCACCGCCGGGTCGGACGCGACCGCCACGGCAGACACGGGACCCGCTGCCGCCGGGTCGAGAACGGCCGCGGAGGAATTGGGCGCGGGCGCCGTGGGCCGACGAGCTGACGAACCGACGGCGGCGGCGAGTGACCGTCGATTCATGCTCGGCATCGAGGCGGTCGGCATCCAGACCCCACCCTTGCGCCCCCGGGTCGTCGAAATCGATCCGCGCACGGTCAGCAACACGGCGACGCTGGGCGGAGCCGGTGCGTTCCTACGGTTCCGGCCCACGGACATCGTGGGGCTCGATCTCACACTGCGATCGGGCTCGTTGCGTTACGTGGACACCCGCGACGATCATCGCAACGTCATCTCGCAAGATCTGTTCGTCGCCGACGTTGGGACGGTGCTGTATCTCGCCCGCGGGGAGATGGGCAGCGTCGGCATCGACGCGGGGGTGGGAGGCGTTCTCAATCGAGTCGGCTACGCCATCGACGACCTCGATCGCAGCGTGCAACGGTTCGGTTCGTTTGTGACGCGCATCGGATTTGACGTTGAGCTCGTCACCCGTCGCGTAGCCTTTGTCTTTACCCTGCGCTCGCTTGGGGTGATCACCCCGCAAAACGACGCGAGCCACGACGGACCGGTCTTCGACAGTGCCACCCGCGAGGAGACCAAGCCCGCCGTTCCCCGCTTCCAGACCTACGTGGCCGCCGGCGCGGGCGTGGCGTATCGATTCTAGGTCGGGCCGATCCCTTCGTCGCAGTTGGTCAAGTCGGCAGCCGGCTGTCACTTCGGGGTGGACTCCCCCGGAGGCTGCGCGATCGCGGCCGGTGGAACCCAGGGGCTCGCACGGTCGGGCTGGCGAGCGAGCGAGTCGAGTCGGGGCAAGTCATCGACGAAGGCCAACTCGCCCAGGCGCCGGGAGTACAGCCCGACTCGGGCGGGGGCATGGAGGACCAGCGCGATGTGTTCGGCGGCCAGCTTCTGCGCGACGAGGAGCTTCGCAGCGTCACGGTCGGCCCGAGTCACGGCGAGACGATACCGCTCGAGGGCTGCGTCCAGCTCCTCACTGCGCGCCCCACTGAAGTTGAGCGCGCCGCGACGATGAAACATCGGGTAAAGGTCTTGGTCCTGGTGCGTGCCGAAGGACAGCATGAACATGTCGAACTCGCCACGTCGCAACAGCAGTCGCAGGTAGCTCCAAGACGCGGTGGAGTAAGGCACCGAGACATCGACGGCGCTCAGACCCTGACGGATGCCCGCGGCCAGATCGGCCGATCGTCCGCCCCCGCCCTGCCACATCAACGTCAGGCGCAACCAGGCATTCCCGCGACGCCGCTGCCCACGATCGCGCGGCCACCCGGCGGCGTCCAGTAAATCGGCGGCCCGTACCGCCCGAGCGGGATCGTCGTTGACCGGGCGCGGCGGCAATCCGGCCGGTACCGTGCGGGGATCGACGGCGGACGCGAGCGCGGGCAAATCGACCTCGCGGGGAGCTTCGAGATCGACCGGGGCCACGGCGTCGGCCCGTAACGACGCGGGGCCGACCGACGCCAGACGATAGTACGGAAGCGCCGCCTCCACGGCCCTGCGCAACGAGGGCTGGCTCAGCTCGATGGCCCTCGCGTTGAGGAGCAGTAGATCGTAACGCGCGGGGGTCAGCACGACGCCACGAAACCGAGCGGCCATGCCCGGTTTCGCCAGCTCGGCCGGCAGGTGGGCGGGCGCGACCTCATCGAGGATGTCGATCTCACCGCGGCGCAGCAGGGTGAGGCCCCGCGCGCTGTCGTCGATGCGCCGCAAGATGACCGGCCGCGAGACGCGACGCCCCCCCGTGTAGCTCGGCTCAGGCCGGAACACGATGACGTCGTCGCGCATCGACGCGATCGCCATCGGTCCGCTGCCAACGGGGGCTCGAGCAAAGTCCGAGCCCCCACGGCGATGGCGG
>QKPP01000016.1:0-8387 GCA_006508105.1 Myxococcales bacterium FL481 | reverse complement strand
AAACCCGGGTGGTCGGGGAATCTTTGGTCTTCCGCCGCCACAACGGCGATGGCGGCGAGCCGGAACGATCTTGACCTCCGAGAGCAACTCCAGCGCGAGGGGACAAGGGCGCGCAAAACCGATCTCGATCCACGGCTGGGCTGGACCGTCGCCGACGGTGTCCACCGGAGCAAATCCCCGGCTGACCACCTGCACGCGACTGAGGTGCGACAGCCCATGGTCGTGACGCGACCACTCACGACGCGGGTCCAGCCAGAAGTTGAAGCTGTACTCGACGTCCTCGATGGCAACGGGGGTCCCGTCGTGGAACCGGGCATCTGACCGAAGGCGACAGCGAACGGCCCGAATCCGTCCCGGGTCGTCCACCGAGCAATGATCGGCGAGTTCCAGCGTGGCCCAGGGGTGACCGGAGGCATCGCGTCGCGTCAGGGCCTCAAACACCAGGTCATCGGCAACTCGGCGTCCCCAGGAGCTCAAGGTGCGGAGCGGATCGAGAGCTTGTGGCAGCTCCCGCACGCCGATGACGACCGGACTCGCGTCGGGCACCGAACCGCGATCGGCCGAGACCCCGGCGAGGGTCGAGCGCGAACCTGGGTCGGCGGGTCGCGGCGACAGCGATCCAACGGCTGGCCGCCCACGCTCGGCGACCCCACCGCCCGTCGGGCGATTGCCCGGTCCCGCCGCCGTCCCGCCGAGGTCCGTCGCGATCGGTTCGAGCGAAGTCTCCGATTCGCAAGCGGCTGCTCCAGCGAGGCCCGCGAGCGCGATGACACCGCAAGCGAGGCCCAAACGACGTCGGGTTCGCCGGTGGCCGTCATGTCGTCCGATTCCCCGTCGCACGACCGAGGAGCGCAGACCGTCGCACAGTCCGTCGCGCAGGCGGCAACACGACCCGTGTCGGCGGCCAGCCGCCTCGCGGGGTTCGGCTATCTTTGTCACCACGACTACTTCCGAGTATCTCAGTATTCGGCATCGCGCCCAAGCACTCGAGGACTTCGTGCGCCACTGACTCGCTTGTCATTGCGCGCTCGTACGTGATATTCGCGAATAACCTGGCCCGGGCGCCCCGGGCAACCGAGAGGGAGATGCCCCTGTGATGAACCGCCACACGCGAACTCTATTGGCCCGTGGGCTCCCATGCGCGCTGCTCGGCACGACGCTGATCGCTGCTGCTGCGTGCGACGACTCGGCCGAGACCGCGGCCGCCCAAAAACCGGCCGAAGAACAGCTTCCGTCGATCAAAGTCGAGCTCCCACCAACCCCCAACTTCGACGAGGACAAGGCTCCGGAGAAGTGGGAAGACGGTGCGTACTCGATTTTTGGTCTGCGAAAGAGCATCGACGAACGCCTCAAAGAGGGCACCGCCGGGCAAGACGTGATGGTCAACGGCTGGGTTCAAGAGGTCTACGTGCCGCCGCCGTGCCCCGAGGGCGAGCAATGCCCTCCCGGCAAGCAAGCGTTTGTGTGGATCACCGACCACCAAAACCAGCAGGGCAAAAAGCGCGCGATGATGGTGGTCAAGTACCGCTTTCAGATCCCCGAGTGGGAGGCCGAGAAGTGGAAAGGCTTGCCGGAGGTCATCCTCGAAGAAGGCAAGCGCTACAAGTTCAAAGGCAAGTTCAAGCGATTCTCGGACACCGGATTTTCGCACGACCGCGGGCTGCTCGAGTTCACCTCGTACGAAGCACCGGATCCGGAGACCGGTCAGGTGGCTTGGGTCGCCCCTCCGGGCGCCCCGTGGCACCCGACCGAGGTCGCCCGTCAGGAAGAAGCCAACGCTCGCCTGATCGACAAAGCCCAGGCCGCCGCCGGCAAAGGCAAGTAGCCCCGGAATTTCGGCGTCTTGCGCGCGGCGGTCTCAGCCGCATCAGGAAAAGGGAGCCCATGCGGCTCCCTTTTTTCGTCCCCCGGTGGTGCGCTACGGCTTGTCGGCTTCGAATACGTAGTGCCAGCGGGCCTCCGCAAGACCGGCCCACGCGTCCCCCACGTCCAGCACGACGCTCCCGCCGTCCATCAGGCCGAGCGTGACGCGAGCGAGGGCGGGACCGGGAGGCGGGTTCTGGGCGAGCCCGACCGCCCGCCAATCTCGCCACTGACTGACCAGTCGCAACACTCTCTGCGCGGCGGCGTCTTGACCGACGAGTCGCCGCTGAGCGTCACGGCGCAAGCTCACGGCCGGCGCTGCAGGCGGCTCGACCACGACAGTCTCCGCTCGATCGACCCACGACCGCAGGGGATCATCGAACAGGAGATCTCCGGTAAGAACCTCGCAGCTCGGATCGTGCAACCTCACCACCCGACCGTCGTGGACACGGGCGCGACACTGCGGAAACAGCTCCAGTCCGATTGGACCCGGATTCCCGGCGCCCGGGCGTAGCTCGACCCTTAGGGTGCGCAGCGCGTCGCTCGCCAGCGCTTCGGCGTCGAGCCAGTCTCGCGCTCGCAACGAACTGAGCACGCCCAACACGCCCTCGAGGCGGACGAGGTCCACGGCCGCCGCAGCGTCCGGATGGGTGGGATGATCGAGCCGCCACAGCCCGAAGTCTTGGCGCACGCTCTGTCGCACCCCCGATCGCCCCAACGCGGGGAGGATCTCGAACGCCGCGACATCGCTCGGCGCGAACGAGAACAGCCGACGATCGGCAAACGTCGCGGCATTGTACGCCAGATCGATCGGTTCGGTCGTCACGACCCGACGCGGGGCGCCACCGTCTCGCGTACAACGACGCGGGCGACCTTGTGCGACCTCGCAGCGTACGTGCAGCCGCTGGGTCGCGTCGGTCTCCACGATGAACTCGACCGTCGGCTGAAACTCACCCTCTTGCGCGGGATCGGGCTCGACCAAGATGTTGCGGACGCGTCCAAACCACCGGAACACCTCGGGCTCGGACACGATCTGCTCCCCACCATCGCGTTCGATGACCCACCCCCCCGCTTGCCGCCTCAGCTTTTGAATCTCGGGCTCCAGCTGCTCGATACTGAGCACCCGGCCGTAGGCATACGGCACCAAGCGGGACTCGATGAGCCCCGCCCCGTTCGCCTCGAAGTCCCACGCCGCGGTGTGTCGGGTTTCGACACAACCGAGCCGGCCCGGCCCCCGATCGACCAGTCTCGTCTGATCGGCGACGTCACAGGGGTCGCCAAGGGCGAGCTTGGTGGCTTCCCCGCTCCGATCGGTCAAGACCAGCCAGGGCCGCAGCGAGTCGGGGGCGACCAGCTTGCGGTCCTCCACCACCTCGAACTTGGCGTCGAACAACGCCGACATGCGACGCTCGACGGCGGGTGTCGAGAGCAGGGCCGCGGCGTGCCCGCCGGTGACCCGCCAGATGTCGTCGGCGCCACGGGTCAAGACCATGTCATCCCACGCGATGCTCGCCAGCTGGCTGGGCTCGAGCTCGAGCAGGCGACGACGTAGCCAAGCCATCTCCGGCTGTTCGATCAAGGCCGCGAGTTCGGCATCGACCACCCATGCGGCGTCTCCCTCGTGCGCCAGTACTCCCATGATCCCCGCCGAGTCCGAGGCGACGAGGCCGAGTTTGAGCACCATGGTGCCCTTCGAACCGAGGATGCGAATCGTGCCCGACTGACCGGCCCCGACTTCGATCCCCGGCGCCACGGCGCGAACCGTCATTGCCATCCGCAACGAAGCCCACAGCCCGTCGATGGCCGCCCGTTCCACGGGACCCACCAACCGCTCGCCCACGAACAGATGGTGTTCTTCGCGACCTTGCGGCACGAACCGCAAGGTCGTTCCGTTGGGGCGCACAAGCTCGACGGTGGTCGCCTGCGGATCGACGTCAGCCAAGCCCGGGAACACCCGGCGCGCCGCTCCGGAGCTGGCGACGACGTGCGGCGTCGCGCTCGGTTCACGCAGCTCATCAAGCTGGACCAGCGTCACCGATCCTGCGGCGGCGAGGAGCCAAAACCAAGTCGCCGGTTGGAGTCGCCTCATCGACGGCGCCTCCACAGCATCAGAATACCGAGGCCGATGGCAAAACCCGGCAGTCCCACCACGCACAGCCACGTCATGCGCTCGAGTTGGGCCGGCGCGAGAACGAGCTTGACGTGCTCGCGGTCTCGCGCCCGAATGCCCATCAACGCTTCACGCTGCGTCAACCAGCCGACCGCGTTCAAGACGAGATCCCGGCCGTGGTCATAGGCCACATCGTCACGCATCAACGCGTTGACGGCCATCTGATCTGAGCCGATCACGACGATCCGTGAACCGCCACGCACCCCCGCGGCGACCACGGCCAGCGGCCCGGCTCGATCGGGACCCTCGTCGAACTGCTGCAGAGCCCCGCGACGGAAACCGGCCACATCTGCCTCGGCCCACGCGTCCTCCCCGGTCTCGAGCAGCGCAACCGCAGGCTCTTCGACAACCAACTCGCGGACTTGGACAAACGACACCGGACGCGTGACGAGACTGCGCGAAACTGGGTGGTCGCGCCAGCCCTCCGACAGCGTAAAGGCGAGCAGCGGAGACGCGCCCGGTAGTCGATGCGGGTCCAGTACCACGCGTTCGCCAAAACGAATACCGTAGCGAGCGGTGAACGGTTCGATCCCATTCGGCGACAGCCCACTTTGGCCGCGCACGAATACCGCCCCCGCCAAGATCAGAACGTCGCCGCCGCCTTGGGCGAACTGCTCGATAGCGGCGGCGTGACCCGCCGGTAGAGCGCCTTGCGGACCCGCGACCAACACGACGTCGCAGTCGGCCAGCCCGTCCCGACCATCGAGGTCCGCCACGCGGGTCTCCAGCCCGGCGTCTTCGAGCAGTTCGTCGAGTCGTGCGTACCCGCCGTACGGCTCGAGGTTGTCAAACGCACGCTCGCCGTGGCCTTGCGTGTAGCACACGGCGATCCGCCGCGGATCCGCGACGTCCAAGAACGCTTGGAGCAGCGCCTCTTCGCCGCGAAACGCTTTGACCCGCGGGCCGTTCACCCCGACGTCGGGACCGGTGGCAAACGTCACCAGATCGCGGGGTAACACATGCCCTCGACGCATGTTCGGGCCACGTTTGGCACGCACGAGCACCACGCCGTCCGCGAGCTCGCGCCCACCGAGACCAAAGTCCACCAGCAACTGCTCCGCTTCTTGGCGCTGGCGGTCAGGATCAAAGAACCGCACACGAAGATGTGGCGCCACCGTGGCCATTCGGAACAGGACTTCGCGAATCTCGCCGAGCAAGGGGTTGGGTCGTCCGCCGCCCAGATGAGTTGGGACGACGACCGATACGTCGACCGTCGCGGGCAGCTGTCGCAGCACCTCGCGCGCGCGCTCGCTAAGCGAATACACTCCCCCTTGGGTCCAGTCGCCCCGGTCGGTGTACCGACCGGCGAAGACCGCCAAGTGGACGGCCGTCACGGTCAGCAGGGCCGCTTGAAGCGCCCGCTCGACGCTGCGACGAGGGTCCACCGCGACCACGGCCCCCGCCAATGCGGAGACCACCAGCGCGGCGTGAAGCCCGAACCAGTGCCCGTCGACGATGCCCTGCGCCATCTCTTGCATCATCACAAGCAAACTGGTCCACGCGAGCGCGCTCGACACGTCCGGCGACTCGACTTGGTCCACGAGCAAGCCGGCCATCAGCACGATCGTACACGCCACCACGGTCGACAGTGCAGCTGCAAGCTGGGTCCGCACCAGCGCGGAAGCCAGCACACCGACCGCGAGAAAACTCGCCCCCACGAGCAATGCGCCGAGATACCCCGCGAGGATCGGACCCGGCTCGGGCATGCCGCCGGCGGTCGCCGCCGTGGCGCTGCGCAACAACACATAAAACACGCCGGTGGGGATCCATAGCGCGACGTAGAAGACGTACGCCCCCACGAACTTGCCGGCCACAATCTGGGAGGGACGCAGCGGAGCCGTCAGCAACGCTTCTAACGTACCCTGCCGGCGCTCCTCCACGATGAGTCGCATGCTCATCGCTGCACAGATGAAGATGACCGGCAGCCAGAAGATGAAGAAGCTTCCGCCGAAGTAGTACTGCATCACCGGACCGGGCGCGGCGGTGGGCTCGTTGAGAAAACGCAGCAGCAGCGCGAAGTTCCAGCCTTGGTTGAGCAAAAACAGCGTGCCCACGACGTAGGCCAGCGGGGTGACAAACAAAGACAGCAGCTCCCGGTAGACGATGGCTGCCGTGCCTCGGGCCCAATCGATCAGCGACTCGATCATGCTCGCTCGACTCCGATGGCGCCGGTCACCCGAGCGAAGTGCTCCTCTAGCCGGCGTCTGCCGGGCTCGAGGCGCACCATCACCACCTGAGCGTCGAGGCTCGCCTGACCGATCGCCCGCGCCAGCTCCACCCCGCCGGCATCGATCGAGACCCGCGTGCGCTCAGCCTCGTGAACGTAGTCGCAGTGCGGCGTCGCGGGCAGATGGGTGGCGGTCACCGCCGCGTCCACGATACCGCGGGCCACAGCGACCTCGCAGACCCACTCCACGATCATGGTGTCGGCGTCGCTGAGCGCGTCGTGAACCGTCTCGTCGGCGACCACCCGACCGCGCGAGAGCACAATGATGCGATCGCACAGTGCCTCGACTTCGGGCAGGACGTGAGACGAGAAGATGAGGGTGTGCGCCCCGCCGAGTTCCCGGAGCATCGAGCGGATGCCTTGGACCTGATTGGGATCCAGGCCGACGGTGGGTTCGTCGAGCACGAGCAAAGGCGGCCTCCCCAGCAGCGCGTCCGCGATGCCGACCCGTTGACGATAGCCGCGGCTCAAACGATTGACCGGCGTGTCGAGCATCGCCTCAAGTCCGGTCATCTCCGAGACGCGGCGGATCTCGGCATCCACGCCCTTGCGCCGCACCCCCTTCACGATCGCTCGAAAGGCGAGATGCTCTTGGACTCGCAGCTCGCGATAAAGCGGTACCTGCTCGGGAAGGTAACCAACCAGGCGTCGCACGGTCAGCGAGTCCGAGCGCGCATCGTGACCCGCCACCCGCACCACGGGACCGACCGGCCCGGTCTGCGGTGGGATGGGGAGATAGCCGCACACCAGTCGCATGGCCGTTGTTTTGCCGGCGCCATTGGGCCCTAGCAGGCCGATCCGCTCGCCCGCGGCCACCGAGAACGTGACGTCGTGCAGGGCGGGCTCCTGCGCGCCCGGGTAGCGATAGGTCAGCCCGCGAACCTCGAGCGACGCGGGCGAGCGCGCGTCCATCTAGCCGCCTCGGGTCGGGGTCGAAGGTTTGGGGGGAGCGTCCGGCGAGGATGGAGTCGCAGCCGGGGGGTCATCCTCGCTCGACGATCCAGACCGGGCGGCCGCGGGCAGCGTGGCAGACGCACCGGTCGGTGGTGCCGGCGGCGACACTGCCTTGGCCGGCGCGTCCGCTGGCTGGGCGGGCCGCTCGGTGTCCGCCACCACCGGCTGCGGAGCGGGGCCGGGCGCGGTCTCTCGTCCCGCCCGCGCGATCTCGTCGACAGCCCACTGCATCACTTTGCGCGCCTCGGCGTCGCTCTCCTTCTTGAGCGTCTCCTCCAGCAGCTTGCGGTACCCCAGCAAGCGCTGCGTCCCCATGACGCGGGCGATCTCGGCCCGCACGTTCGCGTCGGGATCGCTTTTGAGAGCGTAGAGCAAGGCGAGACCCGTTCCGTTGTCCGACGCCACCTCCAAGGCGGCCGCCATGGCGACGCGTTCGCTGGCCGGCAGCAGGTACTCGCCGCCCTTGCTCTTGAGCGTCAGGCCGTCGAGGATTGCTTTTCGCCGCACCTCGTAGGTCGCGTACGCCTTGGCGCCCGCGTCCTGCCGACCGGCCTTGATGTTCATCTCTCCTAGGTGCAGCCAAGCCTCGAGGTCGTTGGGAAGCAATTCGACCACGCGCTGCTGGACATCGATCGCCTGGGGCAGCTCGCCGCTTTTGGCGAGCGCCAGCGCCAGCATGGCGTGCGTCGGTGCCTCGTTGGGGACCGCGGCCACCGCTTGCCGGAAGAACGCCACGGCCGATTTGGCGTCGCCGGACTCCTCGAACAATGCCCCCACGGCGAGGCTGGCGTTGGCCCGCAAATGCGGGTCTTCAGCGAGCGACGCGACTTCGCTCAACTCGGAGCGCATCTGCTCGAGTTGAGCCGCACTCAACGGGGTCTCGGCGCCGAGTCGCCCCGTCAGCGAACGATAGCGTTCGGCCAGTTCCTCCTGGCTCGGCGGTGCGGGCGGGGCTTCGGCTTTCGGGACCGTCGCAGGCGACGCCTTGGCCGCCGAGGCGGACGAAGGGGTGTCGGTCACGGCCTTGTCCCCGCAGGCCCCCGCGAGCAACAGGGCACCGAGCACCCGGGGCGGGCGAGCCAGGCGGAGCAGGGTCATGAGGTGAAGGCGCGAGCGTGCCATATGAAGCTGCAGTGTAATACGGACGGCTACGGGGTTGGCCAGGCGGGATCC
>QKPP01000250.1 GCA_006508105.1 Myxococcales bacterium FL481 | reverse complement strand
CTCGACTTGGAGGCCGTGCCGACCCGGGCAGCCGCAGGCGGACTCGCAGCGGCTCAGACGCGCCGGATCCAAGGTGACGACGGATCACCGGGCACCGCGTCGGCAGCAGATCGGACGACGGTACGCCCCCCACGGATGGCCGCTCCCTCGCCGCGGTGAAACGCTCGCCAACGGATGGCCCGCGGCCGCGGCCGCCAGCTGGTTCGCCGCGGGTTCGGTGGTAGCTTCGTTCGGATGATCCCGGCCAAGTCCACGGTGGCTCAGCAAGCGAAGGTGACTTCGGTAGCGGCATACGAGGCCATGTATCGGCGCTCGCTGGCCGATCCGCAGGGTTTTTGGCGCGAGCACGCGGGCCGTCTGGCGTGGGACGTCGAGCCGTCGCAGATCGTCGAGGCGGACATGCACGCGGCGACGTTTCGCTGGTTCGCGGACGGGAAGCTCAACGTCTGTGCCAACTGCGTGGACCGGCATCTCGCCACCCGTGGCGATCAAGATGCGATCGTGTGGGTGCGTGACGAGCCCGGGCAGTACGAACGGATCACGTATCAGCAGCTGGCCGACGAGGTCGGCCGAGTGGCGAACGCCCTGCGTGCGTTGGGCGTGCGTCGGGGAGACCGAGTGTGCATCTACCTGCCGATGGTGCCGGAGCTGGTGTACAGCATGCTCGCGTGCGCCCGGATCGGTGCCGTGCACTCCATTGTGTTTGCCGGGTTCTCGGCGGCGGCGCTGCGAGAGCGCATCGTCGATGCCGGATGCAAACTCGTGATCACCGCCAACGAAGGCGTTCGCGGTGGCAAACGCATCCCGCTCAAGGCCACCACCGACGCTGCGGTCGCTGCGGCCGACTGCGTGCAGCACGTTCTCGTTGTGCGTCGCACGGATCACGAGGTGCCGATGCAGGCGGGGCGCGACCACGACTTCGTGGCCCTGTGTCGCTCGCAGTCGACGGTCGCGCCGTGTGAATCGATGGACGCCGAGTCGCCGCTGTTCATCTTGTATACGTCCGGTTCGACGGGAAAACCGAAGGGCGTGTTGCACACCAGCGGCGGGTACCTCGTGCACACATCGCTGACCCACGAGCTGGTGTTCGATCTCCAGCCAGGCGACGTCTACATGTGCGCGGCGGACATCGGTTGGATCACCGGTCACAGCTACATCGTCTACGGGCCGCTCGCCAACGGGGCCACGACGGTGATGTTCGAGTCGACGCCGCTGTATCCGGACGCCGGCCGCTACTGGCAAGTGGTCGCCGACCTGCGCGTGACAACGTTTTACACCGCGCCCACCGCGATTCGAGCCATCCGCCGCGCGGGCGACGACATTGTGCGACAACACGACCGAAGTTCTCTGCGTGTGCTCGGGACCGTCGGCGAGCCGATCAATCCGGACGTTTGGCGCTGGTACCACGACGTGGTGGGCGAAACTCGCTGTGCAGTGGTCGACACGTGGTGGCAAACCGAGACCGGCGGCATTTTGATCGCGCCGCTCCCCGGGGCCACCCCCGTCAAGCCCGGCTCGGCGACTCGGCCGTTTTTCGGCGTGGAACCGGTCATCGTGGATCACGACGGTCGCGTACTCGAGGGCAACGGCGTGGCTGGAAACCTGTGCCTCGCGCGTCCCTGGCCCGGCCAGGCGCGCACGCTGTGGGGCGACCACGAGCGGTTTGTAAGCACCTACTACCGTCCATTCCCGGGGCTGTATTTCACTGGCGACGGCTGCCGCCGCGATGAAGACGGCTACTACTGGATCACGGGACGAGTCGACGACGTGCTCAACGTCTCGGGCCATCGTCTCGGAACCGCGGAAATCGAAAGCGCGCTCGTGGCCCATCCTCAGGTCGCCGAAGCGGCCGTGGTGGGGATGCCTCACGCCATCAAGGGCACGGGGGTCTTCGCCTACGTGCTGACCAGACCCGGCGCCGACCTCACGGAGACCTCGGCGCTGGAACGCGAGTTGTGCGACCGGGTGCGTGAGGCCATCGGTCCCATCGCGACGCCCGACCGCATGCAGTTCGTCGACGGGCTGCCCAAGACCCGGTCAGGCAAGATCATGCGCCGCATCCTGCGAAAAATCGCGGCTTGCACCTACGACGAACTTGGCGATGTCAGCACCTTGGCCGATCCCGGGGTTGTGGCGCGCATCGTCGCCGCCCACCGGGTTGGCTAGTCCGTGCGCCAAGTTGGACGCGGCGCCCACGTGGGGTGGGCACCGTGGCCCGAGGCGACGGACTAGGACGCGAGGGCACTTCGCCGCAAAAGGGCCTGGAGATCGGGATCGCGACCCATGAAGGCGCGAAAGGACTCGTCGGCCTCGCGGGCGTCGCCCACCGCGAGGATCTCCCGGCGGAAGCGTTCGCCGGTCGCTCGGTCGAATAGTCCTGCCGCTTGGAACGCTGTGAACGCGTCCGCATCGAGAACCTCGGCCCATTTGTACGAGTAGTAGCCCGCGGCGTAGCCGGTGGGGCTCGAGAACAGGTGCGAGAAGCTACAAATCATCGCAAACGACTCCGGCAACGTCGTTGGCGCGAAGGGCTGCATCCGACGACGACAGTACTCGACCACGTCCCCATCGCGCGCCGCGTCGTACTCGGTGTGCAGTGCGAGATCCACGTCGGCGAACCCGAGCTGGCGCATCATCGCTGACGCGCTGCGAAAGTTCCGGGCCCGGTTCATGCGGGTGTACAGCTCGTCGGGAAGTCGCTCGCCCGTCTCGAAGTGCTCGGCGAACAGATCGAGAGCCTGTCGTTCCCAGCACCAGTTTTCCATGATCTGCGACGGTAGCTCAACGAAGTCCCACGCGACGTTGGTGCCACCGATGCTGCGGGACTCAACCTCGGTCAGGAGGTGATGGAGGAGATGGCCGAACTCGTGAAAAATCGTCTCCACCTCGGCGTGGGTGAGCAGCGACGGTCGCGAACCGGATGGGGGCGTGAGGTTGCCGCAGATCAGCCCGACGTGTGGATCTCGCCGGCCGTCGTCCCGTCGGCGTCCAAGCACGAGACCCTGCATCCAGGCCCCCGGTCGCTTGTTTTCGCGGGGAAGCAAGTCGGCGTAGAACATACCGAGGCGCTGGCCGGCCTCGCGTATTTCATAGGTTTGCACGGCGTCATCCCACGTTGGGATGCCGGTCGTGCGCACGATCTCCACCCCGTACAGGCGATGGGCGAGCTCGAACGCGCCGGCGAGCACACGGTCTAAGCCGAAGTACGGGCGGAGTTGTTCCTCGTCGAGGTCGTACTGCGCGCGTCGCTGTTTCTCGGCCAGGTAGCCGACATCCCATGGGGCGATGACGGGGCCGTGCTCCAACGTGGCGGCGAACGACGCGAGCTCGAGTCGCTCGCGCTCGAACGCCTCGCTCGTTCGGCGGCGTAGATCGTCAACGAAGCGCCGTGCCGTCGCGCCGTGCTTGGCCATTCGGTCTTCAAGCGCGAAGTCGGCGAAGTCGGCGTGACCGAGCAGCTTGGCTTTGCGTCGGCGTAGGGCCAAGACCTCATCGAGCAGCGAGCGGTTGTTGTGTTCCCCACTGGTCGCCCGGCCGTTGTACGCGCGCCAGATCTGCTCTCGGATCCCGCGGTCGTCGAGGTACGTCAGCACCGGGATCACGCTGGGGGCCTGGAGGGTGAGGCGGTAGCCGGCGATGCCCTTGCTCTCCGCCAGGCCGCGGGCGTAGGCCACGGCTGAGGCCGGGAGTCCGGCGAGTCGCTTTTCGTCCGTGATCACCAGCTCGAACGCGTTGGTCGCATCCAAGACGTGCTCCCCGAACTTCGTGGTGGCTTTCGCGAGTTCGACTTCCAACTCGGACAGCTGGGCCTTGTCGTCTGCGGAGAGAGCGGCGCCGTGGCGGCGAAAACCGTCGATGGTCTTCTTCAGCAGCCGCGCGCGGTGGCCGGTGAGTTGCTTGCCCTCCTCCGAGTCGGCGTACTGCGAAACAGTGCGCCACAGCTCAGCATCCAGTGGAATGGAGGAGAAAAAGGCGCTCACCTCCGGTAGCACGGCATTGTATGCCGCGCGCAGCTCGGGCGTGGTCGCCACGCTTTCAAGGTGTCCCACTAGATCGAGGGTGCGCTCGAGCGGCTCGGTGGCGGCCTCCAGCGCCCTGATCACCGAGTCGAACGTGAGCGAGTCGCCAGGAGACCGGATGGCGTCCAGGCGCGCCTGCGCGAGGCGCTTCTGCTCCGCGACCGCCGGTTCGACGTGGCACGCTTCGATGCGGTCAAAGGGAAGAGGGAGCGTCGCGGACAGCAGCGGGTTGGGTGTGGTCATGAGCGGTTTCGGGGACGGATGACGTCGAGGAATCCACTATAGCGCGGGTCAGGGACCGGGCTGAGGCGGCCGCGAGCCGGGCAAGACCCGCGGCTGCGGTCGCGTTCGACAACGCGCCGTGAGCCTGGCACGCTGGCGCCACGCATGCGCGTCGTGCTCTCGGCTTTGTTTTGGCTGTACCTCGCGGTGAGCTTAGCGCTGTGGTGGTTCGCGGTCGTGATCCCGTGGCTGGTCTTGCTTCCGTTTGACCGACGACGCGTCTTCTCTCAGTGGTACGCCTACACGTGGGCCCGCCATTACAACTGGCTCTCGCCATTTTGGCACATCGACGTGCACGGCCGCGACAAGGTCCGTCGCGGTCGAGCCTACGTGCTCGTGGCCAACCACCGCTCGTTAGGCGACATTTTCGTGCTGTTTGCCCTGCGCAAGCACTTCAAATGGGTGTCCAAGGCGTCGGTGTTCAAGGTCCCGTTTCTGGGCTGGATGATGTGGATGGCCAACTACATCGGCCTGGTCCGCAACGATACTGCCAGCCGACGAACGATGATGGACGAGTGCCGCCGGCAGTTAGACGAGGGGTCATCCATCATGATGTTCCCCGAGGGCACCCGATCGAAGACCGCGAGCATGCGCCCGTTCAAGCTCGGGGCGTTCCGGCTGGCGTGCGACACCGGCGTACCGGTGATTCCACTGGTCGTCGTTGGCTCCAGCGACGTGCTCCCCCGTGACACGTGGGTGTTTGACCGCATCAATCTGCACCACGTTCAGCTGTTCGTGCTCGATCCCGTCGATCCCGCCGCTGCGGACCGCGACCCAGCCAAACTGGCGGAACTCGTGCGGACGCGCATGGAGGCGCAGCTCGCCGCGGCCGCGGAAGACCACGCGCACGTCGCCACGTTGTGAAGCGTCGGCCACCGCCTGGGCCTTCGGGCGGTTCGGAGAGGTCCCTCGCCGACGCGGCGAGCGAACTAGAAAGGCAGGCTCGACAGCCGCGGTGATCCGCGCACGGCGGGCTCGGTCGTCTCGTTCGTGCGGACGAATTGCGTGATTTGCGCGCAGCTCCTGTCGACGCAAGCGCTGGTGCTGGCTTCTCCCTCGCGCACGCGCGCGTGACATCTTGCACGGCCGCGAACCCTCCGCTCCTCCGAGGGGTCCTAGGACCGCGTGTTCGGGCTTGATCCGCTACGGCGCTTCGGGACCCTTCAGCGCACGGCCAACCCCGTGCCCGCGATCGAACCCTGTGCGCCGAGTCACCCGCCTTTCCCGCATGTCCTCTCCAAGCACCCGAAATCCAGCGCGTGGACGCTCCCAGAGCGCTCGCTGGTGTGCAGGGTACGCGAGCGTGAACACCACGCGAGCGATCCTTGTTTGCCGTTCGGGACAGCGATGTCGCGTTTCCCGTGCGAACGGTGGGGTCTGCGGACCTTCTTCGAATTCCTGTCCGAGCGGTCCACAAATTAGGTTCCTGGCGAACATCTAGTTGTACTTCCCCACCGAGCTTGTCTCTCAGTTACGCGCGCAGACGTGCAGTCGAGGTCTCTGGCTGCATCTCAGCACGTGCTGAATCGATGTGCCGAGTCACTGCACACGGGTCCATCGTGGCGCAATAGCGCCCGCTGGTACACGAAAGCGGTTGCGCGGCTATTTCCATGAGCGGGACGCGGTGATAGGGTCCGCCCTGCCTATTCCCGCTTCATCACCGCTACCGCTCTAGGCCTGCGCATACAGTCACGCGTTGTGTCGTTCTCAGCCGAGAACGAAGACCACGCTAGCTTCGGATCTGTACGCCTGCATCGCGAGATACATCACTATCGCGATAGCAGATTACAGCCCGATGCGAACGTCTCGTAGGCCGTTGATTCGAGTTCGATCCGGAGAGTGATTCATGAGACCCGTACTAGGAATACTACTCGGCGTATGTGCTGCCCAAGTTGTCATGGTGGGCAAAGCCGAAGCCGATCAAGGTCTGGCTGTGCTTACGGGCACCGTCACCAACGCTGCCACTGGCGAGCCCGTCGAGGGTGTTGTCGTCGTCGCTGCCTCCAACAGCATGCAAGGCGAGGCGACCATGACGACGGACCGTACCGGTCACTTCCGCCTTCCCAGTCTTCCCCCAGGTGCCTACCGGTTGGAAGTTCTCGGTAATGGCTTTCAACCGTTCGCGCGCGAGGGCATTACGCTCCGCGCCGGTTCCACGATTCGAGTCAACGCGGCATTGACCGCCGCCGGAGGCGAGGTTCGCGAGATCGAGGTGGCTGCGCCGACCGTCGACGTGGGGTCGAGTTCAACGGGCGTCAGCCTCGATTCGGACTTCAGCAAGCGCGTTCCGGTCGTCAGCCCTGGTGGTGGTCGCGGTAGCGCCAACCGTTCATTCGATGCGGTCGCCACGGCAACGCCGGGTGCCCGTGCCGACGGCTACGGTACCTCCGTTTCTGGTACCACATCGCCAGAGAACCAATACTTGGTCGACGGCGTCTCGGTGGGTCACGCCGGCTTCGGCACCAACGGTCTGAGCCTCTCGAGCGAGTTCGTCTCTGAGGTCTCCGTTATCAGCGGTGGCTACATGCCGGAGTACGGCCGCGCTGCTGGCGGTATTATGAGCGCGGTTACCAAATCGGGTTCAAACGAATTTCACGGTGGTGTGTGGGCGTTCTACACCCCCGGCGCCATCGAGGGTAAGCGCAAAGAGGTCGATCGCTCGACGGACTCCATTGTCGCCAACTCCGAGCTGGCTGGCCTGGGCGACATCGGTTTCGACATTGGCGGCCCGCTCATCAAAGACAAACTCTGGTTCTACGTCGGTTTCGACATCGCGCGGACCCAGATCAAGGTCAAAGGAAGCTGGCACAAGATCCTGACCGACGACAACGGGATGCCGCAGGTCGACGAAGAAACCGAGGAGGTGCTTCGCCAAAAGATCGACGGATCTGATCACGAGTACGATCAGGTTCTCACCGAGATTCAATCGCTCGCCAAGCTCACGTTCCGGGCCAACGAGAACCATCGCATCACGCTGAGCGGCGTGTTCGCGCCGCGACGTTCCGGCAGCGAATCGCAGTACGCGGTTAGCGATTTGAGTTTCAATCCGCTGAGCTCGCTCAACGGTGATTTCGAGTCGAACGCGAGCACCCGGCACGGGTACGCGGCCACGAGTCAGTTGAAGTGGAACGCCACGAGCAAGGACAAGAAGTGGGTTTTCGACACGAACCTGTCCTACAACTTCCTGCGGACCACGAGTCTGCCGGTTGACGGCTCCGAGATCGGAGCGACGACCGGTCTCGCCGGAACGCCGGCCGCGCTGTGGCGTCAAGACACGCCGCTTTACAATAACTTGGCCGACATCACGGAGATGCCGGGCACCGCGGATCGAGCGGAGTGTGATTCGGTGCCGATTAACGGTTCCGACGACCCCGACCAAGTCACCGTGGTCTGCCCCACGGATGGCTACTGGACGGGGGGCCCGGGCTGGATTTTCGACCGGCGCGGTTCCACGTACGCTTTGGCCCACACCGTGACTCGCGTGTTCAACGCGGCGGGTCACCACGTCGTCAAGTTCGGAGCCGACGGCAACTACGTCGACTACACCACTCGCCGTGGGTATACCGGCGGTGCGTCGTTCGGTCAGTCGTTCGATCGAGACGGCTGGTACGACTGGGTCGCACGCCGCCAATACGGCTTTCTCGTCGAGCCCAACGAGCCGCATCTCATCCGGAACATGAACCGGACCACCACCAGCTTCACGGTTGGCGGATTCGTGCAAGACAGTTGGAGCATCGCCGACACGTTCACGTTGAACATCGGTGGTCGCTACGACATGCAGAACGTGTACAAGGCCGATGGCACGCTGTTCATCTCCTTGCCGAACCAGCTTTCGCCACGCGTCGGTTTCATCTACGACTGGACGAAAGAAGGACGTTCGAAGGTCTTCGCCAACTACGCGCGCTTCTTCCAAAGCGTCCCCATGGGCATCGCGGATCGCGGCGGCTCGGGTGAGCCCCAGACCTACGCGTACTATCTCTGCGAGAATCCGGCCACGGACGTCGACGAGTGCTACGACAACGCCCAAACTCTCCCTTGGGCCACGGGCGCGACCACGGAGTACGGCATGTTCGGTGCCGGTTCGCTGCCGGTCGACCCTGACCTGAAGCCGCCGTCGAGTGACGAGATCGTGGCGGGTGTCGAGTACGAGGTTTTCGAGCGCGCTCGGGTCGGTGCGGCGTACACCAAACGCTGGATCAACCGCATCATCGAGGACATGAGCCGCGACGAAGCCACGACGTACTTCCTCGGAAACCCGGGGGAAGGCATCGCGGCCGACTTCCCGGAGGCCGAGCGTGACTACGACGCGGTCAACATCTACTTCCAGCGCGGTTTTCACAAGAACTGGATGTTGATGGGAAGCTACACCCTGTCGTGGCTGCGAGGAAACATCGCGGGTCTGTATCGACCGTCCACCGGTCAGCTCGATCCCTTTGTCAACTCGGACTTCGACTTGCTTTCGCTGCTGCCGAACCGTACGGGGCCGCTCTCGGGCGACAACCGACACTGGATCAAACTGTTCGGTGCCGGTGAGATTCCGATCAACGATCGCTCCGCCATCGCGGTCGGTGGTGGTATCAACGCCCGCTCGGGCGGACCGACCAACTACTACGGTGCCCACATCCAGTACGGTACGGATGAGGTGTTCATTCTTCCTCGTGGCGAAGGTGAGCGGTTGCCCTGGCGATTCAGCCTCGACGTGAACTTGGGCTACGTCTTCGCCATCACTGAGGACGTACGTGTGCGCGCCACCATCGATATCTTCAACCTGCCGAACTTCCAGCAGGTGACCCAGCGGGATGAGAGCTACACCTACGACGACGTGACGCCGATCGAAGGTGGTACGACAGAGGACCTCGCAAACCTGATTGTGGCCGGGTCGGAGGACGATCCCGAGCCCGCAACTCAGAACCGAAACTTCGGACGAGCGACTCGATTCCAAACCCCTCGACAGTTCCGGTTCGGTCTCCGATTCGAGTTCTAGTCAGCACTTCAGCAATACGAGGAAATACGATATGAACGCTTCACGAATACTGATTGTCGGAGCAAGTCTCGTAGCGGGAGTGAGTGCCGCCACAATGGCTTGCGGCTCGCCAGAGATGTATTGCACCTCGGCCTACGGGGACTACGCGGTCTCTCTTGAACTGGCTGATACCAACGATCCGGAGGGCGAGTGTGCCACGCTCGTCGGCGAGACCGCTCACCTCGACACCTACGCAGACAAGCTCGACGAGAGCACGGCGGATTGGTCTCAGGGCAACTTGGTCATCACGACCTACAAGATGAACGAGTTCCAGACCATCGCCGCCGATTGGGGCATCGTCGATCCGAACGAACAGCGTTGGTCTCGAGCTGAGTTCGTCAACTCCAAGCCCAACGATGGCTTTTGTCCGGTGGACGTCCAAAGCAACGCCGTCATCGATCTCCCCGAAGTGCCGGCCGAGGAAGAACGCGGCGTTGCATCGGCGGGGGTCGACTGGGAAGAGCTGTTCCGCGGGGACGATGATGACTCGACTGGCACCGGTGAGGACAGTGGAACTGGTGAGACCGGTGGCGGTGATGACGATGACGATGACGACGACGACGACACCGGCGAGCCGCCGTTCCCGGGTCAAGAGCCGATCCAGATGGAAGTGGAATGGTCTGACATGACCATCTACGCCACACCGGATGCCCAGGGTACTCAGTTCGAGGCCAAGATGAAGGTGACCATCAACGACTGCGTGGCTACCTACGACGCGGTCGGGCTGTACCCAGTGGTCGGGTGCGAGACGGACGAGGAATGCGAAGACCCGGCTAGCGGGATCAATCCTAGCTTCGACGTCAAATGCGACACAGACGCCGGGACCTGTACGCTCGCGAAGGCCATGCCTTCCTACGAGTAGCCACTCGGGCGTAGCCCAACGACGGCAGAAAAGCCGCGGCCCAACCGGACCGCGGCTTTTTTCGTTGGTTTGGGGAGCCGGCTCGGAGGCACGCCGAAGCAGGACCCAGATCCGCGGCCAGTGAGGAGTCGGCTCGAGCGCACACGGAACCAGGAGCCAAATCCTCGGCTCACACGAGGTGTTGAGCCCCTCTCACGGTTCGCCGACGGGCTGACGGTCTAGCGGCAGGCTGCCGCCTCCGCCTCACAGCCGGGTGGTCTCGGCACGGCGAGGCCCCACCCGATGCACGCCAGGCATTCGGGGCTGTCGAGCTGCGCGAGCCCGCACACCCCAGACGCGACGCATTCTCGGACGACGCACGCGACCAGGCTCGTGGCGGTGGCCCCCTCGTCCGGCTCGGCTTCGGCACTGCAACCGGCGACGCACCCGGTGGCGTCGCCTTCGGCCAGGCAACCCACCACGCACTCGAGGATCTCGCGGCAACTCAGACCCGGCGCCGAGGTGTCGCCCCCGCTATTCGAGTTCGCGGTGAGCGTGGCCTCCGGGTCCTCTCCCGTGACGGAGGTGTCGGCGACCCCGGTGAGGCCGCCGGTCTCGTCGGTGCCGACGTTGTCGGTCACCATGGGGCTGCGTCCGCAGCACAGGCCGGTAAGGCAAAGCGCAGGAGCCAGCGGGAAGAAGCGGAGTCGCACGGCCGGGTACGCTAGCAGATCTCCGCTTGCGGCGGATGTGAGCGGCGCTAAATGTGGCTAGGTGAGCTGACGCCGCTAGCTCGCAGCTCAATCTCGGGCTCACGCGGGCGAGACCCGGCGGCCCGCGGCGACAGCGTGGGCGTCGCTCGAGGCGCTGGTCCAGCCTCACGTTCGGAACTCGGCGAGTCCCCGGGCCCGTGATCGTAGTTGACTGGACCCGTGTCTCACGCCGGCGCTCCGACCCCGGTCGCGCCACGGCGCGTCACGGCGTCGGCGGGTACCCGGCACCCCGGCGGCGACTCGCTCTCCGCTTGGCTTTCGAACCGAGGTCTTGGACGGCTCGCGTGCGCTGCCAAGCTCAGGCCGCGCGGAGGAGCAGCAGCAGCTTGGTCTGGGAGTTCACCCCGAGCTTGGCGTAAATCGATCGAAAGTGGTTGCGCACGGTGTGCGGGCTGAGGCCCAGCGTGTTCCCGATTTCGGCGATGCTCGAACCTCGGAGTAGCTCGCGGAGCACGTCGTTTTCTCTCGGGGACAGCTGTGACGCGATGCGCTCGGGCAGCTGGGCCGTGACCTCAATGACTTCGTGATCCCCGTCGGTGAGCAAGTGCGGGGCGGCATCGGTGAGGGTATCGACCAGGGTCGATGTCGAGTAGCGACCCTTGACGAGGTAGTCTTTGGCCCCTTCTTTGATCGCTCGCACAGCAACGACGGCGTCGTTGAGCCCGGAGAGCACAACGATGGGGATCGCAGCGGCTTCGCGATGGAGTCGCATCAGGCCGTCCAAGCCGCTGTTGTCGCTGAGAATTAGGTCGACGAAGGCGCAGTCGAAGGCCTGGGTCTGCACCGCCGTCATCGCTTCTGCGAGCGTCTCCACGTGTGTGATCTCGACGTGTGCGCCAGGCACAAGCCGTCCACAAGCCGCACGCAAGGTGCGTTCGAGCAGCATGAAGTCGCCCTCGTTGTCCTCGAGCACGAGGAATGAAATGGGCGCCGCGTCCACGAGTCACAGTATCGTTTACCCGGCCGGGATTTGTAGGTGTCCGGCCGAGATCGCCGCGCCCCGCGGGCCGATGCCGCCCACGGGGGCCCAGCCGGCGGTCGGGCGCGCCGCCAAAGCCCGCGAGCGGGCCGTGTGAGCGCGCGTTGACGCTACTCGGCGGTGTACGCGGCGAGCTCCGCCACGAGCTCGTGCTTTTGCAGTTTACCTAGGGCGTTGCGGGGCAGCGCGCGGCGGACGACGAAGCCGCGCGGGCACTTGTAGTCCGCGAGCTGTTCGCGGCAGTGCTCGCGCAGGGCCCGGGAAAGGCTCGGCTCGTCGGCGGTCTCGGCGACCACGACGGCCACGATCCGTTCTCCCCAAGTGACGTCGGGCACTCCGATGACGGCGACTTCGTCCACGGTGGGGTGCTCGAGCAAGACCTCCTCGAGCTCTCGGGCGGCGATGCGGTAGCCACCGCTCTTGATCAGGTCCGTCGTCCGACGTCCGAGGATGCGTACGTATCCACCGGAGTCTTGCTGCGCCACGTCCCCCGTCGCGAACCAGCCGTCGTCGTCGACCGGCGCCAACAGGTCGCGGCTGTGGTCCCAGTAGCCCAGCATGAGACTCGGGCCGCGTACGAGGAGCTCACCGCTCACTCCGCGCGGCACGTCCCGGCCCGAATCATCAACGATGCGCACTTCACATCCTTCGACCTCTGTACCGACCGTGCCCGGTCGCCGCGGTCCGGCGAGCGGATTGCTGAGCGTGATGAGGGTCTCGCTCATCCCGTAGCGCTCGAGTATGGCGTGTCCGGTGAGCGCTTGGAACTCGGCGAACAGCCGTGGCGAGAGGGGAGCGCTACCAGCCGTGAATAGCCGCGCTCGCTGCAGCTTCGCCGCCGCGGTCGGCTCGGTTTGCGCCCGCTCAACTAGCCTGGCGTACATGGTTGGCACGCCCATGAACACGGTCGCGTCGCGCTCGGCGAAGTCGCGAAACACTTGGCTCGGTTCGAACCGTTCGTGCAACAGCACCGAGTTGCCGGTGAGCAAACTGCCATGAATGCCGATACACAGGCCGTGCACATGAAATAGTGGAAGCATCAGACAGAGCCGGTCCTGGCCAGAAAATCCCCAGGAACGGGTCAGGGCGCCGATGTTTTGGATCAGCCCCGAGAACGAATGCACGACGCCTTTGCTCGCGCCGGTCGTGCCGGACGTGTAGATCATCAATGCCGGGTCGTGGTTGTCCGGTAATGGTCCTTCCCACGGAAGGTGGGTGGGCCACTCGGCCAAGTGGGGGGTCCCCCCTGTCGCGGAACCGGCCTGGACCAGTCGCGGAGTTGGGGACACGACCCGTCCGAGGGCCGACAGACCGTCGGGATCCGAAACAGCGAGGGCAGGCCGACAGTCGCGCACGATGTGGGCCAACTCGCGGTCTTGGTAGCGACGGTTGATGGGAACAAAGACCGCGCCCAAGCGGTGGCAAGCGAGGAGGGTCTGCACCACCGCTTCGCCGGGTGCTAGGTAGGCGGCCACACGATCGCCGGCCTGGACGCCCAGCCGGTGAAACCCGGTGGCGATGCGACGTGTCCTGTCGTCGAGCTCGGCGTAGCTGCAAGCCGATTCGTTCGCGGCGACGAGCGCCGGACAGTGGTTGCCGGGGTGCAGGTGGGCGAAGAGTTGCTCGACGCAAGCGTCCATGGGCGGTGGTTCTACGGCGGGGCCCCTGGTCGATCCAGCCCGGCACGAGGTTGCGATCGGGTGTTGCGCGGGACCGAGAACGACCTTGCGGCGCAAGACAAGCGTCTTCTACGAAACGGATCCGGGGCGTATGCGAGCGGACAGAAACATTTCGGCTGGGTTGGCGATCGCCCCACGATTCCGACTGGTCACTGCGGCTAATATGCGTGGCGTGGTTGCGTCTACTGATGAGTCGCGGGAATCGGGTCAGATTTTGAAGGAGCTGCGCCGGCTGTCAAATCTGCGGCGGCAGCTCACGCTTCCCGAGGCGTATCGCGTGGGGGAACTTCTGGCCGCTCTGACGCAGCACCAAGCGTTCGCACACTACGACGATTCGCTGTGGTTTCGCGAGGTGCACCGGACCTTGGATACGGGGTTTTCAGTCACGAGTCTGTGTCGCTATCATCATGTGCATTCGATGCTCAAACGGCTCGGTCTAGAGCCACAGTTCGAGCATCTCGGGATGGCTCACCTGCGTGTGGTCGCCATGCTGCCGACCCGCCGCCAACGGGCGGTGATACGTCGCGCCGAAAAGGAGCGATGGACCTCTCGTCGATTGGAGAAGCTACTCGACGAAGAAGGGTTGCGTACGCGAGATCGGCGGCGCGTGCCGGACTTGGTGCGACAGATCCGAGATCTACGCAAGTTCACGTCGCCGACTTTGGGAGACCTGGCGCGTGGCGACGGGCTTGCGTCGCTCGACGATGAGCTGGCGCGCGAGCTGGCGGACATCTTGCTGGCGACCGAGACGCAGGCGAAGCGGCTACGCAAGCGTCTGGACCGGCGTCTGCGGGATTGAGTCGGGCTTCGACCGAGGGCGGGCTGCGGGCGGCGTCAGCCGAGCGGTTGCTGTCGTGCTCGCCCGAGCGGCGTGTACCGGGCTCGACGTCTGCGTGCCGGCGACAACTCCGGCGCGTGCTACACCCGTCGAGACATGAGTGAGCGCATGAGACAGATTCGAGCGATCCTCGAGCGCGAGCGCGCGGGATTGGTCGCGGGGGGAGACGTCGCGCTGCGCCAACCCGGCGCTGCCACAGCGCATGAGAAGGTGGACGATGACGCGGCCCCGCTGGCGGAGATGGAGCAGGTGATCGCATCCAATCGCAACCGCGAGCGGGCCCAGCGGTTGGCCGCGATCGAGGGGGCGTTGGTCCGACTCACGAATCAGCCCGACACGTTCGGGGTCTGCGAGGTTTGTGACGAGGAGATTCCGCTGCGACGCTTGGAGCTGATGCCTTGGGCCCGGCGCTGTACCCAGTGCCAGGCCGGCGACCATCCGCAAAGCGGGGGTCCGCGGCGGCATCGAGCGGATTTTCGCTAGGTCGGGCGTTGCGGGGCGTCTCGCCGTACACTCGTGAGGTGGGTCGCGCGACGGGAACCGCGGATTTGCCCCTGCACGGCGGGCGGGTCCCGGCTTGGTTGGGCATTCGCATGCAGCGGCTCGGTCGCGTGGTCGTGGAAGCCATCGTGCTCGAGTACGGGCGAGACGAGGTGCTTCGGCGGCTCGCTCATCCGTTTTGGTTCCAGTCGTTCGGTGCGGTGATGGGCATGGATTGGCACTCGTCGGGGATCACGACGAGCGTGGTGGGTGCGCTCAAACGCGGACTGGCGCCGGTGGCATCCGAGCTGGGTCTGTGGGTCTGCGGTGGACGGGGCAAGCAGTCTCGCAAGACCCCCGCCGAGCTGGTGGCGGTCGGCGAGCGCACCGGACAAGACGGCGAGGCGTGGGCGCGGACAAGTCGGCTGGTCGCCAAAGTCGACAGCGCCGCGGTGCAAGACGGCTTCGACCTGTATCTGCACGGCATGGTGGTGGCGGCGGATGGCCGGTGGGCGGTGGTGCAGCAGGGCATGAACGGGGCGAGCCGGCGGGCGCGTCGTTATCATTGGCTGTCCGAGGGGTTGAGAAGCTTCATCGAGGCTCCCCACGCCGCGATCGACGGCGAACCCGCGGCGGAGATCCTCAACTTGACAGATCGCCGAGCGGCCCGGTCACGCGACGCTCAGCTGGACCTCGTGCGAGGGCCGGTGTCGCGGGTCCTCGAGACGCTGCGGCGTCGTCGCGAACGGCCTCAGCCGAGCCTGGTGTTGCCTCACCATCACGACGTGCGTCCCTCCGATGTGGTGTTGCGTCGGCTGGAAGCAACGCTTCGCGCGGCTCAGGAACGCGGGCCGCGAGACTTTGCGGAGCTTTTGGCGTTGCCGGGCGTGGGCGCTCGTACCGTCGCCGCGCTTGCGCACGTGTCGACCGTCATCCACGGGGCGCCGCATCGGTTCAGCGACCCGGCTCGGTACTCCATGGCGCTGGGCGGCAAGGATGGTCATCCCTTCCCGGTCCCGCTGACGGTCTACGATCGCACGATCACCACGCTGCGGCGCGCCGTCGATCGGGCACGATTGGGCCAGCGAGACCACCTCAGTGCCGTGCGTGCGCTCGATCGTCAGGCCCGAATGCTCGAGAGCGCGAGTCAGGGGCTGTCGTTTGCGGCGTTTCTGGCCCGAGAGCGGGCGCAGTCACCTCGATACGCGGGGCGGACCGTGTTCGGTCCGGCGACGACGGCTGAGGAACCCCTGGTGTCGTCGACGCAGCCCAAGCGACGCAGCATCCCCGCGGGAGAGCAGCCAAGCCAGGGTCGGGATGGTCCGCGGGCGTCCGGGCGTCACCGCCGTCGGACGGGAACGCCAAGCCGGAAACAAGAGCCGGCCGTCGACGACTCACCGACCCAGCTCGCGTTGCCGTTTCGGCCCGGCTGAGGGTTTCGGTTTGGCCGACGAAGCGACTTGGGCCCAAGCGCGTAGGTGTTGCTAGCTCCCGTAGTACGGCGAGATCATCAGGTACACGATGACCCCCGAGACCGTGACATAAAGCCAGATCGGAAACGTTCGCTTGGCGATCTTTCGGTGGGCCGGAAAATCGCCGAGGCTCGCGCGCAGATAGGTGGTGAGCACGAACGGCAGCACCACAATCGACAGCAAAATGTGCGAGACCAACAGCACGTAGTAGGCGTACCGAGCTGCACCCTGACCGCCGAATGGCGTCGGATCGCTGGTCATGTGATACGCCACATACATCACGAGAAAACTCGCTGAGAGCCCGACGCACAGCTGCATCAGGCGCTGGTGAAGCCGGTGGTGCCCGCGTTGGATCGCCAAGAGGCCGGCGACTAGCAGCACCGCGGTCGCTGCATTCACGCTGGCGTAGATCGGCGGCAGAAAGCTTAGGTCATAGCCTTCGATGCGGACGGCGAACAGGGCCGCCACCAGCACCGGGACAACGATCGAGATGGCCTTGATCCAGCCGTTCCACTTGGTTCGCGTCATGACGAGTTCGGCCATGTGGTTCCTGCCGTCGGCGCCGTGGGACCAGCGCAACGAGGACGCCATGGTAGTCGCGCGGTGGGATTTCGGAAAGCCATCGGTCACGCGCCTGGGGCGGCGGTTCCCCTGGGGCCTTGAACGTGCTTCGCTGCGCCGGTGGAGCAGCAAAGTCCGACCCCAGGCCTTTTCGGGATCGTGAACGTGACGGAGGATTCGTTCTCCGACGGTGGCCGCTATCTCGATCCGCAGCGCGCCATCGCTCAGGCCCGCGCGCTGGTGGAAGCGGGGGCGAAGGTCATCGATCTCGGGCCGGCATCGAGTCATCCGGCTGCGCGTCACGTCGGTCCCGAGGAGGAAATCCGGCGTCTCGCGCCGGTGATCGATGTGCTGGCGAACGAGGGCGTGACGCTGTCAGTGGACAGCTATGAGGTCGAGACGCAGCGCTACGCGCTGTCACGTGGCGTGGCGTACCTCAACGACGTGGCTGGCTTTCCGGCGCCATCGCTGTACCCGGAGCTGGCCCGCTCCGACGCTCAGCTGGTGGTGATGCACTCGGTGCAAGGTGAGGGCCCCGCCACGGTCGTCGAGACCGTCGCGGATACGATCTGGCGCCGCGTGTTGGCTTTTTTCGACCAGCGGATCGAAGCGTTGGGACAGGCCGGCGTGGGCCGTGAGCGGTTGATCCTGGATCCGGGGATGGGGTTGTTCTTGGGGCGCGATCCAGAGGTGTCCCTGCGCGTGTTGGCGAACATCGATCGGCTGCGCGATCACTTCGCCTTGCCGGTGATGGTGTCCGTGTCCCGCAAGTCGTTTCTGCGCGTGCTCACGGGGCGTGGCCTCGCGGAGGTTGGTGCAGCCACGCTCGCGGCCGAACTGGCCGCAGCCGAGTTCGGGGTCGATTGGATCCGGACGCACGACGTGGCCGCGGTCGCCGACGGCTGGCGGGTGATGAGCGCGATTCGACGCGCCCGCGGCCTGGATTGATCGGCCGGTGAACGTGGCCTGCGCGCGCCAGCATGTGACCCGGCGGGTCGGCTCGCGGGGCGGCTGACTCGCTGCGGCGGGCCGGTGAAGGGCCGAGCCAAGTCATCCGGCGCGGTAGGCGGGCGCCGCTCGGAAGGTGTGACAAAATGTCTCGGCATGCCCGACAGCGTGACAGAAGCGAGAGCGGCCGCTGCTCCGCGACGTCGTAGGCGTTTGGAATTCAAGGACTCTGCTGTCGGCTCGATGTTTGCTTGATCCGCACCCACCATGCCGTCACCAGCTAGCGAAAATCCCGCCGCTCCTGCGGTGCTCGTCGTCGACGACGAGGGCGGCATCGTCGAGGCGTTGCGGAAAGTGTTCGCGAAGGAAGGCCATGCGGTCGTGACCGCGCGCAATGGTCGTCACGCCTTGGAGGTGCTGCGGCGCCAGCCGGTGGACGTCATGATCACGGATCTGCGCATGCCGGGGATGGAGGGTACCGACCTGCTCAAGGCGGCCAAGGCCATCACTCCCGAAGTCGAGGTCATTGTCATGACGGCCTACGGCACGGTGGAAAACGCGGTCGCGGCCATGAAGCTGGGTGCGTACGACTTCGTGTCCAAGCCGCTCAAGCGGGCCGCCGTGGTGGCCACGGTGCGCAAGGCGTTGGACAAGCGCGCGCTGGTGGTCGAAAACCGCGAGCTGCGGGCGCAGCTTGCCGCGGCCACGGCGAAGTCGATCGTCGGCAACAGCCAAGTGATGCGCGCCACGCTAGAGATGGCGGAACAGGCCGCCGACTCGAGCGCTACGGTGCTCTTGCTCGGTGAAAGTGGCACGGGCAAAGAGCTGCTGGCGCGGCACATTCACCGTCACAGCCCCCGGGCGGAGCGCCCGTTCGTGGCGACGAACTGCGCGGCGCTACCCGAGAGCATCCTCGAAGCGGAGTTGTTCGGGCACGAAAAAGGAGCGTTTACCGGGGCCGTGCGCGCGCGTACCGGTCGGTTCTCTCAAGCCAGCACCGGCACGCTGTTTCTCGATGAGATCGGCGAGGTGCCGCTACCCGTGCAGGTGAAGTTTTTGCGGGCGCTGCAGGAAGGCGAGATCGATCCCGTGGGCGGCCACACCACCAAGGTCGACGTCCGTTTGGTCTGTGCCACGAACCGCGATCTCGCGCGGGAGGTCAAAGAGGGGCGCTTTCGCGAGGACCTGTTTTATCGCATCAATGTGGTCCCGATTCGGATTCCCCCGCTCCGGGACCGGCTTGAGGACGTGCCGCTGTTGGCGGACCACTTCCTGCGGATGTACACCGCGCGCCATGGCAAGTCCGTGCTCGGGTTCAGTGACGACGCACTCGACGCGATGGCGCGCTACGGCTGGCCGGGGAATGTACGCGAGTTGGAAAACGCGGTCGAGCGCGCCGTCGTCCTCACGCGCACTTCGCAGATCGAAGCCGGTGACCTCCCCACCGAATTGCGCGACCCTGGGGCGGCGCAGGGTCGCCAGCTCACCATCTCGGTCGGCACGCCCATAGAAGAAGTCGAGCGACGAATGATCATCGAGACGCTCAAGTTCACCGGCGGCGACAAGCGCCTAGCGGCAGATCTGCTGGGCATCGCCACGCGAACCATCTACCGCAAGCTCGAGTCCGGCCTGCTCCGCCGCGAAAAGGACGGCGAGTTGGGCGGAGACGAGGACGTGCTCCACTGAGCCCTTTTCGACGACACTTGGCATGGAAGCGATCGTCAACAAGTACTTTTGGGTTTTGCGCCTGGTCGGAGTGGGGTGCGTACTCGCCTTCGCCGCCAGTGCGGTCGCCACCCAGCTCGGGACCAGCTACGTGCTCACCGAGCCGCATGGTTTCGTCTCGGCGTCGGCGGAGCACGGCGAAGACGCCGAGGAGGACGAGCCGTCGACTCCGACGACGAGTCGTCGCGCATCGTCGAGCCCGACGATCAGCGGCAAGGCGCGAGAGCGGGTGGTGCGGCAGGTCGGCACGGACCTGCTCGCATACAACGTGTTTTGTCCCAAGTGCCAGCCCGCCGCGCCCGAAGACGACCCCGAGTCCGATTCGCCCACCGCTCCCGTGCGACCCGGTGAGATCCGAAGCTCGTTGCCGCTCGCGTTGTTGGCCACGATGGAGGCGTCGAACGAGCGCTACTCGATGGCCACGATTCACGATACCGAACTTCGCACCATCAGCCCCTACGCGGTTGACGACGAGGTGCGACCGGGCGTGACGGTCAAGTCGGTGCAGCGCGGCCGGGTGGTGCTGCTCAACGGGCGTCAGATGGAATACATCGAAATGGGCGATGAGCCCCCGCCGCCGCCCCGCACGGGCCCCCCGGTGGTGCCGGAGCAAAAGCCGAAGACGCCCAAGCGCAAGAATTCGCGGGCCATCGAGGGGGCCGAGGAGGCGATCAACTGTTCGGGTGAAAACTGCGTGGTCGATCGGGAATTCGTGGAGAAGATCTTGTCGAATCCGGCCATGCTCACCAAACAGGCACGCGTTGTGCCGGCTCACAAAGACGGTGAGTCGCGTGGATTCAAGTTCTACGGCATCCGTTCGGGCAGCTTGCCCAAGCTGCTGGGGCTCAAAAACGGCGACTTGTTGACCTCTGTGAACGGCAACGAACTCAAGTCGATGGACCAGGCGTTGGGTCTGTACACCAAGCTCCGTCGCGCCTCGAATTTGTCGGTTGTGCTCGAGCGCAAGGGCAAAACCATTACGAAAGAAATCGAAATCAAATGAACGCGTGTTCTCGATACGGTCGCATGGGAGATCTGGGCGTGGGCGTCGGTTCGGCCCTCGCCGTGCTCTTGTCGTCGATGCCTACCCTAGCGGCTCCACCGGATCGCCCGCGTCCGGGCGTGACACCTCGCAGTCCGGTGCCGGAGATGAGCGGCGACGAAGCTGGGCTGGGCGTCAACACCTGCAAAAAGTGGAAGGACGGTCGCCGGTACACGGTGACCGTGCCGAAAGAGGCTGAGCTCGAGCAGCTCGTGCAGTGGATGATGAGCATCAGCTGCCAAAAGTTCATTTGGAACGGCAAGATCCGCAGCGGCAAGGTTACGATCTTGTCGCCCGAGCAGATCACGCTGCGTGAGGCCTACGCGGCGTTTTACGCCGCGCTCGAGAGCATGGGGCTGACAGTCGAGCCGTCGGGGAACTACTTCAAGATCGTTGAGACTTCGGGCGCGAAGAGTCTCAATGTGCCGACCTACCCAGACGGCCAAAGCGTGCCCAACAACGATCGGTTCGTGACTCAGCTGGTTCGGGTCAATCACGTACCGGCCACCGATGTGGCGACCGTCCTCAAGAAGATCACCGACAAGCAAGGGTCGGTAGAAGCGGTCGGTGATCTCTTGATTATCACCGATCGTGGATCGACCATCACCCGGCTACTCAACATCATCGATGAACTCGACCACGCGGGCACCGGCGAGAAGATCTTCTTTTATCAGCTCAAGTATGCGGACGCGGAAGAGATCGGCCGTATCGTGCGCGAGATCTTTGGCGAGGGTGGCAAGGGCAAGAGCAAAAAGAGCAAGAGCAAGAGCAAGAGCAAGGCCAGCGATACCGTCGGCGATTTGTCATTTTCCCGCGTGATCGTGGACGAACGGACCGGCACGATCATCATCGTCGCCAGCGAATCCGACTACGGCACGATCCGCCGCCTCATCGAGCAACTCGACGTGCGACTTCCCGGTGGTGGCGGGCGTTTGCATCACTACCGTCTGAAGTACGGTGACCCGGAAGAGATCGCGAACGTGCTCTCGCAGCTCGCCCAGGCGGGGTCAAGGTCGAGCAAGAAGGGGAAGACCAAGGGGAACAAGAGCGCGTCGCAAGGCGGCGAGGCGGCCGAGTTGTTCTCCGGCGAGGTCAAGATCACGGCCGACAAGGCGACGCGATCGCTTATCATCATGGCCTCCGCCCCGGACTTCAAGAACCTACGGCCCATCATCGATGGGCTGGATATCCAGCGGCGCCAAGTCTACATTGAACTGTACATCCTCGAGATGACGGTCACACGCGGCGTGACGGCGGGGGCCGGCGGCCACTTCGGATTCGCCCAGCCCGTGGGGGGCGGCGGCACGGTGCCGCAAGGCGACGCGCTGGGGTTGATCAGTTCCGCTCCGACGCCTGATGTGAACTCGTTGGTGCTGTCTCCCGAGGCGTTGTCGGGTTTCGCCGGGGGGTTGCTCGGGCCACTGATTCCCCAGTCAGGTCGCCTGCTGGGACTCGATCAGGACATCCCGAGTTTCGGCTTCATCCTGCAAGCGCTCGCGTCTCACAACGACGTCAACCTGGTCTCCGAGCCGCACTTTCCCACGGCAGATAATCAAGAAGCGAACATGGTAGTCGGTAAGCGGGTGCCGACGCCGGGGGCCCTGAGCTTCGGTGGTCCCGGGGGCGGTGGGTCGGCGTTTCAGCCGTTGCAGTCGATCACGCGCGAAGACGTGACGCTCGATATCAAAGTCACTCCGCACGTCAACGACGAGAAGTCCCTGACGATGGACGTGGAGATCGAGGACAAAGACATCGCCGAGCGCGACCCGACGTTGGGGGTGAGCACCACCCAGCGCAAGATCAAGCTCGAGGACATCCTCGCGTACGACGATCAACCCCTCGTGTTGGGAGGGCTGATTCGCGAGCGCGAGGTGATGAGCACCAAACAGGTCCCGGGCATCGGATCGATCCCCATTTTGGGGTGGTTGTTCAAGCGCAAGGAGCGATCGAAGGAGAAGGTCAACCTGCTGATCGTGATGGTTCCGCACATTCTCGACAGCCCCGACGACATCCGTCGTATCAAGGCGCAGCGGACGGGCGAGCGGCTCGAGTTCATGGAGCGCGAAACTCGTTTCAAGCGCCACGATATCGACGCCGACGTGAACTACCGTCGAAAAAAAGGTCTGCTGTCGTCGATCGACCGCGATGCGCGAGCGCAGGAGCAGCAAGAGCGCTTGTACCGGGCAGCGCAGGCCGAGCTCAATCGTGAAAGCGTGACCGGCGAAATCGGTTTGAGCCCCCGCCCGGCCGATGAGGCCGGGGGTGACGACGACGTGAGGCGTTCCACTGCTTCACCGGGTTCGTCATCGAAGCGCAGCGTGACCCCCGAACCCTAGCCGGGCTGACCATGAACCACCCAGTTGCCACCTCCGCGGTTTTGTCCGACGCGTTCGTCGACTCCGGTCGCCGATTGCTCGGCGATATTCTCGTCGAGGCCGGAGTGATCGCGCCCGAGCAGCTCGCCGAGGCCCTGGCTTCACAGCACCTCGAGCAGTCGCGGGTGGGGGAGGCCTTGGTCTCCCTCAAGTACTGCGAGGAGATCGACGTGTGCCGGGCGCTCGGCGATCAGTTCGCGTTGCCGGTCGTCGAGGAAGTCGCCGTCGACGATGTGCAAGATGAGCTCGTCGAACAGTTGCCCATCGGCTACGCGCGGACGAACGCAGTCTTGCCGTGGAAGTTGGACCGTGAGCGGGGTGAACTCGACGTCTTGGCCGCCGATCCGTTGCGCTTGCTGAGTATCGACGACTTGGGTCAAGTCTACGACGCCGACGTTCGGGTCACGTTGCTGCCGCCGGGGGCACTCGACGAACTGATCAATCGCATCTACTCGAAGCGCACCAAGGACGTGCAGCTCGAAAAGAAGGACGAGGAGTTCGACGACGACGACGAGGATATTCTCCACGCTTCGGCCGAAGATGCGCCAATTATTCGCTTCGTCAACAGTTTGATTTTCAACGCGTCGAAGGAGAAGGCGAGCGATATCCATATCGAGCCGGGAGACCGCGAGATCATCGTGCGCAATCGAGTCGACGGGGTGTTGCATGAGGTCAAGCGCGCGCCCAAGGCCCACCTGCCGAGCATCATTGCCCGGGTGAAGATCATGGCCGGCCTCAACATTGCGGAGAAACGCTTGCCCCAAGACGGCCGGATCCGGCGCAAGATCGCGGGCAAAGAGGTGGATATGCGGGTGGCCACGGCACCCACGGCGCACGGCGAGCGGGTCACGATTCGCTTGCTGGACAAGTCAGCGGTGTTGCTCGAACTCGATAGTATTGGCATGAGCCCTGACCACTTGACCATGGTGCGGGAGATCATCCATCGCCCGCACGGGATCTTCCTGGTCACCGGGCCGACCGGGTCGGGTAAGACGACTACATTGTACTCCGCGTTGTCGGAGATCAATCGTCCGGATCTCAACATCTTGACCATTGAAGACCCGGTCGAGTACCAGCTAGCCGGCATCAGCCAGGTCCAGGTTCAAAGCAAGATCAACCTCAACTTCGCCACGGGACTGCGCTCGTTTCTGCGTCACGACCCAGACGTGATCATGGTCGGTGAGATCCGCGACCTCGAGACGGCGGAGATCGCAATTCAAGCCTCACTGACCGGTCACTTGGTGTTGTCGACCATTCACACCAACGACGCCGCCACGGGCATCACGCGGCTTGTCGACTTGGGGGTGCAGCCGTTTTTGGTCGCGTCGTCGCTCGTGGGACTGCAAGCCCAACGGTTGATCCGTCGCGTGTGTCCGCATTGTTGTCGGCCGCACAAGCCCGAGCGGGTGGAGCTGTCCGAGCTCGGGATCGATCCGGATCGGTTTGCGGCACATGAACCCTCGCTTCGCCGCCCGCCCCGGGACGACGACGGCAATCCGATTCGGCCGCGCGCGCCGGAGGGGCGCAAGATTCCACCGCCCGGTCACGTTTGGGAGGCCGTCGGTTGCGCTCGCTGCAATGACACCGGGTACTCGGGCCGGACCGGTGTCTACGAAGTGCTGATGCTCAACGAGGATCTCCGACGATTGGCCATTCAGCGGGCCGGTGCGGCCGAGATCAAGCAAGTGGCGATGGAGCAGGGTTTGCGGACCTTGCGAGACGATGGCGCGTACAAAGTACTGTGCGGGATGTCGACCATCGATGAGGTCATGCGCGTGACGGCGGAGGAGATGTAGCGCGTGCCTGCCTTCGCTTACACGGGACTCAACGCCGCGGGCAAGTCGGTCAAGGGGATCGAGACGGCCGAGAGCGTGGCGAGTTTGCGCGCCGCGATGAAGAACGCGGGTGTCTATCTCACGGCTGTGACCGAGGCCACGGGGGCTCGAGCGTCGTCCGCCAAAAGCGAGAAGAAGCGCGGGAAAGACGGGGCTGGGGCCTCGTTCGAGATCGATCTGAGCCGAGTATTTGGTCGGATCCCCGTGCGCGAAGTGGGGTCGATGACGAGGCTGCTCAGCACGATGCTCGTGGCGGGGGTCACCTTGCCCGAGGCACTGGCCGCACTGGTAGACCAGACCACACGCGAGCGGTTCAAGGGCGTGCTCAGCGATCTGGCCAGCCGCGTCAATGAAGGTTCGTCAATGGCCGACGCGGTGGCATCGCATCCGCACGTGTTCCCGCCACTGTACGTCAACATGGTCCGTGCTGGTGAGTCGTCTGGGGCGCTCGAAACGGTCCTCATTCGACTGGCGGACTACATGGAGCAGCAAGAGGAGCTGCGTGGCAAAGTGTCGGGCGCCATGGTCTACCCCGTGGTCATGGCCCTGGTCGGCGCGGGCGTCGTGGCCTTGCTGATGGTCAAGGTGGTGCCTCAAATCTCGATGATGTTCGAGGACCAAGGCGCCGAACTGCCGTTTGCCACCCGGTTAATGATGACGACCAGCGAGCTTTTGTCCTCGTACTGGTGGGTCCTCCTCGCGCTGTTCGGCGCGGGGACTTGGCTCTTTCGTCGCTGGCGCCAAACCGAGGCCGGGCGCAAACTTGGCGACAGTTGGATTTTGCGGACTCCGCTGGTCGGAGAACTCGCGCGCAAGCTCGCCATCGCTCGATTTGCCCGGACCTTAGCGACCATGCTCGCCAGCGGCGTGCCGCTGCTCGACGCGCTCGACATCGTCCGGGGGTTGTTGGGCAATGCGGTCCTCGAAGGCGTGGTCTCTGGCGCGCGCGACGAGATCCGCGAGGGCCAGGGCATCGCCTTGGCCCTCAAGCGTAGCGGCTACTTCCCCCCCCTTGTCACGCAGATGATTGCGGTGGGCGAGCGTTCGGGGCAGCTTGAAGAGATGCTTTCAGATCTGGCCAAAGTCTACGACCGCGAGGCGGCGGGGACGCTGGAGAAAGCGACCCAGGCCCTCGCGCCCATGATGATTGTCGTCATGGGGGTGGTCGTGGGTTTCATCATGTTCGCGATTATGACGCCGATCATGGAAATGAATCAGATGATCGGTCGGTAAACAGCTACCGGAGCAGCACCATGCATCGACAATCCATTCGTCCCGTCCTTCACCGTCTTTCCGCCGCTCATGCCGCGAACAGCCGCGGCATGACGCTCATCGAGATTTTGGTGGTGCTCGCCATCATCGGGCTCATCGTCGGGGGCGTATCGGTCATGGCGACCAACGTGCTCGGTGGAGCTCAGGTCGACACCGCGAGCAAAGACATCATCAGCTACGAGGGCTACGTCGAGGTCTACAAGGTCCAAAAGAAGGGCAAGTGTCCCAAGGGCCTGTCCGACCTCAAGGCCGCGGGGATCGTGCGCCGGGTCAACAAAGACCCGTGGGGCAACGACTACCGGTTCAACTGCGACGGTGAGCACGCCGCCATTGAAATCTCCTCGGCGGGTCCCGACGGGAACTTCGACACCGACGATGACATCAACAGCTGGTCGTTGGGCGAAGCCGCGAGCGAGGAAGCTGAGGAATAGCGATCATGTCCGTCGGTCGCGCACGCCGGCGCCCGCGGGGGCGCTCGCGAGGCATGACCCTCATCGAGATCCTCGTCGTGATGGGGCTGCTGGCCCTCGTCGCTCAGGTTCTCTTGGTGGGGTTCGGCTCGTCTGGCCAGGCCGAGATCCATCGCGCGACCAATGAGATCGCGGGCACGCTCCGATTCGCGTTTGACCGGGCCCGGGTGACCGGTCGGCACTTTCGTCTCCACATCGATTTCGAGAAGCGAGCGTTTAGTTTGCAAAGCGCCGACGAGCGGATGTACCTGCCGGCGACCGATCGCGACGGTAAGCTCACCGAGATCGATGAAGACGAGATCGCCGAGCGAGAAGAACGCGACCAGCGGGCGGCCGAGGCGTTCAACCGCTCGGTGCAAGCCGATGTGTTCGCCGAGGACGACGCGTTCAATCCCTACCGCGTGGGCCCGAAGATGGTGCCACGTCAACGGCCCCCGCTGTTCAAGTCGTTCGAGCGAGAAAACACACTCAAGGGGTTGGGCGACGCGGTCGTGCTTCCGGACGAGGTGCGCATTGTCAGCGTGCGTACTGACTCCGACTTCGCGCCCGTGGTCGCCGGAGAGACGGCGATCTACTTTTTCCCGCAGGGGCGCACTCAGCTGGCGCACATTCAGCTCTCCGACGAGGCGGGCGACAACGTCTACACGATCAAGGTACAGCCGCTGACCGGCAAGGTCACGGTTGTCGACGAGCTCGAGCCGTTGGTGCTGCCCGAAGACTCGCTCGACGCCGAGGACGACCAGGGTAAAAAGCAAGATCGGAGGTCGCGGTGAGGGAGCATCGCGGTTTCACGCTGCTCGAGGTCTTGGTGGCGATCGCCATTTTGGGGGTCTCGTTGGTCTCGTTGTCGAGCTCGCAAGTGGCGAGTATGCGGGCCACTCGGTACGCGCGAGGGCTGACGGCAGCATCGTTTCTCGCCGAGTACCAGCTGCTCGAGATCGAAGAGCAGATGCGCAAAGACGGTTGGACCGAATCGGACAAGGAGTATAACGGCACCTTCGCCGACCAAGGGTGGCCGGATATCCGCTACGAGTGCCTGGTCGACTTCATCGAGCTGCCGGAGTTCAATCGACTGCTCGAGGCCAAAACGGACGCCGAGGATGCGGCGCTCGAGGAAAGCGGAGAGTCCGAGATGGCGGGGGACAACGCGGGGGACCAGGCGTTTTCCGCGTTGGGCATGGCGTGGCCGATCGCCAAGGGGGCCATCGAAAACTCGATTCGCAAGGCCGGCTGCAAGGTCTACTGGAGCGACGGCGAGGTTGAGCACGAGTTTCAGGTGGACACGTTTTGGGCCGAGGCGCAGCGGCTATTGCAGTTGCCGAACCTCGGCGGGGAGGCAATTGATGGCGCGCCAAGCGATCCAGACGCGCCGTTCGGTGGCGCCGGGGGCAGCAACGTTCCGCCGCCGACGCGGCCGTCCACGGGGCCGTCGAGGCCGGTGGGACCCGCGGCAGGGGGCATCCGATGAGGTCGTCAAGAGGCATGGCCCTCATGGAAGTGCTGGTTGCCACGGCCATCTTGGGCATGATGGTGGCTTCGATCTGGAGCTCGTTTTCTGTCACGGTGCGCGGGATGGAGCGCACCGAGGTGGTCCAGCAGCGCTACGCGGGCGTGCGTTTGGCGTTGAGCCGGATGACGTCGGAACTCGCCATGGCCTATCTGTCGTTCAACCGGCCGGCGGACGAGAACCGAGCATTCACCCTCTTGGAGGGCCGCAACGACTTCGAGTCAGACATGGTCACGTTCTCCAGTTTCGCCCATCTCAGGATCCGCAAGGACTCCAATGAGAGCGACCAGACGGTGATTCAGTACTTCCTCTCCCCGAGCGCGGACGGGAGCGAGCAGCACCTATTTCGCCGGGAGAGTCGGCGCTTGGCTGGCGATCGGCCCGAAGACCTCGGCGACTTCGTGCCCGCCTACATTCTTTGCGAAAACGTCGCCTCACTGAATGTCAAGTACTGGGACGTCAAGGAAGAGGAGTGGCGCGATGATTGGTCGACGCTCTCGAACGACGCGCAGCCGGATCGTCTTCCGAAACGGATCATGATCGATCTGGGCATTCGGGACGAGGACGGCGAGATCGAGCATTTTTTCGCGCAGACCGAGTTGTTCTTGCAGGAGAAGATCGACCTTGCACGCGGGTAAACCAGCAAAAGATGGCGCCGACCAGCCGAGCAACGCGTGCCGTGCCGGGCGGGCGAACGGCCGCAATCGCGAGCACGGCATCGCGGTGTTGATGGTTGTGGTCTGTCTGGCGGTGCTGCTCCCGTTCACCGCATCGTTCAACTACAACGCACGCGTCGACTGGCAGTCGGCCGTCAATCAAGGCGACGAGATCAAGGCCCGCAACCTGCAGCGGGGTGCGATGCGGCTGTCCGTATTGCTGTTCGAGCTGCAGCGCTTGGTGTTCAATCAGACGCTTTTTCAGCAGTACGTGGGGAAGATGGATATCACCCAGGTCGCTCCCTATCTGATGTCGGTGTTCGGCAGTCAAGACGGGGGGGAGGGTCTGGGCGCGCTTTTGGGACTCAACACCGAGTCGCTCAACGAGTTGGCGGTGGCCGATGGCGGGTTCGAGGTACGACTAGAGGCCGAAAGCGGCCGGGTCAATGTCAACTGCTTGGGCCAGACCCAGGGCGGGAAAAACCGGGCACAAGAGCGGACCATCGAGGTGCTCGAGGCGTTGATGATGCCCACGCTGTATGACCCGCTGTTCGACGAGGAGAAGGCGGATGGTCGCCGCTATACGCGAGAGCAGGTTATCGCCGGCATCGTGGACTACATCGACGACGACCGGCGCAAGTTCGATGTGGTGCGCCTGCGGGCGCGTAGCAACCCCGAGGACTACCGCTACGACGAGCTGCACGACCGCTACCAGGCTCGCAATGCGCGTTTGGACTCGGTGGATGAGTTGCACCTCGTCGAAGGGATCGATGATGACTGGATGGCCGCTTTCGCGGCCGAGCTGACGGTCTACGGCAGCTGCAAGGTCAACTTGAATTTCGCCAGCGCCGATCAGATCGCGTTGGTGATTCGCCACTCGGCGAACGAAGAGGGGCGCGACCTGGTGTCGGGCGAGAATTTCTTACTCAAGACGCTTCCTCTCGCCAAGTTTGTGGTCGAGTCGCGCGAGTTTAGCCTGTTCAAGAAGACTGAGGACTTCAAGCAACTGGTGGAGCAGCCGGACCAGTTCGTCAACCCGCTGGCGTTGATGATGGGGCAGCAAGAGCAAGACGACTCGCTGTTGCCTCAGATCCCCCAAGGCATTCCCATCCGCTTGTCTGGCAGCAAGGACGAAGACGATGTGATGCAAGGCGGGGTCAACGACATTGCCAACGTCGATCCGGAGCGCGTGTACCGAGTCGACATCACCACCGAAGTCGGTTCAGTCCGCAAGCGGGTCATTGGCGTTTACGACATGCAGTACGCGCGTAGCCAAAGCCAAGGCAAGGGCGCGTGGCTCTACTACCGCGAAGAGTAGGGCGACTTCCCGACTGAGTTTCTCATGGCGAACAAATACGTTGGTATCGATCTCGGAAGCCATCAGGTCAAGCTCGCGCTGGTCAAAGGGGGGCTACGGACGTCCCGGCTAGTGGAGACCGTCATCGTTCCTCTCGACGAGGAACAACGCGGCGGCGATCCGCTCGATGCGGGTATTTCCGCGGCGATCGCGACGTTGCGTGAGCGGGGCTGGTCCGGCTTGCCCGCGAGTGTGGCGATGCCGGGCGGAGCCACGAGCTTTCGCGTCGTCAAGCTGCCGTTTTCCGACCCGAAACGGGTGGCTCAGGTGATCGGGTTCGAGCTCGACGGGCAGTTTCCGGTTCCACTCGAGGAACTCGAGTACGACCACGTCGTGTCTGCGATTGCAGGAGGCGGGGCCGCTGCCTTGGTCACGGCCGTGCGCAGAGAACAGATCGATGAGATTGTTGCGAGGTTTCGCAACGGTGGCGTCGACGTGCGGATGATCACCACCGGTCCCCTCGCGGTGGCCCAGGTTGCCGGCGGCGGGCTCATGCCCAGCACGTCGGACGACGACCGCACTCCCGTTGCGCTCGTGCTCGACATTGGACACCGCGAGACGGGGCTGATCGCGCTCGCCGAGAAAGGACCGGTGGCGGCGCGAACCTTGCGACGCGGGGGTCGGGACCTGACGCAGGCGCTCCGCGAAGCCTATGGCCTTGATTTTGCCCAGGCCGAGACGGCGAAGCATCGCGACGGGTTTGTCTTGCACGCCACGCTCGAGGGGCTGTCGGACGAACAGCGGCGCAGTGGTGAGGTACTTGCCGGCGCCTTGGACCGCACGCTGCGGGAGATCGAGCACACCCGGCGCTGGCTTGACGCCGAGTTGCGTTGTGAGGTCACGGAGTTGCGCCTCGTCGGCGGGGGCTCGCTGACCTCGGGGCTGGACGCGTTTCTCGAAGAGCGCACCGCGCTGCCGTGCCACGGCTTCACCGGCCATGCGAGCGCGCGAATCTTGGGGGTGTCGCCGGAGAGCTGGGCCACACACGCGACCGCGATCGGGGCCGCGATGGGGGCCGCCAAGCGACCGTTGGTGCAGCTGTACGATCCGATCGCCGACCAGGGCGGCGGGGGCTGGGTACAGGAGCGATTCGGCACCGTGGCGACCTTGGGCATCGCGATCACCGCCTTTGCGGCCGTCGATACCATCGTCGAGCTCAACGCCTTGGAGCAGGAACGAGACCGGCACGAAGCGGAGCTCGTGGCGGCGACCGAGAGCGTGTTCGGTGATCCGCTTCACAGCGCGGCCGAGGTGGAGGCACGCTTGAGTTCTGTCGAAGGAGCGGATCTGACGAGCATGCTACCCGATCGCGGCGCGCTCGATGTGCTGGCCATGATCAGCAAGGCGGCGACACCGAAGACACTTCCGGTGACCGAGCCGCTCGCGCTCGATCCAAATCTGGGTGGCCCCGGGGCTCCGCCGAAGAACGACGGCTCGCCCGTGTACGGTCCCGCCGGCCAGATCACCGCGAGTCCGGCCGTCATCGATCTCGCCCCGGTGGCCCCAGACGCGGGAATCGTGGCCGACGACGACCTGGTCATCGCGCAGATCGACATTCGGGAGCTCGTCATCGATCTTCAGCTGTCGGCCACGCGAGCAACCGCCCAAGATCGGCTCAAACTCAAGCTCACGAGCGAGCTTCCGTGCATCTCCGAAGTGATGCCCGGCAAAATCCGCGACCAACGCGAACGCAAGATGTTCACGATGAAGCTGGACCACTTGTGCTTTCGCGCCGACAAAGAGGAAGAGTAATGGCTCCCGCGTCCTCGATGATCAAGAAGACCTCCCACGGCTTTTGGGCCCGGTTGCAACCGCGAGAGCGCAACCTCATCGCGGGTTTGGTGGTGGTCGCGGTGGGCATGAGTCTCGCGGTGCTGTTCGTGCTGCGCGACAAACGGTTCGGTGAGCTCGAGCAGCAGATCGGCGACCAGAAACGGGCCCTCGAGCTTGTTTACACCCGCGGGTCCTCGTACGAGTCGAAACTGGCGCAAAAGGCCGAGCGCGAGCACAGCATCAGCGACAAGCCACTGATGTGGAGCACGCTCATCGAGCAAGCCTCGTCGGCGACGGGGGTGTCGGTCTCGGACCAGGGGGAACAGCCCGTCTTTGCTCCGAGCGAGGGGATTCGCAAGCGCACCTACACGTTCTATCTACGAGACGTCACCGTCGAGCAGCTGATCAACTTTCTGACGCACGTCGAGACCAAGTCCAACAGCATTGTTGTGACCCAGCGGCTGCATATCCGCTCGGCCTCGGCGCAGGAAGACCGACTCAACCGGGTCGATGTCGAGCTGGCGACGTGGGAACGCGTCGCGCAAGCAGACGATGAGGCCGACAAGGACAAGGGCGCGTAGCTCGAAAGGGACGCACAAGCGATGGCACGGCGATTTAGATTTCCTTGGAGCCGGGACAAGGACGCGCCCGGGGCGGGATCGGGTCTGGGGCTGAGGGCGCTCGGGCGGTACTCGGCGTTCTTCACCGGTGGGGTGGTGGCGTTTGTGGTCCTGTTGTGGCTCAACTTGCCTGAGCGCGCGTTGGCGTGGCGCTTGGCGGATGAAGCCAAGCGGCGCGGCTATCTCGTGACGATCGGCGAGCTGGATATCTCGCCGTGGGGTGCGGTGACGTTGCGAGACGTGACGTGGAGCTTCGCGCCGAGTCGATCCGACCAAATCACGGTGCCGTTCGTGGTCGATGAACTCGAGATCACGCCGTCTTGGTTTTCCCTGATCGCGGGCGACATCCAAGTCGATGTGGACGCCGAGCTCGACGAAGGCCGGTTCAGTGCGAGTGTGGACTGGCGCGAGGATGCAGCTGACATCAAGCTCGATATCGATCGCGTGCCGCTGTACTCCGTTCCACGTCTACAGCAGTCGGTCAACGCACCGGTTTCAGGCACGTTTAGTAGTCACGTCGAGCTGACCGCTCCCGAGCGTCAGTTTGAGCGAGCCAACGGGGTCATCAACTTGGTGTGCGCGGGCTGTACCGTCGGCGACGGCGAAGAGTTGGTCTACATTCCCGGGGCGAAGGGCTGGTTGGCAAAAGGGATCACGCTGCCGGAGCTGAAACTCGGGGAGCTTAACGGCCAGTTGACCGTCACCGATGGCGTGGCGCAAGCCGAGGAGTTCCAGGCCGAAAGTGAAGATCTTACGCTGGTTGTTGGCGGAAAGATTCAGTTCAACGACCCAGTACAACGGTCTCGCTTCGACATCGAGATCAAACTGCTGGTAAACGAGCGGCTTCAAGAGGAAAATGACAGCGTCCGGTTGCTGCTCAGCACGGCGAGTAAGGACTCGCGTCTAGAAGCACCGCTGGAGGGTTGGCTGGGGTTTCGCTTGCAAGGCAGCGCTGCGCGCCCCCGGTTTCGCGGCATCAATGCCAAGACCCGCGAAGACCGGGTCCGCGAGGCCAGAGAAAAACGGCGCGAGCGAGAGGCCGCGCGCCGCAAGCGACAGGCAGAGCGACAAAAACAACGCGCAGAACGGGCCAAGCCGAAGGCCGATCCCTCCGGCCAAGCCGTGAAATCCCCACCGAGTCGCGGCGGTCCCCCGAGCAAGCCGGCGGACCCGGACGCCGCCCGAGAGCGTGAACGCGAGGTCTTGGAACGGCGTCGAGACGCGGAGCGCCGCGCGGAAGAAGAGGAGGACGAACGGCGTCGCGCGCAGAAAGCCCGCGAGGAGCAAGCCAGCCAAGAGCGCGAACAAGCGGCAAGGGAAGCCGAGGAGCCCGAGGCGGACGAGCCCGCGAAGGCCGGCGGGCAAGCGGTCAACGACGAGGGCGGGGAGGACGACGACGAGAACCCGGCCGACCCAGACGGCGACAAGCCGGCCGCGTCAGGCGAGGATGGCGACGGCGAGGAGGACGACGGGTCGGAGCAAGAAGGCGACGAAGACGGCGACGCCGCCGAGCCCGGAGCGTCGGGGTCCAGCGCCAGTCAAGGCGAGGACGAAGAGGGCAAGGGCGACGAGGAGTGAGTCGGCAACGGCTCAGATCTCGGTCGTGCATCTTCAGACCCGACGAGACGAGGGCCCGCGGCTCAACGACAGTTCGCCCGCGCGACCCGGTCCGTCCGGGCCGCTGACAAGCTAGCTTCAGCTGAATTGCAGAGCTGTGGTCCGATGCGCAGAGCCAGCGTTCTCCGCGCGCGCAGGATGCTCGCGGGGTGCACTTCGATGGCAAACGAGTATATTAGCCGCGCGTCGCCGCTGTCGTTC
>QKPP01000252.1 GCA_006508105.1 Myxococcales bacterium FL481 | reverse complement strand
GGCGTCGTTTCCGGCTGCTCACGCGCCAAAGACTCCCTCCGCTGTCACCGCGGCCGCCGCTCGGCTCGATCTCTCGGGCTCGACCCGAGACGAGTACCGGCCGCCTCATCCGCTCCAGCCGGGCCGAGTCGAGTTCGCGGCCCGTGTCCATTCGGCGGGCCGGAGCGGCGGCACCGTGGTGGGCGCGGGCGGACGCGAGGCCGTCGGCGACGTGGCCCCAGTCCGCGCTCGGGGGGCACTCGGTCGTGGCAGCGCTCCGGCGCGAGCGGGTCGGCGAGGGTCCCGTTGCGGGACGCGTCGAGTCCCGGCGGACGACTTGGCGGCGGCCCGATTGTGAGCCAATCGACCGGCTTTCGACCAGGGTCGTGTCGCTTCAACGACAGGGAATCACGAGCGCGACCACCGACGCGAGTTCGGCTGTCGTGGCGCCGCGAGGCGGGTCCCCGACGACGAGGCAATTCTGACCCGGAGAGCGGACGCCAATTTGCCGGCCGTTTTGTCACCGATCATTCAGCCCGACGATGGCGGATTCACGACTCGAAGCGCAGACGCGAATTCGCCGGCCATCCCCCCGCCGGTCATCAGGTCCGACGGCAAGGGATTCTCGACATGAACAGCAGACGGCCCCGCGTCAGCACCATTTCGCTGGTCACTTGGCCTGACCACACGCGAGTCGAGGCTGATCCTCGTCAGGGAAACTGCGCGCAATCAGCCGTCGGTGACGTCGCTTTGTCAGACACGACAGTCACGATCTTGTATCACCGACGCCGATGCGCGCGTCAGATTGCTCGGCGATGCGGGCTGGTCGGTCGGATGGCGTAACCGACAGACCGCACTCCTCACGATCCGAGCCCGTGGAAGCGATGCTAGTCCGGTGTGGCCCGGGGACGACCCAGAAACAGCAGCCGCAGTAGCTCGGCTTCCGAGCGGATGTCGAGTTTGCGATAGATCCGTTTGCGGTGGTTTCGTACGGTGTGGGGGCTGATGCGAAACGTCGCGGCCGCTTGATCGAGGCTCTTTCCCTCGACCAGCGCCTGCAGTATCTCTCGCTCTCGGGGCGACAGCGCGGGCGAGCCCAAGTCGTCCGGCAGCTGCGAGTCGACGAGGGCACTGGGCGAGCTCGCGGTGGTGCTGGGCGTGGCCGGTTCGATGAGCGCGAAGCTACCGATGCTCTCGCCGGCGGGACCGAACAACGGAAACGGCCAGACGACCAGGCGAAGCTCGCAGTTGGTGTAGGTGCGCCAATTCATGAGCACGCCGCGAGTGTGTTTCGCGGTGTCGGCCAAACACGCCTGGTACTGCGACGGGTCGTACGGCGGCCGATGGTGGGCGATGCTCTCGAGCAAAGCCGAGCGCGGAAACTGGAGCAGCCGGCAGAGCAGATCGTTGGCGTAGGTGATCCAGCCTCGTGCGTCGAGGACGGCGAAGCCGGATGCGAGGCGCTCACCGAGCACAGACAGGTCGACTGGCAGGGCGGGCGCGGAATTCGGTGCAGGCGGAGGTAGATCCGTAGTGGAGTGCGACAAGGCAGATTCTCTTTGGCGTGCGAGAAGCGACCGCAGTGCGTTGCGTGCCGTTAGGTCTGGCCGTCGAATCTGTGTCGATACCGCGTCTTCAAGCTACCGGACCCTTAGGTCCGCGGACTCAAGGGTCCGCCTGATGACCGAACCTGGTGGTATTTGAGCAGAAAACCGTTGATGAAACCAGTTCGCGGTTCGTTTTGCGTCGCGTGGTGTGCGACCGTGAGTGGTCGCCTCGCTCTGACTCTCACATCGCCCCCCGACCGGTCGAGCGGTTTTGTGGAGGTGGAGCGCGAAACCGCGGGGCAGCCGGCCGCGCTGCGGTTTCGCCAGAGCCGGGGAGTCGAACTAGCTCGCGGACGCCATGCGCAACTCGCCCTGACGCCACTGTGGCCGGAGATCTTCTAGGCGACGACGCGTGAGTTCAAGGTACTCCGTCTCGCGTTCGATACCGATGTAGTTGAGCTCGAGGAGGGCCGCGGCCACCCCGGTCGTGCCGCTTCCGTTGAACGGATCGAGGACCCGGCCCGCACGGGGACAGCTGGCGACAAGCAGGCGGTCGAGCAGATCGAGGGGTTTTTGGGTGGGATGTTTGCCCTGGAGTTTTTCTCGCTTGCCCGGGGCCGTCATCCGCCACACCGTCTTCATCTGCTTGCCGCCGTTGCGGCGGCGCATCTCTGCGTAGTCGAAATGGTGCTTCGACTTGCGATCTCGCGCGGCCCAGAGCACCGACTCGGTAGAGTGGGTGAAGTACCGACACGACAGATTGGGCGGCGGATTGGGCTTTTCCCACACAATCTCGTTGAGTGGCTTGAATCCGAGCTGCTGCATCGCGTAGCCAACGCTGTAAATCACGTGACTGGTGCCAGATACCCAGATCGTGCCGTCGGGCGTCAGCACGCGGCGGCACGCCGCGAGCCATTCGCGATTGAACGCGTGATTGTCTTCCGGGCCCCGACTCTCGTCCCAGTTCCCTTTGTTCACACTGACGCGTTTACCGGAGCTGCAAGTCGTTCCGCCGTTGGACAGAAAGTATGGCGGGTCGGCAAATACCACGTCCACGCTCTCCGGCGGCATCGTCGCGAGGATCTCGAGACAGTCGCCGTGGTACAGCTGCACCTGCCCGGCGGGGCTCGCCCAGTACGGGCTGGCGTTCGGTTGCGCCGAAACGGGGCTCGCCTCGGGGCTCGCCTCGGGGCCCGCTGCCGTCGCCGCGCGGGCTGGCCGTTTGGCCCGACTCGGCTTGCGACGAGGCTTGGACGCTGGCTTGTCTGAGGATGACGGGGGTGTTACCGCGCGAGTCCGCACGTGGGCAGCATCTCGATTGCGGCTCAAATTCAAAATTCCTCGCGCGTCGACCCATCGGTTCGGCTCGTCGCGCATTTTTTGCTCGCGTTACCGCGGTCTGTTACTCGCGCCCAAAGTCCATGCCTCGCCCGCGCTTCGTGTCCTCGCTGTGTGTTGTGGTTGTTGGCGCAATGGCGTGTCGGGCCGACCCAGTCACGGCACCGGCGGTCGACCCGACCGAACCGGCTCGGCGCGCGGCTCAGGCGTTCGTGCACTGCATCGAACAAGACGCCGCCCAGTGCGTGCGCACGAGCCCCCGAGACGGGGCCTGGGACGCGTTCTCGCTGTTAGGCTGGCTCAACTCGGGTTCTCCCACGTCGATCTTGGCGGCGTTCGGACGTCAGCTCGATCGCCACGCCAACCCGCGCGAGATCCAGCGGCGATTCGTGGCCCAGGTCGACGACTACGCGGCGATGGTTCGCGGCGCCGGTTGCCACACCCAGCGGGTGGCACCCGTCGCCGAGCTACTGCCGGTGCTGCGCGAGCAAGGGCAAGCTCGCCTCGAGCGGTTGGGCCTGTGGTCGCCGGAGCTCGCGGAGGTGGTGGTGGGGCTCACCGCCGAGGCCGACGAAGGGCTGCACGACGGGTACTTGGTGCACGTCGCGTGTCGACAGGCGCCGTGGAGCCTCCACCTGGCCACCGCCAGCGAGTCGGGCCGTTACACCGTGGTGGGGCTGATGAGCGCGTTGCCGCCAGCGCTGCGTCGCGACGCTGCCGTGAGTGAAGGCTCGCGACCGACGGAGGCTCGACAAGCCCGAGTCGACGGTACCGTGGCGCCGCTGCCCGAAGGCTGGGTGCATCCGTGGCTGCCGTTCGCGGTGGAGTCCTACTGAGGTCCAATCGTGATGAATCTGCTTGTAACTGGTCTTGTGGCGATGCTGGCCGCGTTTGCGCCCACCTCCCAGTTTGAAGAGCTCGCTGGCTTTCGTCAGCTGGTGACCAAACAAGTGAGCGATCGAGTGGGGCTCGAACGGCTGGCTCCGGCCGTCGGTTTACCTCTCGAGCCCGGGGTGTACGTCACGTTGAGCGCCAGCGAGCTGGTCGCGTTTGACCTCTTGTCGATGCCGCTGCAAAACGGACGTTTCGAGGCCCCGGCGACCGCGGCCGAGTGCAAGGGGGCTTGTCCGAGCGCCGCGTACGGGCTGTTTCGCGGGTTGTGGTCCGATCTCGCCGTGGAGTCTCACGCGGTGGTCGTCGATTTCCCGTCGCGGGTCTTGTTCGCTACGGAGGCATCGATCCCGGCGTCTACGCTGATCGAGGCGGCTTACGCGGCGGCCTCGTCCCGCCCGCGCGGCGTGCCCACGTTGCATCTGTTGGTCTACCACCCCCAAGCCGGCCTGCGCGCCCGCCCGTTCTTCCTGCTTCCCCCCGGTGGACTTACGGTGCGCGAGGAGAGTCAGGTGCTGGGACTGGTGGTCGGCGTGGAGGCTGCGCATCGGTACGCCGTCGATGCCGCGAGCCCAAGCTTTCACCAGCCGGTGACCGTCAGCGGGCTCGGCAACCTCGCGTCTGTGGTGGCCGGTCTCAAGAAGCGCCACCCCGGCAAGAACGTGGTGCAGCTCGATGTTCGCGGCCCCGTGACGGTGGGAGAGCTCGCCTCGGTGATGACGACCGTGGAGAGAAGTTTTCCCACGGTGGTGCTCAGCGCCGGCCAGCGCGTAACGGTTCAGCGCTAGCGTGGCTCGAAGCAGGCCCGACCGGGCTGGCATTCCTCGGGCACGCACAAGGCCGCGTCGGGTCCCGTGACGAACTTGGTACGCAGGCAGTGGTAGTGGCTCGACCGACTGGTGTGAAACGCATCGGCGGTATCGCGGCCGTACACATCGAGGCCCTTGGTGCGCAGGTGAGCGCAGACCGGGCGGGTGTCATCAACGCGGATGAAGTCAGGCATGGTCTTACTCCGGAATGGCGAGATCGGTGGCACGGTGGAGGGCGTCGCGACCCACCCCGATCGCGGCGGGGACTTTGTAGCCGTTGTCTCGCAAAGGCTTGGCCCCCCGCAATTCTTCGGTCATGGCGGTGGCGAACAGTTCAGCGTGGGGGGCTTGGCCTTCGAGTTGTTGTTCCGCGGCGAGAGCCCGCCAGGGAACGGGGGCGACGTGACCGAGCGCGACACGGACATCCTTCATTCGCCCGTCTTCGATGCGCAGTGAGACCGCAGCCTCGGCCAGCGGCCAGTCGTGGCTTTGCTTCTCTCGCAACGCGGAATAGGCCGAACGCCGCCCGCTAGGGGCCGGGAGATCCACGGCGAGCACCAGCTCGCCCGGGTTCAGTCGGTGCTCACGGGTCGGATCCGGTCGCGGCGAGACGAACAACTGCTCGATGTCGAGGGCGACCGGCTCGGGTTCGCCGCTGCGCACGAGTACGGTGCCTCCCAGGGCCACCAGGGCACACGCAGTGCTCGACGGGTGCACGATGTACGATGGACCGCCACCGAGGATGGCGTGGTACCGGTTTTCGCCGGTAATCGCATGACACACCGAGCCTCCCTTTTTGAGGCAGTCGATGTCGCCGTTGCGAAAGTACCAGCAGCGCGGGCGCTGCAGCAGGTTGCCACCAAGGGTCGCTCCGCGACGAATGCTAGGGGTGGCGGCCTGGCCTGCCGCCTCGATCAACGCGTGGTAGTCGGCGGGAAGTGAGCCCACCTCGGCGAGGTCGGCCAGTGTTCGCAGGGCCCCCACGCGGTAGGGGGCACCCGCCGCGGCGGAGGTGAGCCCCAAATGGTGCAACGTCGTCGCGTTCGCGTCGTCGATCGCCCGCAGCTCCACCAGCTCGTGGGGCGCATCAAGGCCCTCCTTCATGCGGTCGAGGAGGTCGATGCCACCGGCGCGGGCAAGACGGTGGGGCTGCTCGACCAAGCGCTTACGGGCCGCGTCGAGCTGAGGAAGTCGAACCAGGCGAAACGGATGCATTACGCGGCTCCTTGGGGAGACGGCCGCGACAACGCGGCGAGAACTTGTCGTGGCGTCAGCGGCAAGCTGCGGACGTGGACGCCGAGCGCGTTCGCGGTGGCGTTGGCGATGGCCGCCGCAGTGGGGATGGTGGCCGGCTCGCCGATCCCGACCGCGCCGGTACTGTTGGAGCCGGTCACGACCTGGGTCAACACGATGTCGATTTGCGGCACATCCCGGGCACCGGCGATCTTGTACTGCTCGAAGTTCGCGTTGACCATCACCCCGAGGTCGTTGTCCATGACGCGTTCTTCAAACAAGGCGTAGCCGACCCCCCCGATCACCCCCCCGTTGATCTGCGAGCGCACCGTCAGTTCGTTCATCACCCGGCCACAGTCGTGGATGGCGAGCACCTGCGTGCAGCGAACGAGCCCGGTCCACGTGTCAACTTCCACTTCGGCGAACTGTACGCCCGCGATCTGGGGCACCGAGCTGCCCGGGTAGGCGTAGGGGTGACTGGCGTACGTCTTGGGGCGTGACCCAGTGGTGACTAGCGCGTCGCCGCTGATGTGCTTGCATAGCTCTTCGAATTCCAGCGTCTGACGACCAAAACGAACCCGACCGCCCGCCTCCCACTGCACTTTGTTGGCGGCTACACCAAACTTCGTGGCGGCGAGCTCGAGCAGCCCGGCCCTGGCCTTTTCGCAGGCGTTGCGAACGGCTGGCGTGACGCTGCCAGTTGTCGAGCTACCTCCACTGCCAACTCCCGATCCGAGTTCGGAGTCGCCAATGTGCACGCGCACGCGGTCGTGGGGGCGGCCGAACACCTCGGCGGCGACGAGGGCCATGCTCGTCCCGATGCCTCCGCCGATGTCTTGGACGCCGTTGCGAACTTCGATGCTCGCGTCTCGACCCACGACGACCGTGACCACGACCCCCGGGTTTGAGTAGTCGCCCCAGATCGACGACGCGACGCCCACACCTCGTCGCAGCCGGGTGTTTCTGCGCCGTTGCGCTCGCGCGTGCTCGCGTCGTCGCGTCCACTCGAAGCGCTCTCGGCCGAGCTCGAGTTGGTAGCGACGCACCGGGTGACCATCATTGGCAAGCCGAATGTCAACCGGGTCTTGCCCCAAGGCCAACGCCAGTTCGTCGAGCGCCGACTCGATGGCAAACGCGCCCTGTGGATGCCCCGGGGCCCGAAAGGCCGTGCTGGGCCCGGCGTTGGTGAACACGTCGAGACTCTCGACGAGGGTGTTGGGGCAACGGCTGTAGATGCCGAACGCGTTGCGGCCCACGCCGGCCCCCGTGGCGATTCCGGCGGTGCCGCTGGCTTGCACGTGCACGGCCACGAGACGGCCCCGCGAATCCGCGCCGAGTCGCACCCGTTGGCGCGAGTCGGGGCGGTTGCCACCGACAAGGTGTTCCTCGTCGCGTTGGCACATGAGCTTGACGGGGGCTTGGGCCTTGCGAGCGAGAGATGCGGCGATCCAGCCCACCGAAGAACCTGGCGCGTTCGCCCCGAACTTGCCGCCGAAGCCTCCCCCCATGTACTCGGTGATGACGCGGACCTGGTTGGCCTCGAGGTCGAACATGTCGGCCAGGTCGCGTCGGGTACTGAAGATCGACTGGGTCGAGGCCCACGCCGTCATCGCCTTGGGGCCGTCCCACCGCACGACGAGACCGTGGGATTCGAGGGCCGAATGGGTCTGCACGGCCGTGGTGTACGTGGCTTCGAAAACGGTGTGGGCTCGACGCAGGCCCTTGGCCGCCTGACCGCGTTTCTGGCTGCGACCGGGGCGGGTGTTGCCTCGGCGTTTCGCTGCGGACGCTTCGCCCGGTTCGTCGCCCTCGGTGCGTCGTTCTTGGACCGCCCCTTGATGCACGGCTGGTGCGTCGGGCTGCTGCGCGCGACTTGGGTCCACGACGAACGGCAGCGGCTCAAACGTCGCCACGATCTCCGCGAGAGCTTCGCGGGCCAGTGTGGCCGACGTGGCGGCGACGGCGGCCACATCTTGTCCCGCGTACAGGAGCCGGTCGCCGATCTCCGCCACCGCCAATACGGCGCGGACCCCCTCGGCTCGCTCGGCGGGTTGGAGGTCGAGTGCAACGAGTTTGGCGCACGGATGCGGGCAACGGAGGACCGCCGCGAACAGCATCCCCGGGAGCGCAATGTCGAAGGTGTACTTGGCGGCCCCGGTGACCTTGAGGACGCCGTCGATGCGCGGCGTGGGCTTTCCGACCTGGGTCAACTGGCTGTCCGCATCCCACGGTCGCGGTTCGTCATCCGGGGTGGTGACGACGGCCTGGCGGTAGTTTTGAGAAAACCCGACTTTGAGGCGATGCTGCTTCATCACGCGAGTCCTTGCTCTCGCGCCGTCGCGAGGACGGCGTCGACGATGTGCGGGTAGCTGCCGCAGCGACAAAGGTTGCCGGAGATCGCCGTGTTGACCTGCTCCGCGGTGAGCTGACCGCCCACGTCGGCCGTGCGCTTGAGCAATGCGGAGCAGCTAACGAGCATCCCTGAGGTACAAAACCCGCATTGGAGCGCGTCGTGAGCCACAAACTGGCGCTGCAACGGACCGACCTCACCGGCGGGAGCGAGTCCTTCGACGGTCGTGACCGAAGCCCCGGCGACGTCATGGGCCAACAGCATGCACGCGTTTTGTGCGGCGCCGTTGACCAACACCGTGCAGGCACCACACGCGCCGCGATCACAACCCTCTTTTGTGCCGGTGAAGCCCAGATCATCTCGCAGCAGTGCCAACAGCGTCGTCCGGGGTTCGGCTTGAACGTCCACGGGCGCGCCGTTCAGAGCGAAGGCCAGCCGAGTCGCCTCGGGTCCCACTTGCTCGCCTTCGACGGCCGGGGAGCGTGGGGACACCGGAGGTGCTTGCCCCTCGGTACCCGCTTTGCAGCCCGCGACCAAAGACGCCGTGCCGATGCTCTGAAGCAGTCCGCGGCGGGTGATTCGAGTTTGTGTCGTCATGACTGCGCCAGCGTATCGCGCTGGACCGTCTGGTGCCCAGCTCAAGCACAACGCACGCGATCGCCCGCATGGCCCAAGCATGCGGGGGGCGCAGCGGTCCCAGTTTCGCGGTCGTGAGCGAAACAAGTCGCGGCTTGCCGCGGTCCAACGAGTCTGCCGTTCGATGGACGCTCGGCGACCGGGTCAGTCGTGGTCGAGGGTGTGGATCAGCAGCCCCGAACGCAGCTTGGGCTCAAACCACGTGCTCTTCGGCGGCATGATCTCCCCCGCGTCAGCGACCGCCATCAGCTGTGCCATGGTCGTGGACTGCATGGCGAATGCGACCTTGGCTTGGCCAGCATCGACACGCCGCTCGAGCTCGTTCGTGCCACGGATGCCGCCGACGAAGTCAACTCGTCGGTCCGCGCGAATGTCCCCAACGCCCAAGACCGGGGCCAAGACTCGTTCGTACAGGATCACGTAGTCGAGCGAGGCCACCACGTCATCCGGGGAGCTTGGGGACGAATCGATGGTGAGGTGCCACCACTGGCCGGCCAGGTACACGCCGAAGCAGCCCGGACCGGCGGGCTCCGGGGTGTCGACCGCTTCGAGCCGACCCACCGCTTGGAGTGCCTGGAGAAATGCATCATCCGACAGACCGTGGAGATCCGTCACGATGCGGTGATACGGCAAAATGTGTAGTTCGTCCGCGGCGAACAAAACGGCGAGAAACCAGTTGTATTCCTCGTCTCCGGTGTGCGCCGGGTTTTCTTGACGCAGCCGAGCGCCGGCGCGGGCCGCCGACGCGGTTCGGTGATGCCCGTCGGCCACGTAGGCCACGTCGACCTGCTCGAAGGCGGCGCGGAGCGGCTCGGTCTCCTCGACTCGGTGCACGATGTGGCGGACGCCGTCGTCGGCGACAAAGTCGAACAGTGGCGGGTGCGCGAGGGCTTGTTGGACCAACGTGGCCACCGACTCCACGCGTCGGTAGGTCAAAAACACGGGGCCCGCGTTCGCGGCGAGCGTCAGCACGTGTCGGGTTCGGTCGTCCTCTTTGTCGCGGTGGGTGTTTTCGTGCTTTTTGATCTTGTCGGCGAGGTAGTCGTCGATGTGGCAGCAAGCGACGAGGCCGGTCTGGCGAACTTGTCGGGCGCCGATCGTGGCGTGCTGGGTGTACACGTAGAAGCACGGCGCGGCCTCCCGCTCGAGGGTGCCGCGCTGGCGCAAACCATCGAGCGCCGCTTTGGCCCCGTCGTACACGCGATCGTCGTAGGGGCTGGTCCCCTCGGGCAAATCCACCTCAGGTCGGATCACCCGCATGAAACTGTCGGGGCTGCGGTTTGCAATGGCTCGGGCCTCGTGGGTATCGACGACGTCGTACGGAACGCAGGCCACTTCCGCCGCTTTGTCAGGCGGGGGACGGAGAGCAGAAAATGGGTGAATGCGCATGGCGTATCGTTCGTGAGCGGGAAGGCGTCACATAGCGTAGGTGTGGGGCCTTGGCCACGTCGATCCATCAGCGGTCGGCGACGGCTGACGCGTCGCCGGCGCGACGCGATGGCGTTGGTCGCTCGACGAGGTCGGCGAGTTCACGGGAACGTGGCTCGGCGGTCGCCCGGCCCGGCCCGGCGCGGCTTGTCGGCGGCGCCCGAGCCAACCAGTAACCAGTGCAGCGCGACCGGCGAGGTGCCGGTCGCGACAGACGTCAGCTGTTCGCCGGGCAGCGGCGGGCGGCTACAGTCGCTCGCGCAGGCGGCAGCGGGTCGCCCGGTCTCAGACGCCCACCACGGGGTTTGGCCCGGCCATTGCGAACTCGAGCCAGCGACCCCGGCCGGCTCGCAATGGGGCCGCCCACGGCGTCTACTGTTCAAACTCCGCCTCGAAGGGCCAACCCA